>JBGTGG010000172.1:0-10052 GCA_041746855.1 Cyclobacteriaceae bacterium | reverse complement strand
TTCTTTTTCGAATGCTCGGAATCAATGACGGCAAACACTTTTCCTTCCGCAAAAATTGGAACAGAAATTTCTGAATACCGTCTTTCACCATCAACGATGTAGCGCATATCTTTTGAAGTATCCCGAACGATTTCTGCTTTTCCGGATTGTGCCACCGATCCTACAATTCCTTTTCCCATCTCAATCTCCAACGGGTTGTTGATTTTGTTCAGCCCTGGGTACTGGGTGTTCACCAATGCTTTCTGAATCAACGTTCCATTGTCCTGAACGAAATAGACAACGCAATCTTCAAAATCCAATAGCTTAATCGATTTCCTGGCGACCATCCAAAAAACTTCATCCAGCGTAGTTAGCCCGTAAAGGGAAGTGGCAAAGTCATTAAGGGTTTTTTCTGTTTTTATTTTTTGTGTCAGCGTCCTGTACCAGAAATACAGCCCACCAAGGAATGAAATCACCACGAGGGACAAGAACCAACTTGTTTTCCAAAAAGGAGGGTTGATCGTAAAAGAGATGCTAGCAATATTGGAAGAAACTTTTCCGCTATGGTCAACAGCTTTCACATGAAAAATATACTCTCCATTACTTAGGTTTGTAAAATGTGCGCTGTGACTGTTGCCGGCATTTATCCACTCCTCAGCGTAACCATTTAGTTGGTAGTAGTAGGTTACTTGTTTAGGCAACGAATAGGTAAGTGCAGAAAAATTAAACGTAAACGCGTTCTCATTATAATTAAACTCGCTTCCATTAAAAACAAGTTGATCTTCCTGATAAACATCTGTGATGACAATTGGAAAATCGACAGAGCCCGGTATTAGTTGATCCGGATTAAATTGCAAGAAACCATTGGCTGTTCCGATGAGGATCTCCCCGGAGGCATTGATGGTAAACGGTGTGCTGAAGCTACCATACAGAAGGCCGTTCTTTTTATCATAATGGTTTAAAATATTTCCATTGACATCGATGCAGGTTAATCCCTTGTTTGATGCCAGCCAGATATTTCCGTTGCGATCGGCTTGAATAGCGTGAATGGTATTTTCCGCCAGCCCTGTCTTCATGGAGTATGTAGTAAATGCGTTTTCTTTGTGAGAATATTTGCTCACACCACCGGAAGTGGTGGCCACCCACACATTTCCTTCGTTGTCAAGTGTCAGGCCATAAGTCAGCGAGGATTGAATATGTTTTGTGCTACTGGCGTTCACGCCATGATATATAAACTTCTTTGAATTCCCTTGATATTGAAAAACCCCGAAACTGTAATCCGCAATCCAAATTTCATTATGAATGGAATCAGAAAGCAAAGCAGAAGGACGGGAAGCAAAAAGCGCCTTCGGATCCTTCTCAATGAATGTCCATTTTTTAGTTTGTGCTTCATAAAAGCAGACACCATACTCCAGGGAGGCAAACCAAAAATTTCCATCTGTGTCTTCCACCATGTCCATAAACTGGTAATCTTTTCCTTCACCGGGAGGTGTAAATACGCTGAATTTTTTTCGGGATTGATCGGAAACAAAAATGGTGTGCCTGGTTAAAATCCATAGCCGGTGCATCCAATCTTCATAGACTTTAGCGCAATTGAGCAACCGCTTTCCATTTATTTCCAACAACTCCTTTCGGGTTCCTGTTTTTTTATTCAGGATTGTTAAGCTCCCCCGCGTGTAAGAACTGATGTAGTATGTCGAATCTTCCTGATGATCGAGGACATGGTAAACGTTTCCGGAGGTAAATTGAGAAGTGTCGGGGAAAACGCGAATGAAAGGAAAAATATCCGTGTGGGGATCATGTAGCCCAATACCCGTTTGTGTTCCGATCCAGATAATACCCTGATCGTTGTACAGTGCATTTACTTTGCTATGATGAAGCGTAAGTGGGTTCGCTTCTTTTAATGGATGCACACTTGCTTGCTTATTTAAAGGATTGATTACCCACAAACCAGAACCGGAAGGAATTAGAATTGGAGTGGAATTTTTTTCGGGTTGCAGAATGGTAGTAGGGTCTTTCTTTATTTTTTCAAGTGTTTCTTTTTTTAAATCGTAGACATATAAATTTTCCTGTGCGAAAAACAACCAATTGCTGAGGCTATCGAATTGCATACTTGAAAAATCCTGACGCAAATCGCCACCGTGGTATTTAAATTTTTCCAGTGCAACATCAAAACTGAACAATCCTAATGTTGTTCCCAACCAGATTTCAGTTTCGGATTTCTGTTCAATTTTCTGAATAGCGTAATAATCATCAGCCTGTGGTGTAAACAGGGTGGTAACGAATTTCCGCCATGGGAAGTAAACAAACTCATCGCGTTGTGAATCATAAAAGCATAGATCGCGGGCATCAAGTGCCAACCACTTTCGATTGGTTTTATCGATATGGATGTCCCAGATTACGCTGCTGGCAATTTTTGATTTTCCCGGTCGGGATTCCAAATCATCGGGTGTAAAAACAAAGAGACTATCGTTTTGAGGGTTAAGTAAATTTAATCCCCCCCATGTTCCGATCCACAACTTGCCATTCGCATCTTCTTCCACAGCGTTGATATGTTCGTGTGATAGCGATCGTTTTTGCTGCCCCGGTCGATAAATAGTGAATTCATGTCCATCATACCGGTTCAAACCATTTTCAGTTCCTATCCACATAAACCCGGTCTGGTCTTTCATAAAGCAGGTAACCCGATTATCGGATAGCCCCTGCAGTTCTGTAATTTTTTCGAAATGATAGTTTTGAGCGTGTAAGACAGCCGGAAGAAGGAATAGAAAAAGTAGTGTTTTGGTTAAAGGGATTTTCACGAGAATGAAGATACTAAACTTTGTGATTGTTGAAGCAGAATTTGAACGGTGACGCGAATACCCTTGAATGCCGGATATTTAACATAAAACCTGTAATGTGCCACAGTTTCGCTGTTTTTCGTTAGTTTTGCCACAATTAAAAAGATGGCCAAGAACACCTATAAATCAAATACCTTTAAGAAGGAGAAGAAAACCGGAAAGGATAAATCGCCCGGCAGAAAACTGAGTTTTGAATTTCTTCAGGATGCCCGGTTTAAACTGGCAGTTGGATTTTTTTTATTGATCTCATCGCTTGCTTTATTTATCTCTTTTGTCTCCTACTTGTTTACAGGTCAGGCCGATCAGAGTGTAGTAGAAGCCTGGAATGAAGGTGGGCTATTGGAATCAGGAAGGGAAGTTGAAAACTGGCTGGGTTTGTTTGGCGCCATTTCTTCCCACGCATTTATTTTTAGATGGTTTGGTGTTTCAGCTTTTTTTATTCCCCCACTTTTTTTCGCCATTGGTTTCCGACTTGTTTTCAAAAGAAGGTTGCTTCCGGTTGTTTCATTTTTGATGTTTTCGGTTTTTGCTATCCTTTGGCTTTCACTTTTACTAGGATACATGATCCTGATCAACTCCGGTGTGAGCGAATGGAGTTTTCTTGCAGGCGGACTGGGCTTTACGTTAGCCGAACTTGCAAACGGATTATTCGGTTGGGGAACATTTTTACTTCTGATTCTATCACTTTTTATTTTCATCATCTTTTATTTCAATGTCACAGCGATCACGGCCTTTAAAGTGAAAGATCCAAAACCAATGGGGTTGGATGCGATTGTAAAAGATGAGGAGGATGGTGAAGAAGGATTGCTAGGATCAGCGTACACAGATGATGAAGATAATTGGCCGGAAAAACTTCCTGTTGAATTGAAAACGGAAGAACCTGAACCAATAGAAGAGGAGCCGATCGAAGCCGTTCAGGAATTGGAAATCAACACGCCAAAGCCAACCGTAAAGAAAGTAACCGGTGAACCTGAATTTACAATAGAAGAAAAAACCGATACCGATAAAGTTGCAGAGAAGCTTGTCGCTGAGCATGGTGTCTACGATCCTACACTTGATCTCAGTGGATACAAATTCCCACCCCTTCATTTACTAAAAGAGTTTGAAGCCGGTAAAGTCCAGGTAACGCAAGAAGAACTTACACAGAATAAAGACCGGATTGTTGAAACGCTGATCAACTTTAAGATCGGTATTCAAAGTATTAAGGCTACCATCGGTCCAACGGTTACACTGTATGAAATTGTTCCGGATGCAGGTATAAAAATTTCACGAATCCGAAACCTGGAAGATGATATCGCTTTGTCATTGTCAGCGTTGGGAATTCGTATTATCGCGCCAATCCCCGGAAGGGGAACGATCGGTATTGAAGTGCCAAATAAAAATCGCGAAATGGTAAGCATTCGCTCGGTCCTTGAAATTGAAAAATTCCAGAAGAGCAACATGGAGTTGCCGATTGCGTTGGGAAAAACAATTTCAAACGAAGCGTATTTAGTTGATCTTACCAAAATGCCCCACTTGTTAGTGGCAGGTTCAACTGGCCAGGGAAAATCGGTCGGCTTAAATGTTATCCTTGCTTCTTTACTATACAAGCGTCATCCATCACAACTGAAATTTGTATTGGTCGATCCGAAAAAAGTAGAGATGTCCTTGTTCAGTAAAATTGAAAGGCACTATCTCGCCAAGATGCCGAACAGTGAGGAGGCCATCATCACTGATACGAGAAAGGTTGTGCATACACTCAATGCATTGTGTATTGAAATGGAGAACCGGTATGAGATGTTGAAGGATGCGGGCGCAAAGAATTTAAAAGAGTACAACGTTAAGTTTGTTGATCGCAAGTTGAATCCAAAAGAAGGACATCGCTTTCTTCCGTACATCGTGTTGGTGATCGATGAACTTGCCGATTTGATGATGACGGCTGGCAAAGAAGTGGAAACACCCATCGCGCGGTTGGCGCAACTTGCGCGTGCTATCGGAATACATTTAGTGGTGGCGACACAACGGCCTTCTGTGAACGTAATCACGGGGGTAATCAAGGCGAACTTCCCGGCACGTTTGTCGTTCCGTGTAATTTCCAAAATAGATTCACGGACCATTTTGGATACCGGTGGAGCGGACCAACTGGTGGGAATGGGCGATATGCTGCTCTCCACAGGTTCGGAAATATTGCGTTTGCAATGCCCGTTCATCGATACACCTGAAATTGAAAAAATTTGTGAATTCATTGGATCGCAGCGAGGCTATGACTCTGCTTATATGTTGCCGGAGTTTGAAGGCGATGAAGATAGCGGGCCGGGAGCAGTTGATCTTACCGATCGTGATGTGCTATTTGAAGATGCAGCACGGGTAATTGTGGCGCATCGTCAGGGAAGCACCTCCCTCATCCAACGAAAGTTGAAGCTCGGGTATAACCGTGCCGGAAGGTTGATTGACCAATTGGAAGCTGCAGGCATTGTTGGCCCCTTTGAGGGAAGCAAGGCGCGGGAAGTTTTAATTCAAGATGAAGTGGGATTGGAACAGTTATTGAATGAGTTGAAAGAGAAACACCAGTAATAATTATATTGTAGGTAAACGGAAGAAGGAAAAATGAAAAAGCTAGTATTTGGATTGATTTCAGTGTTTTTGGTAAATGTAGCTTCGGCCCAGTATGACCCCAAGGCCTTAGAGATATTGGATGCCATGAGTAAGAAGTACAAGGAGATTTCTGCTTTTGAAGCGAATATCGCGTATACCCTGGTCAATGATGTCGAAAAGTTGAATGAAAAATTCAGTGGAAAGATCACTGTAAAAGGCGGAAAATTCCGGCTTTTATTGGATGGACAAGAAATCATCAACAACGGCACCACCATGTGGACGTACCTGCCCGACATAAAAGAAGTGAATATTGATAATTACGATCCGGAATCAGAGGATATCAATCCCGCGAAAATTTACGATGCCTATAAAAAGGGATTTAAGTATTTGTATCTGGAAGACAAAACCATTGGCGGTGTTGTATGCCATGTGATTGATTTAGTTCCTGAAAAGAAAGATGCTCAGTATTTTAAAATCAGGATGAACATTGCAAAGAATGATAAAAGTATCCAAAGCTGGACCATGTTCGACAAGAGCCAAAACCGGTACACCTACACAATCACGAAGTTCGTCCCGAATATCAAGGTAGATGACAGTTTCTTTACTTTCGATTTGTCGAAACATCCGGGAATTGAAGTGATTGATTTACGATAACCGACCATCCATAGAAGAATTTAGGAAGCAATCCCGGAAAGGATTGCTTCTTTTGTTTTAAAGCTTTTACTTAGGCCAATAGAAACCAACCTCACCCCGTTAACATTCCTACATGGACAAAGCACAACTCTTTGAGCAAATCAAAAAAAAAGAATCCTACCTATGCGTTGGGCTCGATACAGATTTGGATAAAATACCAAAACATTTACTTGCTTCCGATGATCCGATTTTTGAATTCAACAAACAAATTATTGATGCTACCCATCACTATTGTGTAGCGTACAAACCCAATCTTGCCTTCTACGAAGCGCTCGGTCCAAAAGGGTGGACAAGTCTGCAAAAAACATTGGACTACATTCCGGAAGATATTTTCACCATTGCCGATGCGAAACGTGGCGACATTGGCAATACTTCTGCATTGTATGCGAAGGCTTTTTTTGAACAAATGAGTTTTGATTCGATAACCGTTGCTCCGTATATGGGCGAAGATTCCGTAAAGCCTTTCTTAAAGTTTAAAGACAAGTGGGTAATCTTGCTGGCACACACTTCCAATCCCGGCAGTGCCGATTTTCAGTTGATTGAATCGAAAGTGACCGAGCGGAAACTGTATGAAGAAGTTATTCTCAAATCCCAGGAATGGGGATCACCGGAAAAATTAATGTATGTGGTGGGGGCCACACAAGCAGAGAAGTTCAAATTTATTCGTGACCTCGCGCCTGATTATTTCTTTCTGGTTCCCGGTATTGGCGCACAGGGTGGTGATCTGCAAATGGTTTCTGAACAGGGGCTTACGAAAGAATGCGGATTGCTCGTTAATTCTGCGCGCGCGATTATCTATGCCTCGGTAGAAGATGACTTTGCTGAGGCTGCTGGAAAGGCTGCTGAAAAAGTACAACTCGAAATGAAAGGATATCTCGATCGTTTTTTGTAAACTCGCTTGTATGTTCCAAACCGTTCGCCACTATGCAAGAATCCTTTCTCCATTATATCTGGCAATACCAGTATTTCAATAAAGAATCGTTTACATCCACGCAAGGTGAAGATGTGCAAGTGTTGCATGTTGGTCATTACAATACGGATGCCGGGCCCGACTTCAGCCAGGCGAGAATTATAATTGGCGGTATTGAATGGGTTGGCAATGTTGAAATTCACTACCAATCATCACAATGGTTTGATCACCATCATGATCAAGATCAAGCCTATGATAACGTAATATTGCATGTGGTGTGGGAAGACAATGCAGGCATTCAAAGAATGGATGGCACTACCATTCCGACCGTAGTTTTAAAAGGCCGCGTGGATCAAACACTCATTACACGCTATCGGAAATTAGTGGAGAGCGCTGCTGCCATTCCCTGTTCAAATTCACTAGTGGAAGTTCCTGAAATTATCAGGCTCTCAACCCTTGATCAGGTGCTGGTGGAAAGGATACAACAGAAATCGGAAGGTGTGCTTACTATTTTGAATGCCACGCAAAATGATTGGGAAGAAACGTGTTACCGATTGCTTTGTAAGAATTTTGGATTCAAAGTAAATGAAGAACCCTTTATTGTGCTGGCACAATCACTACCCTATAAGATATTATTAAAACACGCTGATCAACCGCTGCAAATTGAAGCCTTGTTATTTGGGCAGGCAGGTATTCTTTCTTTAACGAAAGGGGATGCGTATTATCAATTGTTGCGAAGGGAGTTTAAAGTATTACGACAAAAATATTCGTTGGAACCGCTTCATTATTCACAATGGCGGTTTCTTCGATTACGCCCGGCAAATTTTCCTACAGTCAGGATTAGTCAATTAGCGTCCTTACTTATTAACCACAAGAATATTTTCTCCAGCATCCTGTCGATCACCGACCACACACAACTTTGTAGATTGTTTTTAAATCCCGTATCCGAATACTGGCAGGAACATTATCATTTCCGCAAGCAGGCGAAATCAAAAATCCCTACGATTGGCAAAAGTTCAATACACTCCATTATTATAAATTCTGTTGTACCTTTATTGGCAACCTACAGCAGCCGCACAGACAACTACGTGTATATGGAACGAGCCATCAATTTTTTGCAAAAGACCCCTTTGGAAAACAATACCATTGTCCGTCAATGGAAAGAGTTGGGTTGGTCTGGAAAATCCTCTTTTGATTCCCAGGCCATGATTGGTTTATATAATCACTATTGTGTGAAGCACAAATGCCTTTCGTGTTCTATTGGAATTCATTTGGTGAGCCCAAAGTGATTTATATATCTTCCATTCTTTTCTTTTGCCTTTTGATTTCCTTCGGTGTGAGGGAATTTCAAAAAGCGGATGCCACTATAAAAAAATACTTTATACCCGGACTTTTTTTTAAACTCATTTGCGGAATAGGAGTGGGCGTGCTGTACAGCTACTATTATGAATCCGGAGATACGTTTGTTTTTTTTGAAGATGGAAAAAAAATAGCTGACCTTGCATTCACCGATACCAGGAAGTTTTTTCAATTTCTTTGGAATGGAGACGAAAATTTTACGATTTGGAGTCAATTAAAATTGACACAACCGCGCGCGTTGTTCTTTAGTAAGCTTACTGCAATTGGCTATTTAATAAGTTTTGGCAATTATTGGATGGTTTCGATGTTGTTTTCGTTAGTTTCTTTTCTCAGTGTGTGGAAGTTAGTTGAAAAAATTGTTGAATTTTTCCCGGCCACGAAACAGGCAGCAGTTATTGCGTTTTTGTTTTTTCCTTCGGTCGTATTCTGGTCATCGGGGTTAATGAAAGAGAGTATTGCAATGGCGGGACTATTTGCAGTGGCCTATGTTTTTTTGAAATACTGGGTGCAGAACAAGATCAACATATTTGATGTAGTGGTTTTGATAATCGGATTCTGGTTGCTTTGGAATTTAAAATATTATTATGCTGGTATTCTATTGATATCGGTAGGAGCTATGTTGATTGCCCGATTGGTTTTGAAAAAACGATCAATGAGTACCTTACAAACTGTAATACTGTTTTTAGGGATATTAATTCTTCCTTCGTTGTTGGTAACACAGTTGCATCCTAATTTTTATGCTTCCCGAATTTTAGAAGTGGTTATAAAGAACTATGAGGCGTATCGGGTAATTTCAAAACCTGAAAATTTGATTGGTTATTATCATCTGGAGCCAACGCTGACGAGCTTTCTGCTAAATGCACCGTGGGCACTTGTTTCGGGATTGTTCAGACCCTGTATTTGGGAGGCTCGGTCTTTATTTCAAATTATTGCTGGTGTTGAAACATTGGCAGTGCTTGTCCTTTTTTTAAACTTGCTGAAGCGTTTAAAGAATATTTCCATCACACCAAATCTGCTCGTATTGCTTGGGGTGATCACCTATATCATGTTGTTGGCTTTTTTTCTTGCACTGTCAACTCCAAATATGGGTACACTTGTACGTTACCGCGTGGGGTTTTATCCATTCTTTGTGTTTCTGTTGTTGTTGGCAAACCCCTGGATAACACAGCGTAATCGTTTTCTTGTAAAGTAAATTTTCTTGTCTTGTTTGGTAGCAACATCACCTCTACCTTTGTAGCTTGTCAGTTCACAGAAGCGTATAGAATAATTGATTAAATGAAAAATCCTGTAATAATTTTTGGAGCAGACACGCTGGGTCGTTCCGCTAAAGAAATTTTCGATACTAATGAAGTTGTTGTTTTTGGATTCCTGGACGATACGAAATCGCTGCATGGAAAAGAAATTGATACCGTCACGGTTTTGGGAAGCACGGATGATGATGGTTTTCTAAAGTTGATTGGAAAAAAGAGTGAGGCATTTGTGGCGGTTGATGATACCCGGCTGCGGAAAGGCCTCGTTAAAATGCTTCATGAAAAAAGGAAAGTTCAGCCCGTGAATGCAATCCATGGAACGGCACTGGTGCCGGAATCTGTGCACCTGGGACATGGAAACTTTCTGGATATGGGGGTAAAGATCGGTGCTGGTGCTCAAGTTGGTAGTCATATTCTTATGCATGCAGGAGCAATTGTAGGAACGGA
>JBGTGG010000171.1:0-27230 GCA_041746855.1 Cyclobacteriaceae bacterium | reverse complement strand
CTCTTCAACAGGTACAAGGCTTGAGACTCCAGTTTTAGAAGTACCTCAGTCTATCCAAATCATTAACAAAGAATTGATAAATGACAGACAAATTCAAACTGTTGGGGAGGCAACAAAAGTAATGGCTGGGGTGAATGCTTTTTCATCTTCGCAATACAGCGATTATGTGTTAAGAGGTTTTAGGTCAAGTCCAGGTAATTTTGCTTATAACGGGATACGTGGTGATTTTTATCAATTTGATCAAGGGGCGCTCACTTATAATATTGAGAGAATTGAAGCAATCAAAGGACCGGCTTCTATATTATTCAGTGCCGGTAATCCTGGGGGAGTTATAAACCACATTACAAAAAGAGCTCAAGAGAAAGCTCGATATGAAGTAAATTTAACTTACGGAAGTTTTGATCAATTCAGAGTAATGGCCGATGCAACAGGCAAAGTAGTCACTGACGGTAAATTGCTTTATCGCTTTGTGCTAGGTTATGAAAATACAGGTCAATTAGATCCCAATCATGACATTAAAAATATTTTCGTTGCTCCTCAACTTCAATACAACTTTTCTCAAAACACTTCTTTGAACTATGAGTTAAATTTCTCGAATGATGAGAGAACAATGGGATATCAGCGAGGGGTTCCGGCATTTTTGGTTGGTAATAACGAATGGGACTTGGATAGATTACCACGAGATTTTTCTATGGTCGATCCAAAGGGATTTAGCAAGACCCGATCACTTTCAAATCAGTTAATGTTTAATCATCAGTTTAATAGTTCTCTGAAATTTACTACGTTATTCAGGGCAGCTAATACATTTCAAGATCAATTTGATGTAACACCTGATGCTTTCTCAACTGGGGTGGTGGATGACTCGTTGAATATGTCACACGGATATTTTAAACAAGATCCTACCTACCAATATCAATCAAGCTCTTATGTAACTTTTAGTACAAAAACTGGAAGTATTGGTCATGCACTTATTGGAGGAATTGATTTTAGTAGCACTGGCAGAACTTATGAATACGCTGGGCTATCAACTAAAAATTTACCAATTGATGCATTAGAATTTTCCTGGGCTAGTTATGACAGGTCTCCATCAGCGTTAGCAAATGCAGATTATCAAACCGGCAATACGGATAATACGCGGTTGTTTGCACTCTATTTACAAGATCAAATAACGATTAGCGATAAGTGGAAAGCCCTATTAGGGATTCGAGTAGAAAGGCATGATTATAATACAAAAGCTTTTGATCTAATTACCAATGAGGTAACCTTTAGAGATACGTTGGAGGCTAACGCTTTAACACCACGAATCGGTGTTCTCTATCAGCCTATAACATCATTGTCTATTTATGGAAGTTATACTCAAGGATTTCAACCTCAATATGGATCTAATAGAGGAGGTGGAGGCCCATTTGACCCTGAGAAAAGTCGCCAGTATGAAATTGGCATTAAGCAAGAGTTACTAGGTGGTAAAATCTTTGGAATGTTGTCCGGATACTATATTGAAAAATATGATGTTCTGGCCTCAGACCCAACTGATTCACAAGGCCTACGATTAATACAAATAGATAATGTAACCAGCAAAGGCATTGAGTTTTCAGTAAATGGAGAACTATCAGATAATTTCAACTTTGTTGTCAATTACGCTTTAAACGATACCTACACTCCTGGTGATTCGGGTTTTGATTTTTACGCAAAAGGTAGATTCCCCAATGCCCCAAAACATAATTTTAACGCTTGGTTAAAATATAGATTCACAAAGGTTCTTTCAGGATTAAGTTTTGGAGCAGGTCTTAACTCAATTAGTGAAAGAGAAACCTTTGTAACAGGATTCTCAATTCCAGGGTACACCACTTTGGACGCAAATATTTCTTATAAATATAAAAATGCCTCTGTTAATCTTGGCTTGTATAACTTGGCTGATGTAAGGTATTATTATGGTGCCTATGGGCCAGCTAACTTGTGGATTGGTAATCCGAGATCATTTAGATTGTCAGTCGGTTATAATTTCTAATGAGTTCTAAACTAAAAAGAGCAATCTTTAAAGTACACAGCTATACCGGTTTAATTACCGGTATAGCTTTGTTATTAATTGGATTATCGGGTTCAGTTCTGGTATTTAATAATGAGATTGATGACTTGATCTATTCAGATCTTCAAACAGTAAAGCCATTAGGAAATAAAATTTCATTCGACAGCGCATATCACATAGTCCAATCGAAGTTTTATGATATGGATTACATTGGATATGATAACCTTCCTCAGAAGGAAAGTAGTTCATATCAGTTTTTTATGATGAAGGAGAACATCCAGTATAAGGCATTTTTAAATCCATATACTGGGGAAATTCTTCATAGTGGCGAAAGGTATAATCAATTGATGGATTGGCTTCTACTCTTTCATTATACTTTCACAATTCCTATATGGGGTGATTTAGCTGTTGCAATACTTTCAGTGTTACTTTTCATTTCTTGTATAACGGGCATTATTGTTTACAGAAAACACCTTATTAAAGTCCTGCTTTTTAAGATCAGATTGAATTTTAAAAATTGGCGAACAATATCATCTGGGCTTCATCGTGTTATTGGTGTATGGTCATTAATTTTTAATATCATTATTGCAATTACAGCGTTTTGGATGATGAGATATGCTTTTACGAAGTCTAATTTTATAGCAGAGGAAAATACATTTAAAAGTATCCCGATTGATTTTTCGATTGATGCAGTTTTAAATGAGATTAGCGTCAAATATCCATCGTTTAAAGCTACAAACATCAATCTTCCAACAATCTCTGATAAATCAACTTATGTTTTTGGATACTCAGGTGAGTTATCTTTTTTCTTTGGAGACTATATAGACGAGATTATTATCAAGTCTAACACGTTTGAGACAAAGTTTCTTTCTCAAAAGACTTTCCGTGAGAAATTAGAGGGCATGGTATTTCCAATTCATTCTGGGGTTTATGGAACTATTTGGATAAAGATTCTCTACTCTATTTTTGGACTTACTCCCGGACTTTTAAGCATTACTGGATTTTTGCTTTGGTGGCGAAAAAAGACATAAACATTACCCTGTCAATCAAGCACATAAGAGTGTTAACCATTAATGGTGTAAAACAAAACACAAGCAGCCTCGCTATCATATCCAGATTTATAAGTAGGAATGCACCTGATCCAATACCTAGTTCCTGTTTGCTCATTTCCGAAGATGTTAGTATTAATCCAATTCTGTAATGCGCTCACATTTAAGTGATATGCCCATGTACTTGATGTATCAATTCGTGTTTTATAGGATACTGCCGATAGGGAATTAGTAAAGTCTTGGGCAATAGAGGTGATTTTACCTCGCAAGACAAAGCGATCTCTTCTCATGCTTTGTGGGTGGTCATCATCCCAATGGTCGTCTGGAAAGTAAAACTGAAAGCTTCTTTGTTTAAGATTGAGCGCGACTAAAGCATCCGCTAAATCCTGAATACGTACTAAATCAGCATCTGTGAGAATTGCATTTAATTCTTCCAACGTGTCAATATCCTCGCGTTTGAGCGATTGTATTCCTTGAATGATATTGTAAAGCTTTTCTAGCGTATTAGCACTCACCGGAACATTACCCTTCAAAGCCATAATTGCATCGCCCAATTGGGTTTGACTTATAAGGTCTGAATCCTCAAGGATTGCATTCAGTTTAGAAAGCGAATTAATATCGTTTGCCGTTAGTCCGGACATATTTCCTGTCTGAAGCTTCAAATAGATTTTATAAAGCAGCTCATCGGTTCTTGAATAAAATGGTGGAGTAAGCCCTTCCATTTTCAATCGATGTTTGGTTTAAAAATCCAGCCCAAAGCGATTGCTGCGAAAATGGTTGTTGCTGTTATTACTCGCTTGAGTGTAATTCTTCTTAGCGATCTAAAATCAATCAGCGTATAGCTGAATTTGTTTCCATAAAGCTTTGCGTGGTTTTTACAAAGTTCCATGAATACCAGAAAGTCATCTGCACTTTTAAATACTTGGCATCCGGCAGAATACTCATCAATGGATTTGGTTGTCCCAGAAACAGATGCTCTGTGGATGTTGATGCCAAAATTTCCAGTTTGTTTTTTACCATTATCAAAATCCAGAAAGGCATCACGGTCATAATCTCTTATAACAGTAACTGGTTTCTGTTGGACTAATGCTTCATACTTACCTCTATGCTTACCGATGGCATAGGCATCTACATTTTGTCCTTGTGCAAGAATTGCTGTGCCTTGTGGATAGGCAGGATTATTTAACCAGAATGTTCCTGGATCAGTGGTTGCCGGATAGATGTGGTAGTTCCATTTACCATTTGGTAAAGTGTAAAACACATGAATCTCATCGTCAAAAGAATTCGACTCAACGCTTTTGCTTCTTAGTCCTACGATGTTAAGTTCATATGGTCTTGTGTAGAGAACAAAACCATACTCTTTCAAAATTCCTCTAATCCTTGATAGCATGTGTTTTACCTTTAGTTTATTATTACCGCTTATGCAGCTTGTTTAAAGTGAAATGAATTCACTCTATTCATCCATCCGTTGTAAAAAACGATTTGATCTGGCTTTCTCTTAATGATATTGTTCAGGAACACCTGGCGTTCAATCTTAAGAAGATTGAATAAACGCTCCTGGTCAGCGAAGTTGATGGCGTTGAGCGTTTGGACACCAACAATTCCATCAACCTCAACATTCAGAATTCGCTGAACGATTTTTGCAACGGTTTTCCTTCCTGAATTGTAACCCCAATCGACAATGAACTGAGCTATTGAATCATTGAGAATGAAATCTGCCTGGAAGTAATCCCAAAAGATTTTCTTTGCAATCCACTTAGCATCTTCTTCACTGAGTTTCTTGATGTCTTCTGCGTCAATGTCTCCATCGCCATCTTTGTCGTGCCCGTGCTCTCGCCATACAGAAAGAATGACACCATACTTAGTCGGCCCTCCTTTATCCAATGGATGATTCACATACCCTCCCTCTAATCGCAGGAGCTTACCTGCGAAGTTTTCAAACTTTGCCATCCTTATTAATTGTTTAGTTTTAAATTTCTTTAAGTGTACTTGACGTCCTGCGTTGGGACGCGTAGTGTGCTGTTGTCAATAGACCTGAACCAAGTCATTCCATTAGCTACTTCGAGCTCGTCTCCAAGTATCGTGTCCTTGCGCACAGGAATCCGGTTATTCTGACCATCCGTCACAACGGTTGCCCTTATGGTGATGAGGTCTTTGTAGAGCCTTATTCCTTGCAAGCTCCAACTGCCCGTGCTACTCACCTTTAAACCCACGCGCAGGAATTCATTTTTTATCTGCGTCTTTGCCGATTCGCTATTTTTGAAAGCATAATCCAGTAAGTCGGTAACAATTGTTCGGGAAATGAAATTTTGCTTTTTATAGTACTCGTTTACTAATGAGTAATCAGATACCGTTTTAAGCTGCTTCAACATACCGATGACTTGCTCCAAGTTCTTAGATTGTGCTGCGGAGTAAAGACTACTTGCTAGTGCGCTTGGATTGAAGACCACCATAAGTGATCCACTTGAAACTCCTGTGATTTTATTAAACAAGGTCTCATCCACTACCTCTGAATGTCCTGCTGACTTTAGTGCTCCGGCTGTTTGTGGCCCGAATTGCCCATCAATCAAAATGGAAGGAGTAGTCTTTGCTAAAGCTTGTTGAAGCATGGTCACTCTGCTGCCTCGACTTCCTCTCTTCAAAGGAAAACTGTCACTGGCTGAACTCAGGACTTTTGATGCGAAGGTGCTGAAAGAAGAAGGAAGGGTGTTATTGATAATAATTGTCTCATTACTCCCAGGGGATGATTGATTTTGCTCGATCAACCTCTTCCTTTTGATTCTATCATATACCAGATAACCACCACCGCCAAAGGCAGCTAATGCCAACGCGTAGATAAATACCTTCGTGGGTTTAACAGCACCTTTCTTGGCCTGACTTTTTTTAGGAACAGTAGTCTTTTTTCCTTTTGGTTTTTTTGGTTGGGCGACCTTCTTTCCCTTCAGTATCTGTTTAGCCTTCTTCGCCATTAGTTCTTCGCGTTTAAAATTCTTATCAGCTCGTTATACTCTTCACTGCTCAACTCGTCTTCCAGATCAGCATTCAGACTTTTTCCATAAAGGTTAGCGTACTCCCGTTGCACTTTTGTGTACATGCTCTTGGATGGTATCTCGTTGAATACTTGCATCACCATCTTTTCATTCGTTCCCCAACCAGCATAATTGTCATTATCAAAAGCCATCTTTAATTGCTTGGCAAATGTTGCCGGATCGCCTACCTCCAGACTATGCTTTTGAGATACATTCGCTCTTGTCTTTTTGTAAAAGTGACGCGCCAGAAAAAACAGTCCGGTGGCAGTGCCTAGACCCAGTGTTGAATAAATCACCACGGTCTTGAGATGTTCAATTTTCTGCTGGTCTGTCTTCATGTGCTGTGCTTCCTTTCTCTTTATAGACCCAAGGCTTTCTTCGCCAAGGCTGTTTTCATGGGGTCATTTTTTACCACATCGGCAAGCTTAGCAATCTCGCGTGCTTTTAACTTTTGCATCAGCGTAGATGCTGCTAACAGTTTTACTTCTGCCTCACCTTGCGTTTGCGCTTCAATACTCACTTCAAAACTGTATTTCATTTATTTACGATTTTAGGTTTACGACTTACAACTTGTTTAATCCACCTTCCTTTATGCTGCGGTGGATAAGTTGTTTACATGATTTAAGATTAGTTCAATCTTACTCTTGTCATCGGCAAGCATTTGAAGAATGTGAAGCACGCGCTCAAATTCTTCTTTATTAAACTGTGACTTAAGTTGATTGACAAACTGAACGGCAGCTTCATCTTCTTCACTTGGTGTCGGAGCAGAAGTAGTAACCTTTGGCTTAAAGCTTACTTCTGAATCTGGTGTTGTTTCTTCACTTGCCTCTTCATTGCTTGATTGCAACAAGCCTGCGAGCGCTTCACCACCTGGAAAGGCAGCCATCAGTTTGGGATTACGCTTCACAAAGCTCTCTACCAAACTGGAGCCGACATCGCCTAGCAAACTGTTTAAAGGAGATTGCTTCATCTCAAGACGTGCATTTTGCTTTCCAAGCTCATCAACTTCGGACTCCAGATCAGCAATATGTTGTTTCAAATTTTTGTTTTCATATTTCAGTTCGTCAAACTCTTTCTCACGAAGCTTGCGGTGAACTTCCTCATCAACGATACTTTTTACATCCATACCCGATAATCCTTCTTTCTGCTGTTCTCCGAAGTAGAAAATTCGTTTCTCGTTGTTGTTACTACTGCCTGTAAAAAGGAGGACTTCGATAGAGCGTGTCTCCGCAGTCACGAAGTTTTCAAACATCGTAAACATATCAGGGTCACTTGTTCTTCGAACAGCCTTGAAGCCATCTACCAGAATCTCAAAGTCAATAGGTTGACCTTTGTCGTGGTACAGTCTTAGATAATGCAACAGGTTGTCAATCTTTTTCTGTTCGTATTTTTCTTTATTGGGTAGTGCCATAATTATGTCAGTTCACTATGATTGCTTGTATAAATTTTATTCTTCGCTTTACGCTGCCTGGATTGATAATCTTGATTTCACCCCGATGGATATGAATGCTTTCTGCAATTGGATTGTCTGTAGAATCATACATGCCATAATCAGAGTCAACCATAAGTCCGACAGGCTCGTCTATGATGAAAAACAATTCATTGAAGGCAGGAATGGTCAGTGTGCTTCCAGCTTCGATGATAAAATCCCTGTGACGGATATGGTACTTCGAGTAGCCTTGCTGTTTTATCCTCAAAGGCGCAAACGCTAAAATGAATTGCTCCGTCATAAGTGTATTTCCATTGGCTCCAGAAAGTCTCTCTTTTCAATTCTATCTTGCTCTGCTTGTTCTTCTGCTCTTACTTCTACTAACTCTTCTGCTGTTTCACATTCTACATAGACCGTGATGACAAAAGGGTACTCAAAGGACTCCCCCTTGAACCAGGCATGGATGATCGAAGTGTCACCTTCTACATGCACTGATTTGATCTTCGGAACATTTCCAGTAACCCACGCCTTATCACTATCAAATTGTGAGTCTTCAAGCTGAAGTAAGGCTTCGTCTGATGGCTCAACACCTTCTTCTTGCAGCCTTGCCACAAAGAAGACATCCATCCTGTCATTGGATTGAAAGCTTACGGTCCCGGTTCCCATGCTCTTGAAGTTGTTACTGCAATGCCTGTTACTTTCTTCACATTCGCTGGAAGCCGGATTTCAAATGGCTTGAACCGCTCAAGCGTATTGATCTCCAGTTTAGCTATGATGAATCTCCTTTTGGTCTTGGTTATTATCATCGCTATTTCATTTCACACAAAAGACTGATGATAACTTTATAAGAATCAAAAAGAGCGTTGGGATTGGCTGTGTCTTTGTATTGGATTTTGAGTTCACCGTTTCCGGCTACTACTCCATTACCTAACGACTTGTATTTGTTGTCAGGAGCTACAGCCATTCCACTCATAAACATTTTGCTCTCAAAGTCTTCAGGAAAAAGTTCTTCGCCTGAGAGTTCAATCCGTTGAGAGCCTCGGTAGAACAAGAGGTTTGGCCTGTCTGAACTCATTATGATACCGTGTACCACTTTAACATTCTTATCTAGGTCGAACTTCTTGCTCACCGGCTGCCCTTCCGCGTTCACCAGAAAGGTGTAGATCTTATCCACCAAACGCTTTTCCATGACCTACTAAGGAATGGTAGCTGTTCCTTCAAGACCCACATATAACACTGAGTTTGCATCCAGTCCCTTGATGGTTCCCAATTCAATTTCAAATTCAATGTCCACATCGTCATGAATCAGACGAGGGTTCGCCAGTTTGTAAAAGCTCTTGGGCACCATATCAAACTGGGTGGTCACAAACTTTCGGTTAGAAGTATCGCTCACCAGTTGCTTTTTGTTGGCCTTGAGTTTGAACTCACCATTGGCAAGCGCTCCAATGTTTTCGATGGAATCAAACTTTGTTGTCTTGATGTCATCAATATCCATTGAATCTGCTACGCCATGTAGCAAATAGATTCCTGACACGAGCAGCGCCATGTTCTTTGGAAGCTTGGCGTTACTGATGTTACGCAGGTTCACTTCTTTCACGTCCTGACTCTCAAACATCTTGATCGTCTTGGCACCTTTGATTGGCTTGATGGTGTAAATCAATTGATCAGCCAGGCGCAACTTACCTTGAAGCAATTGCTCTTTAATGTGCTTGGGTAGTTCCACAAAGAACTTCTCAAACTCTGCACGAGATCCTTGTGAAGGAATGTGTCGCTTCACAATCTTACTCATCGCCTTTGCCCGTTGTACGGGGTTTAGCGCATTGAGATACCCCATCAATTCGGTATCCATCTCTCCATTCAAACCCAACAACTCCGTTGGGTTTGTGTACTCACTCTCCATGAGCTGTCCTAATGCTCCCAGCATAATTTTACTTTGGTTTACTTGTTACTACTTGTTTACTGTTCATTTAAAACTTTCAAAAAGGCGAGAACGCGGCTAGAGAAAAATGAGAACTAAAAAACTCCGCTGCATTCCCCACCTTTAAAATTCTCGCTCTACTTCTTCCACCGCATTCATTCCATTCATGCTGGCAATCTGTTCTTGAATTCTATCAATGGCTGACATATCAAGCTCCTTTGAATTGTTGTAAGGGTTTACGAAGTAGGTTACTTGCTCTTGGCTATGCTCACCTGCAAGTCCTGCGGTGGCAGTAGGCTCAGCATCTTTACTGATGTAGAGTTTCTCTGAGAAATTCTTGAAGAATGTTCCCACCCTGTCTTTTGCCTGTTCAGCAATTTGTTTCATATCAAAACCATCTACACCCTGCACAGGTGTTGACTTGTTTTGATTTTGAAATCCATTGCTCAGCGTTAGCCCAAGACCTGCTGCAATGATGTATGGATTCTTCTTGTGGAAACCCAAAAGTGTTACTGGAATCCCTGCCAGTAGTGAGTGTTTTCCAAGAGCCGCGCCTGCACCACCTGCTGCAATGGCAGCAAGTATTACTAGTCCCCCCTTTGTCACGGTTTGAGCTACCGGATGCTCCATGACGGGTGCAGTTCCAAAGAGTGCGTTTCCTTGATGCTGCTTTTTGTTTTTCTTCTTTGTCTTTGCCATGTTATAATAGATTTTGAGCTTTCACTTTGTTTTTCTTTCCGTTGGATTTCTTGGTGTACTTTTTCCGTTTCTTTTTTGGAGGCACACCATTTAGTCCACTGGTTGCTGACCCACCTCGCATTGCCTTCATGAGCAAGTAGCCTCCCGTTAGAACACCACCTGCCACTAGCAATGACTTACCAGGATTTTCTTTTACCCATGTCGTAGTCTTCTGAAAGAATCCAGTTTTCGCTTGAGTATCCTGAGTCTGCATTGCATCGCTTGCTTGTGAGCTCTCACTTCGTACAAGCATAGCTCCGCTGGAGGCAGATTCAGTTGATAATACTGGCTGAGTAACTTGAACAGGACTTGAATAAGTTTTTGTTGCTTCATTTGTGATTACAGGTGCTGTTGGTATTACTGTTTTCGGATTCACTTGAGCAGGAGCAAATGATTGGACGGCAGACACAAGTGGTTTGGCAGTCGACATAGCACTTGTGACTTTCGAAATCAATGAGGCTCCTGATTGTGAAGAGGCTTGATCAAACATCATCGCATCTTCATCTTCCGGGATGGACGAGGGAGCAGATGCAGCCGTACCAGCATTATTGGTCTCGCTTTGAAAGGCGGCTTCATCACTTCCACCTTTTGTAAACAAGCCCTTCACTTGTTTCAAGGCACCTGCTATGGCTGCTACTGCTGAACTCGCTGCTGCAATGGCAGTACCACTGACGATTTCTCCAAGCCCCTCTAGTCCCTGACTGTGGATAATGGTGTACTCATCCATGTCAGCGTAGACATTATCTAGTCCATCTACACCTGAGAAACCACTCAGTGGTACTTTTTTATCACTGTTACCCTTGCCACTTAGGATCGCTTTCTTAAGGTTTTCTTTCTTACCTCCGGCTTGCCAGTAAACAGTCTCTGCTCTGTCTTTTATGGAGCGAAGTTTTTGCAGCTCACTTAGGTTAATTCCTTTAGCTTGTGCCTGAGCATCGGTAAGGTAAGCGTAGCGAAGCCTCCCAGCGACATTCATCAGGTTTATCTTCATGGCAAGCAGAAAGCCATTGCGAAGAAGAATAGTCGCAGGATTCACATACCGATTCAGAACACGAATTCCATCACCCACTTTGTCTCCAACTTTCTGCGCTACCGTTCCTACTTTCTGTACTGTAGTCTTAACAGCACTTCCAATTTTCTTGAAGATGTTTCCCATCTCCTCACCATCGTAGATGGAGGACAGGTCAGAGAGATCAACATTATCATGATCTGTGAACTCGATTTCATCCATCTCTTCTCCGCTTTCAATCCCGTCTAAATAATCCAGTCTCATATCGTAATCTTTACATTCTAAATAAGGTTGTTCATCATCAAATCTGTCCTTCACACAATCAATCACGATGTAGCGGTCACGTTCCTCTATATAGTCTTCCATGTGTCCAGGCTTTGGTACAATGGGATACACATGCTGCCACCGTGAAACCTCCGGATACCTCTTTGGGTATTTGGTTATTCTTGCAAGGCAAGGAATGTTAAGAGATCGGAGGATGGAGAGAATAAATACGGTGTAACAGTCACAGTCAACTCCGCTCTTTCTATCGCTCCATGCCCTTCTGGGACTGCGTACTTGCTCAACCCCATCCTCGTCTCTTTTGTACTGAATATGCTCATACACAAAGTGCCAGATATTCGAGCACGTTTCTTCCAGTGTTCGGCCTTTCAATACTTTGGCAATCTTTTGTGTTTGCCAAAGTGTTTGTGGCAATGCCTTGCGGATGAGCTTCATCGTGTCTTCTACATCCGCACTCTTTTTTATGGTTGTGTCTTTATCACTTGGCAGAGGAAAGAGATGATCGAACTCCCTTCCATCCTTTAATCGCCTCCTTCTGTCCGCTACCATACGCCTCTTCCTTTCTTCTCTTTCCCTCTGGTGATCATGCTTCTTTTCCTCCGCCTAAAGTGACATTATCAGTTTTTGTGTAGGGTAAACTATCGTTGATTGTTGTTACCGTGTGTACAATCAAGTTGAGCTTACCTGTCTCTCTGTACTCTTTCACAAGCCCCGGTACAGTAGTGGCCAGACTTATGAATCCAAGCTTAATTTTGATCGGATCAAGATTGACTTCACTGAATTTTGGAATAGTTAGGTTCATATCTTTTACTTGTGATGATGCTATGGTCTTATCGGCATAAATCATCTTGACAAAAGGATGCTTCACCTGAATACTTCCACCGCTTGGATTTTTGAGTTTCACATGGATGGCGAGTTCAATTCCACTCAAGTCTACCTTGTGAATAGAAACTCTCGTTTCAGATTCCAATTCACTTGAAAGTCTACCCAGTTTGAGTAAGTAGCTGCCACCAAAGTAGATGGCTGCTACTGTACCGGCTCCGATCAATAGGTGACTACTCTTGATCATTGCGCTTCTTTCTTCTGAGTCTAAGACCCTTTACCCTCTTTAGCTTTGCAAAGTCTTTTACTCGGTCTTTATGCTTTAACCATAGCGGACTGAAAACATCAGCAATGATTTTGAATGCAAGACAGATGATACCACCCACAATAGCTTGTAGCGCATAGTCAAGAAGAAATAAAAGATTTACGTTGGCCAGCAGATTAAATGCTGCTCCGAAAAGAAAGGCAATCCCATTGCCCATCCCATGATTTTGATTTATCGCTGTGTTCATGGGTCAAAGATGTAGCGACCCCAAAGCACAGATTAACGATTGTTAACGGTAATGAATGACTGTGTAGCTTTATTAAGCTTTATGAAGGATTGTTAATGAATGTAAATGATTTTGAATGAATGTTCCGTGTGGAACAGACAAAATGTGAAATTTTAGTCTGCCTTTTATACTACGTTAGTTATTTCATTTGAAGATAAGAGAAATGGGACGTAATAAGACTTCCTTAAATTGCCTTCTTATTCCAAACGTCTCCGCAATAGCGTAGGGTAAAAGCCTCCATCCGGATTCTTGTCCTGAGAATTCCCGTCCTACTCTCGAAAATACTTGAAAGGCATGCTTTTGCTGGTTATGTCCCTCTTGTTCACCTACCCTTAATGAGTCTATCTCGCATTGTTCAGGTGAATACTTAACGTAATGAGTACGGCAAACCAAGGGACGTACTTTATAAATCGAACATTCATGATTTATCAAAAAAGGACAGGCTATTTTTTGACTTGCTGCAATTTTAGAAAATTCATTGATGTCATGTTCATTCAACTGCTTATTTGGAGTGTTATCATCCAAGAAACTGAGCCACTTTTCAAGGTTCGCTTTTATTGTGGTCTTGATTTCAGAGCTTAGTTGATCTTCGACATACTTTGAAATAGGAGCTTCTTCAACTGGGAACATCCTTATTACCTGATAGCAGCAAAAAGAGCATCCTTTTGAACAAACTTTGGATTCGTTTTTAAGTTTTAGATCAACCTCTAAGTAAACGTTCTTAACCTCTCGTGCTACTTTATTCCAAGACATCATAAATCTTAGCGAATTAGTAATTTTTTGTGCCTAAAATAGTAATATGTTCAACTAGCAATTAATTTCTAGTTGATTTTTTTGTCACAAATTTATCATTGAATCAAACCAAAGGCTAGTTTATTTAATGCGAAGCTCTTACTAAAACTATCACCGTCTTTTAGGATTATCATTTATGATTCTCACGAATTCATTTATTAGGCAGCAATTATTGGCTGGTCAAAGTCAAGAGAATTTAGAGTTTCAGCACGCTGAAATTAGAATACAAACAAGAAGAATCTCAAAAGCCAGAAAAACCCATCTCCCACCTTGCTACAAGAGCTTCCAATTTCTCAAATGCAACACTATTGCATTTGAGAATAATTCTTATTACGTTGCATTCGAATTCCAAAATGGCTTCAAAAAGGAAAATAGCGCGAACTGTTCTCACCCTGTTAAAAGGCTGGGCGGTTATTTCATTGCTTTTCCTGTATTTGCTGGGGTCATTCAACGTTGAATCATTCCACAGCCTCTTTCACCAGCATGAGGCCACTGTGCTTCACACAGAACAGAATGAAGCAGATCATTGTCATATCACTTTATATCACCAGGAACGTGACGGTGGGTGCAATCACGACTCTCACCTTGTTAATGAAGAAAAGTGCTCCATTTGTGATGTTCAGTTAAACAACAACCAGCTAGCTGAAATCAGTACGATAACATTCCAGCGTACATTCTGCGTTGTTTCTTCTTCCAATTCTTTTGAACGCTACATAGAAGGAATTGATTTCCAATCTCCCGGCAGGGCTCCTCCCGTTAGTTAATATCTCCACACTCATTGCGAGTGCTGTTTTGTGCAATTGGTTTGCTAACCATTAGCATGGGTCTATTTCCATTACTTCCATCTTCTGATGTTTTATCGAAAGCTGCTATCACTCATGATGATAGTTTTATCTATCGCATTTCAAGGTTTCGGACAGCAAAATTGCCGTTCGAAATTCTCTGGCATTATCTTGTCTGAAGCTGGGAGGCCACTAAATGGTGCATCCATTATGCTTGCGACAACGCCAGTATCTGGAATAATAACAAACGAAGCTGGCAAATTCAGTTTTAACAATCTGTGTCAAGGTGAATACCAAGTAACAATTCAATTTGTTGGATACAAAACACAGAGGTTCCCAATTTTTGTAGACGATGACATTGAGCGCACAGTGCAATTAGAAACAGATGTGACACAACTCAATGAAGTTGTTGTCAAGGAAAGACTGTTAAACACTGAGCATGTTCAGAATTTTTCTACGCTTACGGAAAAGCAACTCACGGAGACAGCCGGAAAAACATTGGGGGAGTCATTAAGAGAATTACCAGGCGTTAATACAATTCAATCAGGCCCTGGCATTTTCAAACCTGTTATTCATGGGGTTCACAGTCAGCGCATCCTTATTTTAAATTATGGTATCCGACAGGAAGGTCAACAGTGGGGTGCAGAGCATGCTCCCGAAATTGATCCCTTTGTGGCTTCAAATATTGTAGTGATCAAGGATGCATCGGCCATCAAATATGGCACTGATGCACTGGGCGGTGTTATTGTAATTAATCCACCACCCTTGCCTGAGAAGGCAGGTTTGGGCGGATCATTCAATACAGTAATACAAAGCAATGGAAGATCGGGCACCCTATCAGGAACGCTGGAAGGAGGAGTTAAAGGTTTAACTGGCTTAGGATGGCGTGTGCAGGGGACAACGAAACGCGCTGGGGATTTCACATCTCCAGACTACATGCTTACGAACACTGGAGTGAAAGAATTAAATTTTTCTGTAGCAACGGGCTACCACAATGAGCACAAAGGGGTTGAAGTATTCTTTAGTCATTTTAGTACAGAGCTTGGGATTTTAAAAGGGACGTCTGTAAGCAATCTTGATGATTTGGTTAACGCAATGGAGCGAACTCCACCTCAATATACTTCAGATTTTAGCTACAACATAGGAGAGCCGCGTCAAGAAGTAAGTCACAACCTCTTAAAGATTAACGGGCACATACAGTCTTCTCTTGGTGAGTGGAGGGTTCAATATGCATTTCAAAATAACAACCGTAAAGAATTTGATATACGAATTGGAGGTCTTTCAAGTATTCCCTCGATAGATTTAAAACTCAATACGCATACAGTAGAAGCAGAACTTGAAATAAGCAGGAGTGACAAACGTACTACTTGCTTTGGTATTAATGGGATGTTTCAGGATAACGATAACATCTTCGGTACACAACGTATTCCTTTCATTCCCAATTTTACTTCTTTGACAACAGGAGTATTTGGCATTAATAAATACTTTTTCAAAAACCTGACGGTAGATATTGGTGCTCGCTATGACTACCGACTCTACAATGTAACAGGCTATGATTTTAAAAACTCCTTATATAAAACCACTTCAAACTTTCATAACGCAAGCACTACCATTGGAGCCACTCTCCAACTAAAGGCAAATCAAGTGCTAAGCATGAATATAAGTAGTGCATGGCGACCACCACACGTGGCTGAGCTATACAGTTTAGGCACGCACCAAAGCGCTGCCGCTATTGAGTATGGTTTACTTTTAAACGACACCACAAATGAAGTGATGGACATTGATGATGTTTCCTTCAACACCGAACAAGCTGTAAAGTGGGTGAGCAGCTATCAGAGGCAGTGGAAAAATTTCACGCTGGATGCTACGGTCTATGCTAACTACATTTTTAACTATATCTATTTACGTCCAACAGGTATTACACAAAATGTAAGAGGCGTATATCCCTATTTTCGCTACACGCAAACAGATGCACTCTTTTTAGGTGCTGATCTTTCAGGAATATGGAGTATAAACCCTCACTGGAAAGTAAATACCAAAGCAGCACTTCTACGTGCTTCGGATGAAACAAATAAAGACTACCTCGTTTTCATTCCTTCAAACCGCTACGAAGCGGCTTTACGTTATCAAAGTTCCTCAGTTGCTAACGCTGGAAATTTCTTTGTTGAATCAAAAGTGAAATTTATTGATAAACAATATCGCGCGCCACGCACGATTACCGTTCGTGAGTTTCAGGAAGCTATTGAGAATGACACCGATCCACTTCAAGGGATCAAAGATAATTTCGATTTTATGGACGCTCCTGATGCCTACTGGCTTTGGAATATTTCAGCAGGTGTATCCCTACATGGGGAAAAGATGAAGTATGATTTTAGAGTAACCTCTGAAAACACGCTCAATGCAAAGTACCGAGAATATACGAATCGATTCAGGTACTATGCTGATGATTTGGGAACAAACCTAATTCTTTCTTTCAAATGTACATTTTAAACTAAACTATAATTAATCATGAAACACAAACAATTTCTAATTACTCGCAATTCAATTCGCTTGTTGATCACTGGTATTCTTATATCCTCAATGGCACTATTGTCGGGATGTGAGGATGATGATCCAAAAAAGGAGGATACTCCTGAGTTAATTACAGAGGCCACACTGACCTTTACACCAACAGGTGGAGGAACTACTGTGACCGATACAGCCACTGATCCAGATGGTGAAGGTGTTCAAGACTTAACGGTGGATGGTCCTATTAATCTGGTTACCAATAAGGCTTATACACTTACGATAGAATTAATCAATGGACTGGCTGATCCTTCTGAAGAGGAGTACGATATAACCGCTGAAGTAGAAGAAGAAGGTGATGAACATATGTTCTTCTTTGGCTGGACAAACAATGTATTTTCTAATCCTACAGGTAATGGAAACATTGACACTCGCGCAGATGCAGTGAATTACAATGATGAAGATGAAAATGGTTTGCCTCTTGGCTTGAGTACATCATGGACAACCGCTGCCGCCACGGCATCAGGGACTTTCCGTGTAATACTTAAGCATCAGCCAGATTTAAAATCAGCTACTTCATCATCAAACACAGGTGAGTCTGACATCGATCTGACATTTACAATCAATGTTAATTGATTGAAGTAATTATGGACTGGGCGGAATGTGTTCTCATTAGGTTTTAGGTAAGCCAGGTTACGTTCCGGTGCAACGAAAGAGTTGTCCCAGTCTATATTTTGATTTTCACATCATCAAGAACTTTACTAACATGAAATCATTTTTTATCCAACCCTCCCTAGATACCACAGGCTTTTGGGCGTCAGCAATTTGTGCCGTACACTGTATTGCCGTACCCATGCTCTTGTCATTCTCCGCGTTTGGTGCTTTATCATTTTTGGAAAATAAGACTATTGAATATAGCATCCTTGGTATTAGCAGTATTGTTGGATGTTTCTCATTATTACCTTCCTATTTCAGGCATCATCAAAAGTTGAATGCCTTGCTGTTTTTAATCACAGGGTTTGCCATGATTTTGCTAGGGCAATTCATAGACAGCGGCCTATATGAAGCTCTTCTTACCTCTATTGGTGCCCTATCAATTGCTCTGGCACATTTTATCAATTACAAACTGTGTCAAAAACACCATACTGGAATATGAGACTTATAGTACTCATTTTATTAGTAAGCACCCTTCATATTCACGCGCAAGCCGTCAACGGCTGGGAGGCTTTTGCAAGAGTTAAATTCTCTCCTAAGTTTTTGAAAGAGTTTGATGAGTATTTTCTGATTCCATTTTTCGATAGCAAAATCAAATCATTAGAAGGCAAGGAAGTAACCTTACGCGGACACTATATGCCTATGGACTTAGGGAACAACCATACCCTTATACTTTCAAAGTATCCCTACTCACAATGCTTTTTTTGTGGGGGTGCTGGCCCCGAATCCGTAGCTGAGATAGTGTTTCCATCGAAACATCCTAAACTAAAAGCAGATCAGATTATTGTGGTAAAAGGTACTCTTCACTTGAATGATGCTGATGTCGATCATATGAATTTTATCCTCAAAAATGCTTCAATCATAACAAATTGAAATATGAAGAATCAAAAAATTGTATCCATTGTAATGCTATCGCTTTATATGACGCAATGTTCTCCCTCAAAAAAAGAAGACGTTCTTTTAACAAATGCAGCCCAATTGCATAACGAGGCAGTTGCCTTGGCTTCATTGTTAGATCAACAATTGGACACACTAGAGAATGATATAAGTTATTTAAAAGACTCGGTCATTGCTTGGCGGACTGCCTTGGAAAAGTGGGAAGGCAATGTGGTGGAAGTGCCGGGAAATGAATCTCTTGAACATGATCATGCTGATCACGGGCACAATCATGAGAAGGCTGTTGAACTTACTCCAGAGCAAATGTTTTCGATTCAACAAGAGATGAAAGCACAAATTGAAAAACTACAGAGACGAATTAATGCACCGATAAAAAATGATGAACCCTTTTAAAAAGACCCGTAAACTACCAGTAACCGTTTTGAGCGGATTTCTCGGTGCGGGTAAAACAACCCTGCTTAACCACGTGCTTAACAATCGTGATGGATTAAAGGTAGCTGTTATAGTAAACGACATGAGCGAAGTAAATGTAGATGCCATGTTAGTGAAAGACGGTGTTAAACTATCGCGCACCGAAGAGAAGTTAGTGGAAATGAGTAACGGTTGCATTTGCTGCACACTTCGGGAAGACTTGATTAAAGAAGTAGCCACGCTTGCCAAGCAAAACAAGTTTGACTATCTGTTAATAGAAAGTACAGGTATATCAGAGCCGATTCCGGTAGCACAAACCTTCACGTTTGATACAGGGGAACAACTACTAAACCTGGCTAACATCTCAAGGTTAGACACAATGGTTACGGTAGTTGATGCCTTTAATTTCTTTAAAGACTTTGGTAGTGCCGACACAATATTGTCTCGCAAGATGATAGATGACGCGGAAGACCAAAGAAGTATAGTCAATCTACTCACAGAGCAGGTAGAGTTTGCCAACGTCATTGTGCTGAACAAAACCGATTTGATTAGTGCCGAAAACCTAAAACTATTAGAAGGTACCCTTATAAAACTTAATCCGGACGCACGGATCGTTAAAACATCTTTTAGTAAAGTTGAGCCTGCTGAAATCTTCAATACACATCTTTTCAATTACGAAAAGGCACAACAGTCTGCCGGATGGATGAAAGAATTGAACAATCTGCATACTCCTGAGACTGAAGAGTATGGTATAAACTCATTCGTGTTCAGAGACCATCGCCCCTTTAATCCTGAAAGACTCTGGAAATATTTACAGCAACAATTTCCTGCTTCAGTGATTCGGAGCAAGGGCATTTTTTGGATGGTTTCCAGACCTGACCAAGTGATACTCTGGAGTCAGGCAGGTGGATCAGTACGAGCAGAAATTTATGGGAAGTGGTGGGCATCTGTACCTAAATCCCAACGGCTAAGAAATCCAGCATTTATTGAAAGCCGGGAGGCACTCAGAAAGAAATGGGATGCTACCTGGGAAGATCGATTAAATGAACTAGTCATCATCGGACAAGAGTTGAACATAGCAAAAATTACAGAAGAACTTACAGCATGCCTTTGCAATGAAAACGAAATCAAGCACTATTTGAATGGGGGGAAATTTAGTGATTCCTGGCCTTTAGAATAACGGACTATTGATGACCTTGAATAAATTGACGATGACAGAGAAGCATGATAAGGTTGTTCACCAACTAAGCTTAAGGAACACGCGTTTGCGCGATGAGGTAGTAACTCATTTTACTAATAATGCTGGACGTGCCTTTTCTGAAAACGAGCTAAAGCAAGTCGTTTGTTCACCATGTGATAGAACCACTATTTACCGCACTATTAAAACCTTATTGCAAAAAAAATTCATTCATAAAGTGGTTTGTGAAAATGGGGTACTTAAATACGCATTAACCCCTCCCGAAGAACCCACACCGAATCATGTTCACTTTGAATGCACAACGTGTGAAAAAGTATTTTGCTTACAAGAGTATTCTTTACCCCTTCCACGATTACCTGAAATCTTTAATGCCGAAAGTTTTCACATGCTAATAAAGGGAAGCTGCAACGAATGTGAACGTTGTCCATCAAAAAATAAGTAGCATCATGTTATTAAACCTTTTTGCACCCCGGATTTGTAGAGCTGTACAAGTAGCAAGTCTACACGAGTTATCATCCATTCAGTCAGGAGAAATAAATTTTGTTTGTTTAAAGCGACCGATACAGCAGGAGATAATACAGTATGCAAATGTACTCATTGAACATAATTTCAAAGGAATACACGCTGTTGTAAAGCGCGATAGTGTCAAGGCAGTAGTGTCGGAACAACTGGACAACCATCAATGGTATCTGACTGGGAAGTGTTTGTTGACCGAAGATGTAGCCAGGCTCGCCATCACCTTTATGGACATTATAAAAGAAGATGTTCTACAGTTGCATCTCAAAGTAGTTGGCGATGACGCCTGTAGCAAGTTTCACACCGACAGATATGACTTACGCTTGCTCTGCACCTATGTAGGCAAAGGCACCGAGTGGATTGAAGATGCTTATGTAAACCGTTCTAAGCTTATGAACGGAGAAAATCATCAGATTATAAAAAATGAATCTAATATTCAGCACATGCAACCCTTTGAGGTTGGTGTGCTAAAGGGAGAAGGGTCTTCAAAAAACAAAAATAAAGGAATCGTTCATCGTTCACCACCGATTTCACATACCGGAGAAAAGCGACTCTTACTTAGACTTGACTATTAATAATCAAACCAATAAATGTATGCTTAAAGCAAAAAATCTTTCAAAAAACTATAACGGACAAGTCGCCCTTAACGCTGTAAACTTTACCGTAAACAAAGGCGATGTATTTTGTTTGCTTGGCGCCAATGGTGCAGGCAAAACAACTACCATCAATTTGTTTTTGAATTTTATCACTCCATCTTCAGGTCACGCCTTTATTGGGGATAAGGATGTGGCGGCCAATTCTATAGAAACAAAAAAACTACTCACTTACATTCCTGAAAACCTTACACTATATCCTAACCTTACTGGATTAGAGAACCTCGATTATTTTGCTCGCCTATCAGGAAAGAAATATGTTACCAATGCCTTACGAAATTTTTTAACAGAAGCAGGGCTGCAAGCCGATGCGCAGGCCAAACGATTATCAACCTATTCAAAAGGCATGCGACAAAAAGTGGGTATAGGCTTGGCATTGGCTAAAGATGCCAAGGTTTTATTACTGGATGAACCTACATCAGGACTTGACCCCAAAGCCAGCAACGAATTTTCTGAACTGTTGATGAAGATGAGCAAACGGGGAGTAGCTACTCTTATGGCCACGCATGATTTATTTCGCGCCAAGGAAACAGGCACACACATTGGCATTATGCGTGAAGGGCAACTAGTAGAACAACTCACTACCGATCAAATCAATCACACGGATTTGGAGAAGTTGTATTTGAAACACATGAATTAAGTAGTAATCAATAAGACAAATTACCTGCAACTTTACAGAACGACACACCATAAATAATGACAAAAAATTGGATAACAAGACGCCAACTAATTAAGCAAGGTGGATTTGCATTAACAGCATTATTCCTACCATTTCCTTTAACGGTATTTACAAAATGTATTTTAATGACAGACAAGAAAAATTTTGACGTAATAATAGTCGGTGGAAGTTATGCAGGACTTTCGGCAGGAATGGCTTTGGGACGAGCACGAAGAAATGTTCTAATCATAGACAGCGGAAAGCCCTGCAACATTCAGACACCCAATTCACACAATTTCATTACTCAAGACGGAAAAACACCCCGAGAAATTTCAACGACAGCAAAAAAACAAGTTGAAAAATATGACACCATAAAATTTCACAATGGGCTTGCGACAAGTGGAATAAAAACAGAAAATGGATTTGAAATTACAACTCAAACAGGAGAAAAATTCGCCACAAAAAAGTTGATTTTTGCAACAGGCGTAATAGACATAATGTCTAACATAAAAGGATTTTCAGAATGTTGGGGCATCTCAATTATTCATTGTCCATACTGCCACGGTTATGAATACAGTAATGCCAAAACCGGAGTATTTGCCAACGGAGATATTGCTTTTGAAATTGGAAAACTAATCAATAATTGGACTAAGGATTTAACAATTTATACAAATGGAAAGCACACACTAACCGAAGAACAAGTTTCAAAACTGAAAAAGAACAGCATAAAAATAGTAGAAAAAGAAATTGACTATTTTTCTCATAAAAACGGACAAATAGAAAGTATTTTTTTTAAAGACAGCACATCTGAGACAATTAAGGCACTTTATGCAAGACCAAAGTTTGAACAACATTGTGAAATACCCAAACAATTAGGTTGCGAACTAACAGAACAAAACTATTTAAAAATTGACCTGTTCCAAAAAACCACTGAATACGGAATATTTGCTTGTGGCGACAATACAAGTATGATGAGAGCGGTTTCGTATGCAGTTGCAATGGGTGGAATAGCTGGTGGTATGGCTAATAGAGAACTAATTGAAGATGAATTTTAAGCGGATAAAATAAACTGCACATTAATACCTAATAAGCGATACTACTAAGTAAACTCATTAATCTCAACTGACCAGACTTTATGATACTCAACATTGCCCTTAAAGAATTAAAAGAACTGCTACGCGAAGGCCGCTTTCGCGTGATGGCATTTGTAATGGTTGCGTTGCTTGTGTTAGCCGCTTTCATTAGCAACAATTATTATCAGTGGGTGAACAACCAACATGTAACGGCTAAGGAAAATGCAAGGAATGTTTGGGTGAGTCAGGATAATAAAAATCCACATTCGGCAGCGCATTACGGTACATACGCATTCAAGCCAAAATATCCCTTGTCACTAATCGATCAGGGCGTAGATAAATATGCGGGCATTAGCATCTACCTTGAGGCACACAAGCGCAACGATGCGCAGTACATGGCCGCGCAAGATCAAACTGCGATCTCACGCTTTGGTGATCTCACTCCTGATTTTATTTTGCTATTCATCATTCCACTCTTCATCATACTTATTGGGTTCAACAGCTTTACTAGCGAACGGGAAAACGGGACCTTGCGGCTACTTAAAAGCCAGGGCGTATCCCCACGTACACTGGCAGGTGGAAAATGGCTTGGGCTTTTCATAGCTGTGCTCTTGGTCATCATTCCTGTTTTTATTCTTAGTGTTTTGTTCTTAGGCAATGTGCAAGACTTTGGTGAATTTAGCATAGGAGCCTTAGCCATTCTGTTTCTGTTTTATTTACTCTACTATGCCGTGTTTACTAACATTACACTGGTAGTTTCTGCATGGGCAAAAAAATCAAACATTGCGTTAGTGTCACTGCTTGCTATTTGGATGGTAGCCTGTTTGGGTATGCCTAAAGTCGCCAATCGCATAGCAGAAAGCATGAGTCCCTATCCAACACAAAGCCAGTTTGTAGCAGCCGTACAGGAAGACGAGCGTAAAGGATTGGATGGACACAACCCTTTTAGTGCCGAAGCGAAACAATTGGAACAAGAAACACTGAAAAAGTACAATGTGGACAGTGTGCAGCAATTGCCTTTCAATTGGGATGGCTACCTCATGCAAAAGGGAGAAGAACACACCGCAGAAATTTATTTTAAGCATCACGAACAATTGAAGGTCACTTACGAGAACCAAACAAGTGTTTACCGTGTGGCATCAGTTCTTTCACCGTACTTACCCACTCGTTTTTTATCGATGGCCTTGTGTAGAACTGACTATGCCTCCCACTGGCACTTTAGCAACGCAGCAGAGAAGTATCGCATTATGATGATGGATAAACTCAATATGCACTTTGCCGAAAATTCAACCTATGGAGATTGGGATTATCTGGCCGATAAATCATTATGGAAGGATATTCCGGATTTCACTTACGAGCCAGTGACCTATAGCCAAATATTGAGCAGTAACCTGAACAACATTGGTGTACTCATCGCATGGTTAGTGGCTTCTTCACTTATGCTAATGGTATCTGTTAAAAAAATGAGCATTCTTTAAGTTCAATTCCTATGTTTTTACATCAAATAAAATATGAATGGTTACAGCTATTGCGCGATAAGTGGGTAGCAACACTCTTGATAATTTTTATCGCACTTTGCCTCTTTGCTGCCAATAACGGATCAAAAAAGGTGGCTTTACGCCAAGCCGAGGTGGAAGCAAGCCTTGCCGTAATGAATGCAGCGGATAGCGATTTTAAAGCTAACATTGATTCTGTAGAGCGTGGCTTGAAGACGGTTGAGCCTTGGCTTAATCCACGAAGATTAAATTTTATTGGCAACCGTGCACCAAGGGTAGCAGCTATGCAGCCTGCTCCTTTGGCATTTCTTTCAACTGGTCAGAGCGACTTGTTTACGCACACCATTAAACCAACTCTTTATGGAGAATCGTACGTGCTAAGTTTTAGCGAGTTGAGCAATCCCGTGCAACTCATGTTTGGTAGTTTTGATTTGGCGTTTGTACTCATTTACTTATTACCCTTATTGGTATTGGCCTTCAGTTATAATTTATTATCATCTGAAAAGGAACAAGGCTCATTAAGGTTAACACTAGCCCAACCAGTGTCGCTCTTTGCATGGCTGTTTAATAAAATGATTTTGCGCTTTTTTATTATGACAACCATTGTGACAACATCTCTTATCCTTGCCTTGGTAATTTCAGGCATCCCCATTGTAAAAGTATTCTCATCAGTTCTTTTGATAGTAGCACTGGTTACGCTTTACATTTTCTTTTGGTTTACTGTCTCGCTCATCGTTAATGCTTTTGGCAGGTCATCGGGTACTAATGCCGTAACGATTATTTCTTTTTGGGTGGTCTTGGTCTTGTTACTTCCGGCTGCAATCAGTCAGTTGGCGAATAGTTTATATCCTGTTCCTTCACGAATCAACATGATACATGAAATGCGCATAGCAAAGTCAGAAGCTGAGAAAGTGGCTGATACAATTCTAAGCAGTTACTATCGTGATCACCCGGAGTTGGCACAACGCGACACAACCATTCAGAATCAATATCAGTTTTACTTGGGATATTTTGCTTCCCAAGATGTTGTTAAAAAATCAGTGGCTCCGGTGCTAGAAGAGTATCAAACAAAACTAAGCGCTCAGCAGCAGTTTATAGAATCGTTTCGGTTCATCTCACCCTCCTTACTTTTACAAAACGCACTGAACGATGTAGCAGGTACTTCATCACGTTATTACGAATCCTATCGTAATCAGGTCGTGGCATTTGCCGAAGAATGGCGTGCCTATTTCTTACCCCGCATGTTCAACAACGAATGGATGACTAAAGTAGATTTTGAAAAACTGCCCTCGTTTACTTTTCATTACGATCAAGTTGATTCAACACGTAGCACTGATACTGTTGGACTTTTATTTTTTGCAGTACTGACTTTTGTGATTAGTTCACTGGTTTATAGAAATATTTCACGCAAAGTGTTGATTACCTAAGTGAAAACTATGATGAGATTCACTTGGTTGCTATTGACACTATTACTCCTTAACGAAACAGGTAAGGCACAGGACACTTTTGCTCCGCCACTCATTCCACAAGAGGTGCATGCAACTAAAACATTGGAAAAAATTATTATCGATGGCAATCTTAATGAATCCATTTGGAATACCACAAAACCCATTACTGAGCTTATACAATACGAACCACGACAAGGACAAGGCGCTTCGCTACGCACAGAAATCAGAATTATCTATGATGATAATTATCTTTATTTTTCGGGAGTCTGTTATGATAGTTTAGGAAAGAAAGGGGTACGTGTACCCAACATGCAACGAGATTTTGATTTCTCTCAGAATGATCTTTTTGGAATTGCAATAGATGGTTTATTAGACAAACGAAATGCAGTCGCTTTTCAAACCAATCCTTATGGTGCGCAGCGTGAAATTTTGGTCACTGATGGAAACAACTTCAATCGTGAATGGATATCGCTCTGGAATGTAAAAACGACAATTCACGATTGGGGATGGACTGCTGAATTTGCTATTCCCTGGAAGTCGATACGGTACAAACCTGGGGGTGATAAACTAGGATTTATCTTTGTGCGGTCAATGCGAAGACTTAATGAATACGTTACATTTCCGGCCATCCCACGTGCATTTTTCCCTTATCAAATGGCGTATGAGGCAATCCTTACCGGTTTGGAGTTACCCGCTATTAACGGAGTGAATATTCAACTCAATCCCTACTTACTTGGTAGTGCAACCAGCGAGAATAAAGAAGGTAAGACCACAAGCGAAAACGAAGTAAAAGCTGGTGGTGAGTTAAAGTGGGCATTGGGCACAAACTCGGTACTTGATTTGACGTACAATACCGATTTCGCTCAAGTAGATGTTGATAGGCAAGTAGTGAACCTAGGCAGGTTTTCAATTTTATTTCCAGAACGAAGACAATTCTTTTTAGAGGGAAATGAAATTTATACCATGCAAGCATGGGATGGACTGCAACCTTTCTTCAGCCGTAGAATTGGCTTGGATGAAAATGGTAATCCAATTCCTATAGAAGTGGGTGCAAGATTTACCAATCGCGATACTAAACGAAATATAGGAGCACTTGCCATTCGCCAACAGGCGCAGGGCTTCACACCAGCAGCGAACTTTGGTGTAGCGCGTTACTCACATAATATTTCTACCAGTGGGTCGCGTATAGGCGGAATGACAACGTTTCGCTTAGATGAAGCTGATACCGCAGGAA
>JBGTGG010000170.1:0-11559 GCA_041746855.1 Cyclobacteriaceae bacterium | reverse complement strand
GCTACACCCGCATGGACTGCTTTGGTTCCAAATTTCATAAAATGTAAGTTCGGTTAGAGAGTCAAAAGTAGTGGAAAATGTTGACTAGGACATCACGAACACCAATGTGGAGCTATTTTGTTGCAAAATGATTTATCAATCCTAATTAGGATTAAGCAAAAACTGACAACACATTATACCAAATTTTATTTTAACTCAAACCGGCATAGGACGGCATACGCTAATTTAATTTTCTCAAATTCTACAACTTCCTTATACTCATCAAGTGAAGATCCCCTATGAACAGCACCAACAGCACTTAATGTATTTGCATTTGCGTATGGTAGGATTGCATTATCTCTTTCTTGTATAAAGACTGCTCTTCCTATGGTTTGGTCAATTGCTTGTGCTAAAGATGAAGCTTTATCCTTGGCGGCCTTTATGGCATTTACTTTAACTTCTTTTCTTAAGTTGATGATATCGGTATGATCCAGTTGTTCGATTGAAATATTAGAAATCCCTACCTTTTCCAACTCCATAAAAACTTTATTTACAATGCTGGGATCTCTAACAATAAGTTGGTATTCTTTCGAAAGTAAGACATCTGTTTTTTGCAACAATGAGCCTCTGAAGTTACTGGACATATCCTTAACGAGTAAGTCTTTTGATATGTCTATACCAATATTGGTCAACTGAATGGACAGCTGATTTTCAATTTCCTTTAGCGTGGATTTATTCTTGTTATCTTTTTCACTTATTGTGATACCCATGTAGATCAGATTTGGAACAACTTCTAATTCAGCAGTTCCCACAACTTCAATATAATTAAGGTCTATAAAGTTCTTCTCTCCATTCTGAGCAAATGAAAGTTGCGAAATAGTCACGCACACTATGAATAGTATTGATTTTATGGATTTGAGCTGCATTGTTTGATAGTTCATGTTGTGTTTTGATTTGAAAAGTGCCAGGATGAATTTATTTAGTAAAACTCCACATTAAACCCACTCCCGGGTAAAGCATTTGTAAGTTTCGATTAAAGGACGAGTTGACTGTCGGGCTGTTGGGCTTTTCTAGTCTGGTGAATTCATAAGCACAGGATGCATACCATTTTAGTTTATTTCCTGTGTTAAATACCACCTTGGTTCCAAGCATAAATGAAATACCATTTTGGCTTTCTTTGAATTTTCCAAGATTGACTAAGTTGCCTAATTCATCATGAACAATTAGCTCGCCTGTTTTGAATTCCAAGTATGAATACCCTATTCCAAAGGTTGGGATAATCCATATTTTATCAAATTTAGAAGTGTAGGCTAATTTTATTTTTGGGCTCAGTATTGTTAATGATAAATCCGTTACACTTAACTTCAGCCAAGAGGAGTTTACTGTAACTCCTACATTAAATTCCCCGAATTTAAAAGGATTGTACCCAAGTTCAATATCGAAAAATCCAGTATATCCTTTTCCACCACCTTTATTAATAAAGTTATCCCCAACGGGTATTGGATAACGAATAGTTGCTTCAATTTCATTTTGGAATTGGGAAAAGGCGAAAGTGGTGTTCAACCAAAAAATCAGCGTGTAGACAATCTGCTTCATAATGCTAAACTTCAAAAAATCAAACCGATAACTACCAACTACTAACTACCTCCCCCGCCAATACTGCTTCACCGCTTCTTTCCAGTTTTCACCGTTCTTAATGTACAAAGCGGTATTGATGAGCATCATGTCTTCAGGATCAAGACGGGGTTTTGCTTCTAATGTTTTAATGATGGTATCGCACAACGCAAGCCTTTCCTGATCGAATTTGTCTGTGGTTGTGTTTGCAACTTCTTTTTCTGTTTCTTTTTGTTGTGACTTCTTTTCTTCTTTCGAAACCTTTTCGCTCAGCGTAGCAGGGGCAACCAACGTGGCAGCTTGTTGCTTCAGAAATTCATTGAGGTCTTTGAGTGTGTTTTTCTTCTTACTCATACGTGTTTCAGAATTTCATCAGCGATGGATTGATATCCTTCTTCGGACTTCAAGGTACTAAAGTTTACAAAGAGGTTCTTTTGTGGTACGATGATCGGTAAAACCAACGCATCCAAATTATTTAAACTATCGCGTACGGTATGCAATCCGGTAGCGCTGTGGATACGGTTGGGCAATACAAGAATTTTTAGTGATGGATTCAATTCACGTGCAGGAGCAAGGTCGGTAATCGTTTGGTACGTTACCAACAAATCATTTTGTGTCAAACTGGTGGGCACGATCACTACTTCACTAATAAGGCATAATTTCTTGATACCTTCATCGGTGGTTTTGCCGGCACTGTCCACGATAACAATATCCAGGCGTTTGTCTTTTTTAATCACGACCAATTCGTCCGCGATGCGCGTGTCATCTGAACCGACAATTTCAAACGGGAGTGCTTTTTCAGGAGACTGGAACATTTCCATCTTCCGGAGCGTACTCAGGGTATAATTGGCATCCGTTTCCACCAACAATACATTTTTACCTGCTTGACTTAAAGAAGTAGCCAAGTTGATGGCATTGGTAGTTTTTCCGGTTCCACCTTTGCGACTAATAAAAGAGATGACTTTGGCCATGGCCTGATTTTCTGATTATCAATTTCGAATTTAAAAAATCCTGCTCAATAGCCAAGCCTGAAAGGTTAAAGGTTGTAAGGTTTACAGGTTTAAAGTTGCAGGTTAAATGTTAATCTCGATCAACTTGTAACTTTAAACCTGTAACAATTCAATTCCACTGCAATTTACAGTGTAATCTGAGGTATTCGTTTTGAAAAAACTTTAAATAGATTTGTTAAAATCGAACCCCTCCAAATAATCAGAAACGCGCTTCACGAACATTCCGCCCAATGATCCATCAACCACGCGATGGTCATAGGAATGGGAAAGGAACATTTTGCTGCGGATGGCAATGGCATCGCCTTGCGCAGTTTCGATAACGGCTGGTTTTTTCTGGATCGCGCCAAGCGCAAGAATCGCTACCTGAGGTTGCATGATAATAGGCGTACCCATTACGTTGCCAAAGGAACCTACGTTGGAAATCGTGAACGTGCCACCTGCCAATTCATCGGGTTTCAATTTGTTATCGCGGGCACGTTTTGCAAGATCGTTTACAATTCGGGCAAGTCCGGTGATGGTGTATTGATCGGCATCTTTAATAACAGGAACGATCAGGTTGCCTGTAGGCAAGGCCACGGCCATTCCAATGTTGATGTTTGCTTTTTTGATAATCCGTGTACCATCAACTTGTATGTTGATCATCGGATAATCTTTAATGGCTTTTACAACTGCTTCGATGAAGATTGGGGTGAACGTTAGGCTGTCACCATATTTTGTTTGGAAAGCTTTCTTGTTACGGTTTCTCCACGTCACCACATTGGTAACGTCTGCTTCCACAAAAGAAGTAACGTGCGGTGCAATGCGTTTTGAATCGACCATGCGTTCGGCAATCATTTTGCGCATACGGTCCATCTCAATAATTTCATCTGCACCGCTGATGCTGGCCGGAACCAATGGAGATGCAGAAATTGAAGGAGCTACAGGTTTTGACACTGCAATTCCACCGCCTGATTTTCGTGTTTGTACAAAAGACAAAATATCTTTCTTGGTAACCCTTCCTTCCTGCCCCGTGCCGGTAATGGTTTCCAATTCAGCAACCGAAATATTTTCTTCTTTCGCGATATTTTTAACCAAGGGTGAATAAAAACGATCGCTTGAAGAGAAGTCATGATGTGTGCTGCCATTGGATTCAGCGGCAACGGTTCCTTCACCGACCGGTTCTGATTTTTGTTCTGAAATTTCTGTGGATTCTTCTTTTGATCCGCTGGCACTTGCTTCACCATCCGTTGAAATGATCGCGATGGGCGCGCCAACTTTTACAACATCACCATCCTTCGCCAATAATTCCTTTATAACTCCCGCATGTGTGGATGGAACTTCGGTATCCACCTTATCGGTTGCAACCTCCAACACTGATTCATCTTCTTCTATTTTATCACCGGGTTTTTTCAACCAGGACAAAACAGTGGCTTCCATTATACTTTCACCCATTTTGGGCATTCTCAATTCAACCAGGGCCATATCGGATTTATTTAATCAGGTAACAAAGTTAGTATTTTTCCCGCCACCCGCTAACGATTGATTGGCGGTTTTGATGATATTAATCCTTGCCAAACGTAATTTTGCAAGAAGTCGAATCTGGCAATTTTAGTGTGGCATATTTAACCGAATCAAATTTAAAACTGCCGAGGCGGTGATTTTGATATTGATCAATCGATCAGGTGATAATTGAAGTTTTTTAGTCACCGTTTTTTCCTTGTCGGAATAGGCAATCCAAATGGTGCCCACAGGTTTATCGGGTGTTGCACCTCCCGGGCCTGCAATGCCACTGGTTGCCACGCCAATGCTGGCATTGAATTTTCCCCGCACCAGATTCGCCATCTCGATGATGGTGGGTTCGCTTACCGCGCCATACTTTTCAAGCGTTTCAGGTTTCACACCGAGTTGACGCATTTTTATTTCGTAAGCATACGGAATCATCGCACCCAAAAAATAATCTGAACTACCTGGAATGCTCGTTATCAAATGTGTGAGATAACCACCAGTACAACTTTCTGCAATGGACAGGGTCAATCCCTTCTCTTTCAATTTTCTTCCAATTACAAACTCAAGCTCTTCATCACCATAACCATAAATATTTTGTCCGATAATTGGTTTTACTTTTTCAACCAATACCTCCAGTTCACTTTCTAAATCTTTTTTATTATCGCCCGTGGCGGTGAGTCGAAGTTTCACATTTCCCAATGTAGGTAAATAGGCAAGGCGAATATGAGGAGGCAACGCAGCTTCCCAAGCAGTAATCTTTTCAGCAAGAAAGGATTCACCAATTCCAGCAGTGCGAATAATGCGATGGATAATAATGGGAAGTTCAAAAACAGTTTTTAGTTTCGGAATCACAAAATTTGAAATCATTGCTTTCATCTCGTGCGGAACGCCCGGCATCGAAACGAAAACTTTTCCATTTTTCTCAAACCACATACCCGGTGCGGTGCCCAATGGATTCTTGACCGGTATGCATGCTTTTGGAAGGGCCGCTTGCTGCCGATTGACTTCCGTGATTTCGCGTCCTCTGCTTTTAAAAAATTCAGTTACGTGTTGCAAAGATTCCTCATCCATTACCAGCGGAGAATCGAAGTATTTTACAAGGCATGGTTTGGTAAGGTCATCATTGGTGGGGCCCAGGCCTCCGGTAATTAAAATAATGTTGGCACGCTTCTCAGCTTCAGCCAATGCCTTCAGGATTTCTTCTTCCCGATCACCAATGGTAGTCCTTCTTAATACACGGATATTTACCAAACTTAACTCACCACTGATCCAATGGGCATTCGTATCCAAGGTTTGGCCGTACAGCAATTCATCACCTATCGAAACAATCTCCGCAACTATTGACTTCATACTTAAAGATTTGCGCCAAATTGCAAATAATAATACAATTCAAACAATCAATAGTAAAAAATGACTTTGGGGGATAGAAAAGTTTATCCTAATTTGTTTGTTCTTGAAATTGAAGATTATGACCGAGCCAAAAATAATCCCTTCTGCAGTTGATCGGCAAAAGGAAATTTATACCGGTGGTTTTGCGGGCCATACATCTGAAATCAAAATCGACCTTGCCCAACTTGAACAGATTGCAAAAACGAAATTAACCCCTCAGGCTTTTGCCTATATAGCGGGTGGTGCGGGCATTGAAGGAACCATGTTGGCCAACCGGCAATCCTTTGATCGATATAAAATAATACCCCGCATGTTGGTTGACGTGGGTGTGCGCGACATTGGTATTGAACTGTTTGGAAAAAAATATGAAACGCCTTTTTTAATAGCACCCATCGGTGTTTTGGAGATGGCTCATCCCGATGCAGATTTAGCAGTGGCAAGAGCGGCTTCCGCACTTAAGATTCCTTACATTTTTTCGAATCAGGCATCTGTTGCTATGGAAGACACCGCAGCGGTGATGGGAAACAATCCAAAGTGGTTTCAATTATACTGGAGTAAATCAAATGATCTGGTTGCTAGTTTAGTGGCGCGTGCAGAAAAATCAGGTTGCGAAGCCATCGCGGTCACGCTGGATACTACTCTGCTGGGATGGCGTACACGCGATCTTGATTTGGCGTACTTACCTTTTTTGGAAGGAAAAGGAATAGCGCAGTACACATCCGATCCGGTATTTCAAAAAATGATGGATGAAGAAGCGGGCGAGTCCCCGGCATCAAACCTTACCATGCAATCCTTGTTAGGATTGATCAAGATGGTAAAGCGATATCCCGGCAACGGTTTTTTTTCCAAGCTTCGTTCCGGTAGGCCGGTAAAAGCAGTACGGAAATTTATTGGCACCTACTCCAATCCCTCCACAACATGGGAAGACCTTAAATTTTTAAGAGCACACACCAGGCTTCCCATTGTCTTGAAAGGAATTCAACATCCTGACGATGCAAGAAAAGCGATGGACTTTGGAATGGACGGGGTCATTGTTTCCAATCACGGAGGCAGACAAGTAGATGGCGCCATCGGATCTTTTGACGCCTTGCCGGGAATTGTGGAGGCCATAAATGAAAAAATCCCGGTACTATTTGATAGTGGTGTGCGCGGTGGCGCGGATGTTTTTAAAGCGTTGGCAATGGGCGCGAAGGGAGTTTGCATTGGAAGGCCGTATGTTTACGGATTGGCGATCAACGGGCAGCAAGGAGTTTGCGATGTGTTGCGTAACTTTATGGCCGACTTTGAATTAACAATGGGGCTTTCTGGTTGTAGAAATATTAAAGAGATTACACGGGATTGTTTAACGAAGTAAAAACGAAAATTGATGAAGAGAATAATGGGAATAAATTGGAATAGCCGTCTGACCGCTTTGAGTGGTCTGACGACTTTTATACTGATGGTTGCGTGCACATCAGCACAAATCAATCAAGCCCTCAATGATGCAGGCAATACCCTTGGTGGAAATCAACTGACGAGCGCTGAAGTGGCGGAAGGTTTAAAGGAAGCATTGATAAAAGGAATTTCAACAGGATCCGATCAGGCATCGCAACTGGATGGATATTTTAAAAACCCGAAGATAAAAATCCCCTTTCCACCCGAAGTGAAAAAAGTGGAAGACAAACTTCGTCAGCTGGGGTTGGGCGGTGAAGTGGATAAATTTGTGATGACGTTAAACCGAGGTGCAGAAGATGCTGCAAAAGAAGCCAAGCCTATTTTTATAACCGCTATTAGATCGATGACCATTCAGGATGCGTGGAGCATTTTGCGTGGCGATAAAGATGCCGCTACACAATATTTAATGCGCACCACTTCAGCGCAATTGAAGGAGAAGTTTCAACCGGTGATCAAAAACTCTTTGAACAAAGTAAACGCTACTAAATATTATGGTGACATTGTAAACACGTATAACAAAGTTCCACTGGTTGAAAAAGTAAATCCTGAACTGGATGCATACGCAACCGACAAAGCCATTGAAGGATTGTTTACACTGATTGCGGAAGAGGAAGGAAAAATCCGTGACAATCCTGCGGAACGAACAACAGAATTATTGAAGAAAGTTTTCGGAGCTAAATAATTTCTAATTGGCTGATTTCTAATTTCTGATTACCGCTTCTTGAATTGACTCGATAAACTTGAAACCTTTAACTTGGAACCAAGAATCTAACAACTACCAACTACCAACCAATGAATTTATTCGAAAAACATAAAGCACTATTAAATCAAGCTATTGAAGCCCTCCACGCTCGTACATTTTACGCTGCCTATCCGGAACACCCGTCACCGAAAGTCTATGGTGAGCAAGCCGATGAAGACGGCCGAAATAAATTTCAGGCGATGCTCGGAAAAAAGTTTGAGGAATTAAAACAAGATAATCCAACTGCCTGGGCAGGGCAGGAGGAGAGTCCATATTTACAGGACGAACTAAAAATTACCTATCCGATTTTCCAACCACAAACGCTGGTACAAAATGCCGGGAAAGCATTTCATCAATGGCGCAAAATTTCTTCACAAGATCGTGCAGGTATATTGATTGAATCGTTGGAACGGATGAAGAACCGTTTTTTCGAAATCGCGTATGCGACCATGCACACTACCGGACAAGGATATATGATGGCGTTTCAGGCATCAGGTCCACATGCTGCGGATCGTGCACTGGAAGCTATCGCTGCTGGCTATGAAGAGTTGCAACGCTTTCCTGCAAAAGCATTGTGGGACAAGCCGATGGGAAAATATAATCTTCAGATCAACAAAGAATGGCGAGCCGTTCCGAAAGGGGTTTCTGTGGTGATTGGATGTTCAACCTTTCCGACATGGAATTCCGTGACGGGAATTTATGGGAGTTTGATTACAGGAAATCCGGTGATTGTGAAACCGCATCCGGGAGCGATCTTACCGATTGCGATTGTAGTAGCAGAAATTCAAAACGTGCTCGCGGAAAATAATCTGGATCCAAATATTTGTCAGTTGGGAGCAGATACCTTTGACGACATGAACACGAAAGCACTTGCCGAACATCCCGATGTTAAGCTGATTGATTTTACAGGCAACTCAGCTTTCGGAAGTTACCTGGAAGCACTTCCCGGTAAAACTGTTTTTACGGAAAAGACAGGCGTGAATTCTGTGATTTTGGATTCGGTTGAAGATGTAGATAAAGTAGCAGCAAACCTGGCGTTCTCTGTAAATTTATACAGCGGACAAATGTGTACTGCGCCACAGAATTTTTATATCCCGGAAGGCGGAATTGATTCCCCTACGGGAAAAGTTTCTTTTGATGAGTTTGCTCAGAAGTTTGTTGAGAATATTAATGGGTTAATTGATAATCCAAAAGCAGGACCATTTGTATTGGGGGCTATTCAAAATCCGAAGACGGGTTCACGCGTACGGGAAGCGGAAGATTTTGCTGGTAAAGTGTGGATGAAATCAAGAACATTTGAAAACCCGATGTTTAAAAATGCTCGCGTGGCTACTCCTGTTGTAATCGAAGTGGATGCTGCTAATAAAGAAGTATATAGCAAGGAATTGTTTGGCCCGATTGCATTATTGATCAAAACAAAAAATACGGATGAGTCTATTGCGCTTGCGAAAGAAATGGCAATTGCACACGGTGCTATTTCGTGTGGTGCGTATGTTACCAATGATGAAGTGAAAGGTAAGATTGGCGATGAAATGAGTTTAGCCGCAACTCCTGTTTCGTTTAATCTTACGGGAGGAATTTACATGAACCAAAACGCAGCGTTTTCTGATTTTCATGTAACAGGCGGAAACCCATCCGGCAATGCGAGCTTTACGAATCCGGAGTATGTAACGAAGCGGTTTACTTGGGTTGGGCATCGGGAGCCGGTGAAAGGTTAGGTTGGTAAATGGTTAAAACCATTTTGATATATATTCCGCATACATAGCCCACGGTTTAAACCGTGGGCTATGTATGATGGCAATGAATTAAACCGTTTTAACGGTTTTGTTTTGATTTGCGTTAGCAATAAATTAATTTTATTATGCCACATTCATTCAATAAAATTTGGATACATGCCATCTGGGCAACAAAAGACAGAATGCCAATAATCAACCCGGATATTGAAAAGAAAGTCCATCAATATATCGACAGACAATTGCGGGATTTTGGTTGTCCTGTTCGAATAATCAACGGGATGCCCGACCATATTCATGTTCTTTTTTTGTTGAATCCTCAAAAGTCAATTGCAGAGGTTATCAAACAGATAAAAGGCAGTAGTTCTCATTATATTAATCAAAGCAATTTAATTCAGGATAAATTTTCATGGCAAACCGGATATGCTGCTTACTCTGTGTCGGAGTCGGTTCTTGAGAAAGTGTTTCAGTATATAAAAGGACAGAAACAGCACCATCAAGCTAAAACATTTCAGCAGGAGTTTGATTCTTTCTTAAAGGTATACGGCTTTCAAGACGATGGAAAATAGTTGTAAATGGTTAAAACCATTTCGATATATTGTCGATACATAGCCCACGGTTTTAAACCGTGGGCTATGTATGTGAATTGCAATTAAAAACCGTTTTAACGGTTTTGCAAATGAGCTGCATAGATTCCAACCAATAGAATTTATTTGGTTGGCAACAGAATGTCACCAATCAAATTGACTAACTTAGCTTCTGGGAAACGCGTCATCAACCTAAATTAATTTAACCTTGTGACTCAGAAACGTTAGTACAATTAATGAAAAGAGATGATCAAGAATTATGGGAACGCGTGAAGAGCTTTGAGATAAGTGATCCAAATGCTGAGTTTTCGTTTACAGATCGATTGGCCAGAGAAAACTCATGGCCGCTTGAGTTTGCGATAAGAGCGGTCTTCGAATATAAAAAATTCATGTTTCTAAATTGTATAACCACGCACCCCTTAACACCTTCAGACCAGGTAGATCAGGTTTGGCATTTGCATTTAATTTACACAGAATCTTACTGGACAGACTTCTGTAAGAATACGCTTGAAAAAGCAATTCATCATGGACCTACCAGCGGTGGGGAAAGTGAAAAAACGAAGTACACGAATTGGTATGAATCAACCAAAGAATTATATCGATCAATTTTTGACAATGAACCGCCTATAGATATTTGGCCATCTAGCAAAATTAGATTCGGGCAGATCAGATTCTCCCGTGTCAATTTGCACACGAATTGGGTAGTACCTAAACCAGGATTTTTTAAGAAATGGAAATTTTAGAAAAGCTAGCGCCTGCCGAAACGCATTTGATTAGAGCAAATAAGGATTCGACTTACAAGGAACTGCTAAAGTTGACGCTAGCTGATTTATGTTTAAAGAAAGTCTTGCGGATTGAGGAAAAAAGGATTCAATCACATCCGAGAAATCCAATACGCGTTTTAAAATATGTTACAGCAGGCAAGAATCTTCCACGCTATCAACACAAGTTGCATGAATTTCCCTTTCTCAGTCCTTTCTTAAAAAATTTGGAGATCGAAATATTGTTCAATCAATTTGTAAAGCTGGTCTACGAGAATGGCGATGGCATAAAAAGCTATGTACATGATGCACTTCTTCAAAATGTGGGTATGCGTAAATATTTCAAAACTGATTTTTTTAGAATGATGCTAGGAAAGATCATACTGACAACGGATGGTGAGTATGCTAGAACTAAAATTGATCAGGCGATACAGCAATTGGAAACTGAACTTCCGAATATCATGCATGCCGATAAGAGAAAAGCCCTTGCGATTCTAAAACGGATTGGCGGAAATGTATTTTTGATCAGGGGACTGGAGTTTGAGCTTCTGAAAGAAATTGATAAAGAATTAAGCAAAGAACTTGAACGAAACGATAAAGGGTATAGCGCTGGTTGCAGTGGTTGTTTTACGTTTTATGGAGATCACTCAGATTCATTTGATGGAGCATTTGATAGTGCGGGTAGTGCTGGTGGAGGAAGCGGCTGTAGTGCTGATTCAGGTTGCAGTGGTTGCAGTGGTTGTGGGGGATGTGGAGGTTGTTCGTGATTACATCCAACGATGGTTAAAAATTTGTAAATGGTTAAAACCATTTCGATATATTGTG
>JBGTGG010000169.1:0-4864 GCA_041746855.1 Cyclobacteriaceae bacterium | reverse complement strand
GCCAATCATTTGTACATCCATGCCACCGAAGGTGCACCCGATGTTGAAAAAGCGTTGAAGAGTGCTGACCGATTGAAAACATTGGTGCCCGGTGCCGGGCATTTGGTGCACATGCCATCGCATATTTATATCAATACCGGTGATTATCATGAAGGATCGCTGGCAAATGAAGCAGCAGTAAAGGTAGATAGTGCGTACATCGCGAAGTGCAACGTAACAGGCGTGTATCCACAAATGTACTATCCGCATAACTGGCATTTTCTTTCAGCAACCGCTGCGTTGGAAGGAAGAGGAGGCCGCTCAATTGAGGCTGCATTTAAGACTGCTGAAATTATTGATAAGAATTATTTGCATCAGGATGGCTTTGCAACAACCCAACATTACATTACCATTCCTTATAATGTGTTGGTTAAATTTTCACAGTGGGAAAAGATAGTTGCGCTTCCGAAACCGGCTGAAGATTTGAAATACCCTACCGCGATTTGGCATTATGCGCGCGGCATGGCATATGCTAACACCGGAAAAATTGAACAAGCAAAACGGGAACTGGAAGCACTTGAAACCATATCAGCAACAGAAGAAGTACAATCCCTGAAAATTTGGGAGATCAATTCCGGAGCAGATGTAGCCGCCATCGCAGTCCATGTATTACGGGGGGAAATTTTTCGCATCACCGGAGCGTTGGCACAATCTACAGACCAATTTAGGCTGGCGATAAAAATTGAAGATCAATTAAATTATACAGAGCCACCGGATTGGTTTTTTTCTGTGCGTCATTTCCTTGGCGATGTACTACTGGAGATGGGAAATTTTGAAGAAGCTGAAAAAGTGTATCGCGAAGATCTAAGTTATTGGGTGAAAAACGGATTCGCTTTAAATGGACTTTACCATAGCTTAATAAAGCAAGGAAAGAATGAGGAGGCAGCAACTGTAAAACAGCAAACAGCAGAAGCCTGGCAATATGCAGATTCTGAATTGCGGTATTCAAGAATAGATGAAACTAAGCGGCAAAACCTGGCTATAAAAGTTGACGAGACCACACCGAACGATCTTGTTTACATAGCCGGAAATTTCTGCAAGCAGTAATCCAATACCATCAGAATCATAGAAGTTCAATGACCAACTCCAGGGTTGGGCTGACTGCTATTGTCTTTCTAAAACCAACTATAAAAATGAATCAATTCATAAGCACTATACGAAATACTTGCGTCCTACTTTTTATTGTTTCTTCAACCCAGGCATATGCTCAGCATACGGATCAACGATTGAAGAATATACACCTCTCCACGGGAATTACAATGGCGTATGCTGAAACAGGGTCTCCCAGCAGGGATGTTGTAATTTTTCTTCACGGTTATCCCGATACCCATTTATCGTTTAAGGAAACAATGGAAGAATTAGCACTGTTAAATCCAAAAAGAAAATTGTATGCCCTTGATCAACGAGGACATGGAGCAAGCACGATGCCTGTTGAGAAGGAATGTGCGGCCGATCCAGAACATTGTTTTACACCGGCTATGTTTGCAAAGGATGTTATCGCCTTTATGGATCAACTCAATATTTCAGCGGCATACATTGTTGGCCATTCAATGGGAAGTGTTATTACGCAAGAAGTTGCCCTATCATACCCAGAGAGAGTTCGCGGAATCGTTTTAATCGGATCATTTGCAAGCGCAAAAGCAGCACCCGTGATTCAGGATTATGTGATCGATGAAAAGATTGAAGGAATTTGGAAACCTGCGCTCAAAAAGATACCCGGTTTTAATTGGCCTATAGATGCGTATATGCTAAGACCTGTTGACTTGGATCCGGAACTTTCATCGTGGATCAAAACAGATTGGGTTTACGATCCAACCGCAGATGATGCGTTAATTACAGCGATTTATGATCAGACCATGCAGATCAGATTGGGAACCTGGATCGGTGCGATCAAAGCCTTAAGTCGCCTGGACAATTTGAAACGCCTTAGCAATTGTAGAGTTTCTACATTGGTATTGTGGGCATTGCAAGATGTAGCGTGCCCTGAGGCAGCCCAATTAGAAATACAGAAGGCTTTGGAAAAAGCACAAAGGAAAAACGGAATTGTTTATTCGTTCAAAAAGTGTGGGAAGAAACCGTTGCCCGAATCGGGGATGCAAGAAGATGACCTGGGACATAATCTGCAATGGGCAGCAGCAGTAGAAGTGGCTGGTGACATTGATTCATTTATCCGGACGGGTAAGCCTTTACCTGGATTACCGTACGCCAACCCTGGGAATATTAAGGAGATGCTCGTTGAACAAGAAACGACCAATAACTAATTAATTACAAATTAACGAATAAAAACAGGATTGAAAGTCTAACTTCTCAATCCTGTTTTTTTATTTTAATAGCTTCCAAAATACTTCCTCAAAAACCATTCGGCACTTATCAATAAAAGAAGCACACCAAATATCCATGGTAAATTAAGGGCGGAATCAAACGTTTCCTCACTTCGAATGACACTACTTACTTTGTTGTTTTTTAGCTGCTCAAGCATTTCATCAGTCTGGCTAATCGGATAGAATTTTCCGCCTGTAGTGGTTGATAATTGGCGCAATAGATTAAAATCGGCAGTTAGATTTTGTAGTTCAGCTTGTTGCGAGATGACGGCAAACTCACCCCGTACAGTTTGAGTTTTTCCATCAAGGTCAGTCTTCGATGAATACCGATAGACACCTTCTTCTAAATCACCAATTTGGTAACGTGCATTTCCCGGACTGAGCACATACGAATATTTTGTGCGGACATTTTTTTCATTAGTGATCTCAAGTTCAACCGTATTTCCAAAAATAGGTTCATAGATATCATTATAGACCTGACTTTCAAAAATTACCGGAGCGGTGTCTGGAAATTCCTGTTTGATCGGATAACTTCTATACTTACTTTTATCATCCGTGATACTGAGATATTGGAAAAGCTTGCCAAACAATTCATCAAAAGCATTTGAATTTTCAACGCGATCGTATTCATACAACCGCCAGCGCCAAGCACCATCTCCAAGCAAAAAACCAATTTTTCTTTCATTATCCGTAGTAATGTTCAGTAACGGTTTTTCTGTGGTTACACTTCCAACTTTTTGTGTAAGCAATGAAATCGTATTGGCGGGAACCAACTTTCCAAAATGAACACTTACGGGTGGGTATTCTGAAACCATCGTATTTACTTCCGTTGATAATGTGAATTGTGAAAAATTTGAATTAACAGAAGCGGTAACTTCATCATAACTCCGCGGTAAGGATTCGTAAGCAAAGGGCAATCCCTGCCGACTGATTTCCGGCAAATCGGTTTGCGATCCGATCACCAGCAGTAAAGAAGTTTTACTTTTTACAAACTGGGTAAAAAGGTTTCGGGTTCGGCCACGCAAGTCTGGGGATTGATGAAAAATAGCGAGGTCTATTTTTTCTGGTTGAAGTGCAGCCGTTTCCAATTCTGATATACCCGGAATATGAAGAAGAAATTCATAGTTAGCATTTTTCTCAATCACTTCGCGAAACGCTTTTACATCCGGGTGCGGTGACTGGGCAATCATGACGATCCGTTTTTTCCCCTCCACCACTTCAATGAAAACAGAAGCAAAATTATTTTTGATATTGGTTTCATCACTCCGTTGGCTGACTTGAATATCAAAGCGCTGAATTCCTTTTTCGGATGCTTCAGGTGTGAAGTTGTAAGAAAGAATGGAATTCCCCTGTAGCATTTCATTTTTCTTTTCCAACACTTTCCCCTTGTGAAGAAGTGAAACCGAAACTTCACCCGATTGATAACCTTTTGCCGCTACATCAACACGAATTGGAAATTTGTTTCCCTGATACGCGACTTTGTTGTACGCAATATTTTTGATCGATAAGTCATTTCGGACAGCTGTGTCGCCTATGCCAAGCGAATAAATCGGAAAATTGTACGCAGCATAAACGGGTGAAATTCCTGTGTTATAAATACCATCAGTGGCCAATGCAACGCCCGCAATTTTTCTTCCTTCGTAACGATTGGCAACCTCTTTTAAGCTGCTCGTTAAATCAGAGGTTGTCGCATCAAATTTATATTGATTAGGATCGGCACCCGAAACAGTCAGCACTTCAACTTCATATCCAGATTCAAGAAGTGCCGCCTTTGAATCTTCGAAGCCATTCTTTAAAACATCCAATGCGGAAGAATCCGATGCTTCTTTTATTGAGATGGAGTCATCGTAAAGCAGAATGAACAGGGGCTTTTCAAAAAGATTATCGACATGCTTGAGGATGGGGCCAAGTAAAAGAATCGCCAACAGTGTTGCCAATACCGTCCGGATAGCGAAGAGCGTACGGTTGATAGTTTTACTCCAGGTGTATTTTGATGTGTACAACAAAAATGCATAGCCGATTCCCAACGCAAGGCAAAGAATTGCAAATCCAGGATGATAATCGAAAATAATACGTGGTTCTACCATTAGTATTTATATTTCCCTGCCCACAAGGTTCTTAAATATTTCCGTAACTCCTCTTCGCGAGCATTTTTTCCAGGCTCATAAAATTTTGATCCCTTAATGGCATCCGGCAAAAATTCCATATCTGCAAAATTATTTTCATTTGAATGCGCATATTGATAATTCGATCCGTATCCTAAATCCTTCATCAACTTTGTTGGCGCATTACGGATAGCTAACGGAACGGGTAAGTCGCCCGTTTCATGTACTTTACGAATGGCATCATCGATGGCGACATAGCTGGCGTTACTTTTTGGTGACGAGGCCAAATAGATTGCACACTGTGATAATATGATGCGCGCTTCCGGATAACCGATTACATTCACCGCCTGAAAAGTATTGTTGGCCATTACCAACGCGGTGGGGTTGGCATTGCCGATG
>JBGTGG010000168.1:0-2907 GCA_041746855.1 Cyclobacteriaceae bacterium | reverse complement strand
TACCTGGCTATTGGCGCACGGGATGATGATGAAATCCATTTGATCGCGATGGATCTGCATGAAAAATTCTCCATCAACCTAAAAGATTTAAAAGCAGTCAAGGAAATCAATTGGCCAAACTATATCCTGGGTGTGGTTGCCCAGTTTCAAAAAAAAGGAATTCCGGTAACCGGTTTCAATGCCATCCTTACCAGCGACATCCCCATTGGTGCGGGGCTGTCTTCTTCTGCTGCTGTTGAGTGCGCCACCGCATTTGCACTCAATGAACTATTCAATTCGCAGCTTGAGAGAATTGAGTTGTTGAAAATGGCACAGAAAGCCGAACATGAATATGCTGGTGTGATGTGTGGTATTATGGATCAGTTCGCTTCGATGATGGGAAAGAAAGACCATGTTATTAAACTTGACTGCCGATCACTGGAATTTGAATATGTGCCGTTCCAATTGGAGGATTACACGATGGTATTGTTCAATACCAATGTAAAACACTCACTGGCTTCTTCTGAATACAATACCCGTAGAAAAGAATGTGAGCAAGCGGTTGCCTGGGTCAAGGAATCAAACCCTGGAGTAAATTCGTTGCGCGATGTTTCGGAGTTGATGCTTGATCAAACCGTATTGCCAAAAGACAAGACCATCGATATGCGCGCCCGGTTTGTTGTACAAGAAATTGAACGGCTTCAAAAAGGGTGTGATGATTTATCCCACGGCAATATCAAAGCACTCGGCAAAAAAATGTTCACCACACACGATGATCTTAGCAAGCTGTATGCAGTAAGCTGTAAAGAACTTGATTTTTTAATTGACCAGGTGCGCGATAAAGAAGAAGTGATCGGTGCGCGGATGATGGGTGGTGGTTTTGGTGGCTGCACCATTAACCTTGTTAAGAAAAATGCTGTTGAAAAACTGATCGAAGAGATTAAACCACAATACGAAAATGAAATGCAATTGCCATTGGATTGGTATGTAACGTCCATTGAAGATGGAACCTCTATCCTGAGCCAACCGTAAATTTTTCACCAATGATATGCTAGCGCTGGGAAAGTTATCCGATGCCGTCTAAAAATAAATCCCACTCACCGGATTTGTCACTTACGTGATCGCGCAGGAAAATTGCATAAGAAGGTTTCGCGGGTTTCTTTGCCAAGATCATCCCGGCTTGCTCGGGAGAATGCTCTCCTTTTTTAGCATTGCATTTTTTGCAGGCTGTCACCAGATTCGTCCAGGTATCGGTGCCACCTTTGCTTCGTGGCACCACGTGGTCAATGGTTAGTTCGCGTTTCTTACCGCAATATTGACATTCAAAATTATCGCGCTTAAAGATATTTTGCCGTGTAAGATTAACGCCCTTGTAGGGGGCGTTGACATAGCGGTTGAGGCGGATTACCGAAGGCATCGGAAAAGACTGCGTGACCGATCTGAGCTTATGCCCATTGGCCGGCTTTACCAATTCACTCTTATTTAGATAGACAAGAATGAAGGCACGCTGAATGGAGCACACCATCAACGGGCTGAAGTCTTGATTTAAAACCAATACCCGATTGTTCATAATGGAAAGATAATCGCATTCTGGCTAGGAACAAAATCCAGATATTTCCTAAAAATTAAATCTTTATGCTGTTTCCGGTAAAATTCTCCGAATACCCTGAAGTTGGTGAGAAAGTTTTTTGGAGTCTTGATGGATAATCCCCGCTTCATTTATCGTATCTACCCGTACTTTTCCGGAAGCATGTACGATTTGCCCGTCCTCCAAAATGATCCCAACATGACTGGTTTTGTTTTTTGCATTCTTGAAAAAAGCCAGATCCCCTGGAAGTGCATCAGCTAATGCTGAAACTTTCTTGCCTTGCAAAATTTGCTGGCTGGCATCCCTATGAAGGCTGTGGCCTGAAATTTTAAAGACCATTTGTACAAATCCGGAGCAATCAATCCCCACGGGAGTTTTGCCGCCCCATAAATACGGACTGTTCAAATATTTAAGGGCTGTGGTTTTCAGGTAATCAAATTCACGTTTCTGTCCTAAATTTTTGGCTTCCCCATTAAACGCAAATTGTTCCTCCATTTTAAAGAGTTCCGAACTTGAAATCGGAATCATGCTTCCCATCAATATCAATTGAGGGCGCTTATTATAAAGCATGCTGGAAATCAGGTCCGTGGTAATCTTAAACTCTGCACGGTTGAGGTAATTAAAGTATTCCAATGGAATGTCGTGGTGCTGCGCTGCATCAATCCAGCCTTCATAGCCATCAAAATTGATTTTTATGCGCAACCATTTTTGATCATTGCTTTGTTCGGTTACTTCGTAATGGTCGCCAAACAACAATTGCGTTACCAATTCAGCCGTATGCTTCGCCTCGCTCCTTACGGGAACAAGGCTTAACCGGCACACGCCATACGCTATTTGATTATCCAGAGTCAATTTTTTTCTAAAAGTACACTAAAATTTGAAGCGGTCAAGTTCCCTTTTGACATCCCGTTCTTTGATCCCTTCCCGTTTGTCATATATCTTTTTTCCCTTTGCCAGGGCAATCTCCAATTTGGCAAAACCACGATCCGTTACAAACAATCGAAGCGGCACCAATGTCAATCCTTTCTCCGACATTTTGCTTTCCAACTTACTTAGCTCCGTTTTTTTCAACAGCAGCTTACGGTCACGGCCATCTTCATGGTTATAATGTGAGCCATGCGAATAGGGCGTAATACTTATGCCTTTCGCGAACAATTCGCCATCTATAAAATAACAATACCCATCCGTAAGGTTTACTTTTCCTTCTCGTATGGATTTTATTTCCGATCCCTTCAATACTATTCCCGCTACGTATGTATCCAGCAACTCATATTGATAGGATGCTTGCCTGTTTTTTATACTAACGGATTTAGAAAACCTTTCTTTTGCCATTTACTTTA
>JBGTGG010000167.1:0-15929 GCA_041746855.1 Cyclobacteriaceae bacterium | reverse complement strand
TTCGTTTTAGCAAGTTGGGCTTCCAAAAGTTTAATGTCAGCTTCTGTAGTATTCAGCCTGTTGAGTGCATTGTCATATTCTTCCTGGCTAATGGCATCCCGCTCCAACAATTTTACTTGTCGGGCTTCAATGTCTTTATATAACTTTTGATTGTGCCGTTGCTTCTCCACCTGGGCTTCAATCTCATCATCATTGATTTGAACCAGCAACTCTCCTTTTTGAACCCGCTTCCCTTCTTTAAAAGAAATGTTGGTGATCTTACCAGAGATTTCTCCCTTCACTTCCAATGATTCATTTGCAAAAACAGATCCTGTAACCACCACCCGGTTGGTGAGTTCATCTGTTTTTATAAGTGTAACTTCAACAGGCAGCGCCTCATCTTTATTTCCTGTATTCCTTTCATTACGTGGTTTATCCCCGAATAAATTCAATTTCGGAATGACCAGTACGGCTATCACGGCAATAACAACAGCTCCTGTAATAATCTTCTTTTTCATGTGTTAATGCTTACTTTAAGCGGAAACATGCCTGTCTCACGGCAGGCAGGGAATCGATCTTCCCTTCCAATTTTTTTTGTTGCATGAACATTTCATTGTCCTTCTTTACCTAAGAATTGCTGGTGAAGTTTTAACACTTGTGGTATCACCAGTTGTGTGTCGTCATTTACAATAACAAAATCAGCGCGCTTTAACTTTTCAGCTTCACTCATCTGGTTTTTTATAATATTCTTCACTTCATCTTCCGTGCGCTGGGGATCACGTTTCAACACGCGTGCTATTCGCAGGGCTTCGGGGGCACTCACCACAATCACATGATCCTGGTGTTTGGCAGATCCCGATTCAAAAAGCAATGCAGCCTCCCGAATAACATACGGCTGCCTCGAATGTTCTTCCACCCACTGTTCGTAATCGACAGCAACACGCGGATGAACCAAAGAATTCAGAATCTTTAATTTTTCATCGTTGTAAAAAACAACGCTTCTCATAAACCCACGGTTCAAACTCCCATCACTATGGTACGACAATGATCCGAATTCTTTTTTGATTGCATCGACAAGTATTCCATCTGTGGTCATTAACCTTTTCGCTCGGCTGTCTGCATCATAGGAAGGTGCGCCAAGGCAATTAAACATTTTGCAGATGAGGCTTTTTCCCGAGCCTATTCCTCCCGTTATCCCAATTTGAAGTGCCATGTTTTGGATTAGTAATTGATACTAACTGAGTCGATGTGGACTGCCTCCACAAAGTCGGGGAGACCAACTACTTGCGGGACAACTTTTATTGTGCCTCTTTTAAAGCCTTTTAAATCAATTATTGCTTTGACTGATTCCGGACGAAAACGATCGACTGATTTTTCTGCCATCCGAAAGGTACACGCAATTTTTTCAATTGAATCGACCGCCTTGCTGGCTGTAGGAACATTTATCAGTTCCAAGGCAATGGTATCAACCACGGATACTAATTTATCAACCGAAAAAGTTATACGGACGGTAGGCGGATCCCTTTTAATTGCTGGTGAGTCAAAAACAACTTCAACATCTTCATTAAAATTCTTGCTGATCCCTACATCATCAAGTACCATGTTGTAGGGCTCGTTGATGGCCGTGATCATACCAATAGGACCTTCTACAAAAATAGAATCCGGGTCAATTTTTACTTCACTTACAAGGCCATACTGGGGATCGATATTATTCGCTATTGAATCTACCTGAAGGGTAATCCATCGGCCTGCTTTTGGTTCAATATGAATAAAGAGCGTATCTGTGAGTACAAAGTTGATCTTCATCTCGGCCAATTGATCCGAAATAAAGCCGGGCAACGTACTGCCTACTATCTTTTTAACTTCAGAAGGGCGCTCCAGTGGAATCAGAAGCGAGGGGAGGTTGATGCCAAGGCTTCTCCGAAAAAGATTCCACCCAACACCTGTAACATTGAGTGAAATCTCTTCCGGCAAAGGCTCTACATTAACATAGTTCTTATTGTTATAATCAAAAGTAATTGGAAAATTTAAGTTGGTAGTATATTCCTTATTGAGTGCATTGAAAAACCAAAATACCGTTGCCGCAAAAAGGCTCAACACGACTGCCTTCCAATTTTTATTATTGAAACGGAGAAGGTTGAATATGGACTTGACCCAACTCATTTCATTTTTTTACTTCTTAACGGTTCCTTTTGTAGACTCCATAGAAATAGCAGACTTTGAAAATTTAATTCGTCCGCCCTTCTCTACTTCTAAAATGATTGCATCCCCTTCGATCTCCGCGATTCTTCCGTGAATACCACCGATTGTCACTACCTGATCACCTTTTTTCACTTCTTCAATAAATTTCTTTTGTTCTTTTTGCTTTTTCTGCTGCGGGCGGATCATGAAAAAGTAGAACACGAAAATTATACCACCAAAAATGATGTATTGAAAATACTGGTTCTGTGGTTGGGCTTGTAATAAGATTGAAAACATAATTGTTGATTTTAAGACGGCAAGTTATTTATTATTATACAAAAAATCCCCAATTGTTTTGCAATCGGGGATTTTAAGTGAAATGAGCAAAAGACACCATCCTTAACAGCATGATAATCAATATGCGAATTCCATGTGTCCACTAAATGTTGTGTTATTAACACATGAAATGAATTTTTTTTTACTGATTTAACGGGCCCGCATCAGCAGATGGTTTTGGTTTTACCATTGCTTTAAAGCGAAGTATCTTAGTAGTAGGCCAAGCATTGGTGGTAACTGTAATGGTCTTGTTCTGCATGTTTGGCTTACCATTACTGTCAAAAGATGCCTTTACAAATCCCGTTCCTCCAACAGGTATCGGTTCTTTGCTCCAATCAGGAACAGTACAACCACAAGACGGCTGCGCATTTTGGATAATCAAAGGAGCTTCACCTGTATTCTTAAAAGTATAGGTGTGTTCCACAACCTGACCTTCGTTGATTGTGCCAAAGTCAAAATCATCTACCTCAAACTCGATTGTTGGAAGCGGGCCTTCCGGCTTTTCTGCTGGAGCAGCAGCAGGGGTTGCAGCCACAGGCGTTGCTGCCGGTGTGCTTTTACCTTCAATTTCCGCTAAGCGACTTTCCAACTCAGCAATTTTTTTCTCCGCATCACGATTTTTACATCCGGCTGCCACCATAGCAACCAATGCAATCATCATCAAAGCATTTCTCATTATTTTCATCATCATCAAATTTTACGATTTAACTTTTCTTTCCACGTATTTGTTCCAATAATTCATCAACATCCCCTAAAAGTTGTTCGGCTTTGTTCTTGGTTTCTTCCACCACTCTATTACCAAGCGATTTTGCTTCTGTTGTCAGCGGGGTTTCCTTTCCGGAAATCAAGTCATCCAACATTTGCTGAAGGATGCCTCTGTATTTATCCAATTGAAAGGACAGCTTTTCACGCGTGCTGGAACCTTTGTCAGGTGCATATAAAATGCCGATGGCTGCACCTGCTGCTGCCCCCAAAAGGAAGGCTAATAATGTATTTCCGCTTTTTTTGCTCATAGGATTACAAATTTACTTAGTACTGGGTTGTAAATGCAAAATTTAACGAATTTTTAACAATCACCAGAATTAATTGGCTTATTACTAATTATTCGTTTTTCGGCTCAATTAGAAATTAGTAATCAGGGAATTAGAAATTATTTATTGTCAATCAGCCCGCGGCCACTTTTCTTTAATTCGCCCCGCTTTTGCAATGCTTTCGCGATTACATCCAAAATACCATTGATGAATTGTGGGCTTTTCGGTGTGCTGTACTGCTTCGTAAGCTCAATGTATTCGTTGATGGTAACTTTTACCGGAATCGATGGGAAGTTGATCAACTCTACAATGGCCATTTCCAAAATAATCCGATCAGTCAAAGGCAATCGCTCGACTTCCCAATTTCTTGTATTCTGGGCAATCAATTCTTTATGATCTGCACTGAGTTCGTTTGCTTTCGTGAAAAGTGTTTCAATAAACTGACGATCATCTTCCCAATTGACAGACAAAGTATGAAGTTGTATTTCGTCCTGGCTTTCGGGATGAAAGGATTTTACGGTTTTGTCAACCATGCCGCGCACAATTTCTTTGTCTTCTGTCCAGTGCAATACTTCTTCCTCTAAATAGGAATTGATCACGGTCTTTTTGCCAAGGATAATTTTCCTGAAAAAATGGTTGATGAATTTTTTCTGCTCTTCGATGGTGACATCGCTTTTATCAAAGTATGCCAGATACTCAGCATCAGTTCGAACGCCTTCCTTAAACCAGGTGCGGATCAAATCAAATTTTGTTGACCAATCCCGATTGCGCTTCTTTCCTTCCAACGCCAGAATGTCACTTTTACTGAGTGCTTTGATCCATTCATTATCCAAAAACAATTGATGGTCAATTCTTTTATCACTTGAGGCTGCGCGGCCAAACGCCACCGCCAGATTCAATACTGCAATGTAGATGTCATAGATTTTCTCAACATCCAATACGAGTTGCTTCAACAGGAAAGAAGTATCCTTTCTGGTTTGGACATCATACTGCGATTGGCACTCCGCTAAAACCTTAGCGATTCTTTCTTCGGCTATCGGGTTGGGCTTACCCCCTTCGAAGCGGTGTTCAAATTCTTTAAGGGCTTGGTTGGTCAGGTCTTTCAAAAGTCCTTTGTCCTGGACTTCCATGGAATTAAGATCGGGCAGAAAACGCTCTTTGATCAGGTCTAAACAAAGTAAGTAATTGGCTTCCTTGCATTGGTGCAAGCTGAACAAGCTTTGCATTACTTTGATGCGCAGGTTTCTTCTATTGAGCATATTCTAAATCAAAGAACAGATAAATCTTAAAACTGCCGTAAAAATAAACATCCCGTCAGCAGGAACCAACGGGATGCACTATAACAATTGGAATTATTTTTATCGGGAAATCCTAATTCTTCCAACGTCTTCAATCCTTTTCTCACTCAATTTGATCGCTGCCTCTTGCGGGGTGATTTTTTCACTATCCGCCAACGCAAGGATATTGATACAGGTAGTATAAATTTTTTCAGCATGTTCGAATACGCGGGCACGATTATAACCACCCAAATATTCGTTATACACATTGATCAAACCGCCAGCATTTATTAAGAAATCAGGTGCATACACAATTGATTTGTCGATCAACATATAACCATGCTTTCTTTCCTCCATCAATTGATTATTGGCCGCGCCTGCTATAATGCTACATTTCAAACGGGGTATGGTATTGTCATTCAGCGTAGCGCCCAAAGCACAGGGTGCATAAATATCCATATCAAGGTCATAGATTTCATCCTGCCCAACTGTTTTCACACCAAATTTAGTGGCGATTGATTTTACTTTTTCTTCAAAAAGGTCGGTGATGTAGACATTTGCTTTCTCCTTTACCAGATATTCAACCAAATACATTCCTACCTGCCCAACACCTTGTACACCAATCGTTCTTCCTTCGAGACTATCAGTACCAAATACTTTTTTTGCGGTGGCTTTCATTCCCATGTACACACCATATGCTGTTACAGGAGAAGGATCGCCTCCACCCCCCATTGATTCCGGCAAACCGGTAACATGTTTGGTTTCCATAGAAATATATTCCATGTCCTGGGTTTTCATATTTACATCTTCGGCAGTGATGTACTTCCCGTTAAGGCTGTTTACAAACTTTCCGAACCTGCGCATGAACGCTTCGCTCTTTTGGGTTTTTGCATCGCCAATGATGACGGCTTTTCCTCCGCCAAGGTTTAACCCGGTGATGGCGGCTTTGTACGTCATGCCGCGTGACAAGCGAAGTACATCCGTAATGGCTTCTTGCTCGGTTGCATAGTTCCACATACGGGTACCGCCCAAGGCTGGTCCCAAGGCTGTGTTGTGAATCCCGATAAGTGCTTTTAAGCCGGTGGCTTCATCGTTGCAGAAAACGAGTTGCTCGTGTTCTAAATTCGCGAGCTTGTCAAAGATTCCAACCTGCCCCACTTTTTCACGTTCTATAATCTCCATATAATTGATTGATTAGTTCGATCTGTTTGTTGTAGTTTTGAAGCCATCAAGGATTTGTCAAAACGTACCGTTTACGAATGCAAAAATATTTCTTTTATCACAGTTTTTCAATGGTTTCAAACGATTGCATTAACTACTGCGATGTTATTTCGTATTCGTGGAAATTGACCGAACATTATTCCATAAAAAGCCGTTGACACAGGATTTAAGAGTTATTTTAATTCCGTCCAAAAACGGACAAGTAGACCATTCCAACAGACATTTGGGTGGCTGGACAAAAAATATAGGGCAGCAATAAATGAAACACCTTAGTTACCTCAATAAATACCTGCTGAAATACAAATGGCATTTGGTTCTCGGATTTGTGTTTATCATCATCTCCACCATTTTCCAAATCATACCAGCCCAGTTGGTTCGTGAATCGATTGACCTGGTGGTCGATAATATTAATGTATACCGTGCTTTCGAAGGTGTTGACCTCAAGGAAAATTTCTTCGACATTTTTGCGTACAGCATTTTTATCTACGCAGTGCTGATCCTTGTGATTGCACTCTTGCGTGGACTCTTCTTATACTTCGTTCGCCAAACATTAATAGTGATGTCACGGCTGGTGGAATATGATTTGAAGAATGAAGTGTTTGCCCACTATCAAACCTTGCCATTAAGTTTTTATCGCAGAAACAACACCGGTGATTTAATGAACCGCATCTCCGAAGATGTGAGCCGTGTGCGGATGTATCTGGGACCTGCTATTATGTACGGCATGCAGTTGGTAGTCTTGTTCGCGATCCTGATACCCGTAATGTATTCCATTAGTCCAATGTTAACGGGCTATGCGTTGATCCCGCTACCATTTCTTTCGTTCAGTATTTATTTTGTGAACAACAGAATTGAAAAAAAATCAGAAGACATTCAGAAAAGCCAATCGCGGTTATCCACGTTTGCGCAAGAAGCGTTTAGTGGTATTCGTGTGTTGAAATCTTTCAATCGCGAGAAAGATTCACTCGAAAGATTTTCGAGCGAAAGTGAAGAATATAAAATTGAATCGTTAAAGCTTACGCGAATCCAGTCGCTGTTTTTTCCATTGATCATGGGATTGATTGGATTGAGTACCATCCTCACCGTATATGCCGGAAGTACCGAAGTAATTGCTGGTGATTTGTCATTCGGAAATATAGCTGAGTTTATCATCTATGTGAACTTGCTTACCTGGCCTGTTACTTCGCTGGGTTGGACCAGCAGCATTGTGAAGCGCGCTGAGGCTTCACAAAAAAGGATCAACGAATTTTTGGAGACCCCTACCAATATCCTTTCGGGGAATTTGCCCGCGCGTGAAATCAAAGGAAAAATTGAGTTCAAAAATGTTTCCTTTACCTATCCGGACACGGGTATACAAGCGTTGAAAAATCTCTCCTTCACTGTGAATCCAGGGGAATCACTGGGTATTATTGGAACTACGGGTTCCGGAAAAAGCACTGTGTCCAATTTGATTTCGCGGTTGTTTGATGTACGCGATGGAGAAATCCGGATTGATGACATTCCCATTCAGGAGTATTCCCTCAATAACCTGCGTACGCAAATCGGGTATGTGCCACAAGATGTTTTCCTTTTCAGTGATACTATTGAAAACAATATCGGCTTCGGACTTTCCAGTGTAGGTGATGAGCGTATTGAACAAGCCGCAAAAGATGCAGATGTGTACAGCAACATCATGGAGTTTCCTGAAGGTTTTAAAACACGTGTTGGCGAACGGGGCATAACTTTATCGGGTGGACAAAAGCAGCGAGTGTCTATTGCGCGTGCTGTGGTGCGCGAACCAAAAATTTTAATGCTTGATGATGCGCTGTCGGCTGTCGATACAAAAACCGAAAACAATATTTTAAATAGTTTGAAGCGGATCATGAAAGATCGCACTTCCATCATCATTTCGCACCGCGTATCCTCTGCGAAGCTTGCTGATAAAATTATTGTGTTATCGGATGGACAGATTGTTGAGCAAGGAACACATGACTCGTTGTTGGAACACAACGGAGTGTATGCAGAGCTATTTGAAAAGCAAGGACAGCTGGATGAGGAGCCGATTGGTTAATTTACTGATTACTAATCCTACTATGTCAAGTTTAAAATTTGGCTAAAGCCTAGATGAATTTAAATTTTTCGAATGGGCTAAAGCCCATTCCAATTCAAATAAGCTCTTAATCAAAATGTACTTTCTTGAATTGCCACTGGATTTATCCAGTGGCAATGAAATCCAACCCCAGTTGGCTTTAGCCAAAAGATAAATCATACTTTGTATCTACCTTTAGGATTTCTAATTCGGCTATCACGACAATTAGTAATTAGAAATCAGGTCATCAGGAAATTACTTAAAAATGTACCGCAACCCAACACCACCCTGTAATTTTGTCCAGCCGGGATCTAACCCTACATCTGTAAACACCTCTACTTCCATAAAGGCAGAAATAGGCATTTGAAAATACGAGTATTCAATTCCGGTTACAAACTCAGGTCCATAGGTAAACCGGCTCCGATCAAAGCGGCCAAATTTATTCTGATTAATTCCGTCATCGTATAGGTAATCATATGTGAGTTGAACAGTTTTTAATTCAAAACCAATCCCCATATAGAACCGCAAGCCCGGTGATACTTTTTCAATATCAAAGTGTCGTAAGATTTTAAACTCCCCAACTAAATCAGCTTTTGCCTGATGCGCCAGGTAATCAATCCCACCTGTGGTTGGAATGGTATCGACCGCTACATACTTCTCAAATTGTTCACGATAATAGCGACTGTACAAAGCACTTGCAGCCTTTCCAAAATCAACAACGAAACCCCACTTTTTATCATAATAAAATTTATAGGTGAGGGCAAATGGATCGCCCAGCTTTATTCCGATTCCCTGATATGGAAATTGACTGTTCTCGAAAATAGGGCATACAATTTTCGCCTTGCTTTTCGGCATCCGGATCGGATTTTTGCTGTGCCGCTTTTGGGAATAAACGCTCTTGGAATAATTCCGCTGCTGGCCAATCGCGGGCAAGCTGAAAACCAGCATCAGGAGCAGGAAATAGGTCTTTTTGAGGCGCATTAAAGCAAATATAATCCATTTGCTCTAACCCTTTCATCCGACAAGGCAAGACCTATACAAACTCTTTGTACTGCATTTTGTGAAGTTGGCTGTAACTTCCACCCTTCAGCAACAATTCTTCATGCGTTCCTTCCTCAACGATTTCACCATGATCAAGCACGATGATCTTGTCGGCTTTTTGGATAGTGGAAAGGCGATGGGCGATTACAATGGCGGTCCGTCCCTTCATCATTTTATCGATCGCATTTTGAATGAGCTCCTCTGTTTCTGAATCCACAGAAGAAGTTGCTTCATCCAATACCAATACCATTGGATCATATACCATTGCGCGAATAAAAGAAAGCAATTGCCGCTGCCCAACCGAAAGCGTTGCTCCACGCTCCATCACATTGTACTGAAGTTTTCCGGGCAACCGTTCAATGAACTTTCGTGCTCCCACCAAATCAGCAGCATGCCAGATCATCTCTTCTGTTACTTCCGGATTGTTCAAGGAGATGTTGTTGAAAATCGTATCCGAAAAAAGGAATACATCCTGCAACACCACCCCAATATTCCTGCGCAGTGAACCGAGTTCATATTCTGAAAGATCACGACCATCCACGAGAATATTTCCTTTATTGATTTCGTAAAAACGATTTAACAAATTAATAATAGAAGATTTACCTGCACCCGTTGCTCCCACTAAGGCAATGGTTTCGCCTGGTTGAATGGTAATGTTAATGTTTTTCAATACGTACTCTTCATCGGTGTACGCAAACCAAACTTTATCAAATTCAATTTTACCTTCGAGATGATCGATGCTGCTTGTTCCTGTATTTTGAATATGCTCATCACTATCGATCAGGTTTAAGATTCTGGAAGAACTTACAATCCCCATTTGCAGGGTGTTGTAACGATCAGCAATCATCCGTATCGGGCGGAAGAACATATTGATGTACATAATAAACGCTACAAGCTTACCAACGGTAATTCCGGTTTCTTCAAAATTTAAAGCTCCACGCGCACCATACCATACAAGCAATCCAATCCCTGCCGCACCGATAACCTCGGCAACGGGAAAGTAAATCGAGTAATACAAGACCGATTTCAAGTTTGCGTTCCGATGTTCTTTATTGATCCGGTTAAATTTTCCGAACTCTGTTTTTTCACTTCCAAAAATCTGGACAATGTTCATCCCCGAAATATGTTCCTGCACAAATGTGTTCAGGTTGGAAACAGCATTTCGAACATCATTAAATGTGACCTTAATTTTTTCTTTGAAAACATAGGTACTGATCAACATAAGGGGTATTGTTGAGATGCTGATTAGCGCTAGTCGCCAGTCAACAAAAAACATGAATACTACAATGAATACAATTTGTAGCAAATCAGAAATCATCCCTGCCAATCCTTCACTAAAAACATCCGACAGCGTTTCCACATCCGAAATTGTGCGGGTCACCAATCTGCCAATCGGTGTTTTATCAAAAAATTTTAAGCGAAGGGAAAGCAAATGTTGGTAAAGCTTTATCCGAATATCCCGAATTACATGTTGGCCAATCCATCCTGATAAATAGGTGTGAAAATATTGAACAAAAGATTGAAGTAATAGCAATGAAATCAAAAGCAATATCACGGATACCATCCCTTGATAGTCACCTAAAGCAACGTGTTTATCAATAGTCCAAAAGATAAGGATTGGACGTAAAGGCGCCAGTACACCTAAAGCGAAAGTTAGAAAAACCAGAAAATAAAAACGTCCCTTGTAGGGCTGAAGATATTTCGTCAACCGCTTCAATACATTGAAATCAATAATATTACCGCTACTAATTTTTTCTTTCTCCACGAACTTCGATCAATTCTTTAAAAATAATGAGGCCGGATATTTTACTCTGGTAAGAAACAACCCGGAAGGCGAAACGTTTTCGCCCGCTCTTTTTCTGTCTTTGCTTTTTATAATCTGTTTGAAATCTGCAATTGATATTTTACCCGACCCAACTTCCAACAACGTACCTACCGTAGCACGCACCATCCCTCGCAAAAACCGATTGGCTTCAATCTGAAAAATCAATACATCCCCTCGTTCAATCCAATGCGCCTTTTTTACCGTGCAAAGAAAGTTATTTACATCTGTTTTCACTTTACTAAAACACTGAAAATCGTGTGCACCGAGTAATAACGCAGCAGCCTTGTTTAGGGTTTGAATATTTACAGGCTTAAAGTAGTGTAAGGAATAGCCTTCCAAAAAGGGGTTCTTCTTTCGGGTAATACGGTATTCATACGCCCGGCTAATCGCTGAATAGCGGGCATGTGCCTCCTGCTTCACGGGCACGATCCGATTTATGGCAATGGCCCGTGGAAGAAAATTGTTCAACTTAAATTGCAATACATCCTTATCGAAAGGATTTTCTATGTCGGCATGGAAAAATTGCTGGGCACAATGAACCCCGGTATCGGTACGGCCGCTCCCTACAATTTGAACAGGTGTATTTAATAACGTGCTCAATGCCTCTTCCACAACCTGTTGCACGCCAATAGCATTCTTCTGGCTTTGCCAGCCGTGGTAACTTCGTCCATCGTATTGTATTTCAAAAAAGAAGCGTGGCATACATGAATAACTGAACCCGATGACCACGGGGTCGAAGTGCAATAATCGACATTCTTTAATTAAATCGTATTGAAATCCCTGACTCTCTTTTCAGCCTTTCCGGTTTATCGTAGTTTTACGGCAACGAAATTCAAATCTATATGTGGCAACGCGTTCAAACCATTTTTCTTTGTCTGGTTATTTTATGTTTGGTGGCTTCGATTTTTTTTCCAATCTGGACATTTGGAGATGGGACAGCAATCGCTCACAAACTTTTCCCGCTTCACTATTCCACCATTGAAGATGGTGAACTAAACACCCAGTATTTTCCGTATTCCATCACCGCCATCTTATCCATTGCGGCAGCAACAATCGCATTCATCCAAATCGGAAAATATAAAAACCGGATGCTCCAGATGAAACTTGGCGCGCTCAACTCCCTTTTGTTGGTAGGGGCCATCGCCTCATCCGTGTATTTGGCCAGCCAGTTGGTAAACCAATTTCAGGGAGGAAACTATGGATTTGGGCTGTACCTTCCGGGCGCGGCCGTTATCTTTAACCTGATCGCCAACCGGTTTATCCGCAAGGATGAAAAACTGGTTCGGGATTCGGATCGGATACGGTAGAACACGAAAATCTTTTATTTTTCTGCAAATCCCGTTACTTTACAGCCCGATATTTACCGTTGGTAACTATGAAATTATTTTTAAGGATTTTTCTCTTAACACTTTTTCTTGGCTCCTTTTTTCAAGGAATAAGTCAATCCAAAAATTATGGTAGCGAAGCTGATAAGCTGGTCAAAATAATAAATCAGTATCACGTTCAGCCTATTCCTGTCGATGATGACTGGTCGAAGAAACTATTCGATGAGTTCTTTTACGCATTGGATCCTTCCCATTTGATTTTTACACAGCAAGATCTGGCCGGCTTGGATTCTTATCGGTTGAGTCTAGATGATTCTTTAAAAGCCCAAAAATTTGAGACCTTTCTTACAACATCAAAACTATTATATGATAGGAAATTAGAGGTAGCAAAAAATGAGATTGAGAAAATACTAAATAGCCCGCTGGATTTTTCGAGTCAAACATTCTATTCCCTTATTCCGCCTTCCAATGAATCTTTTGAGGTCGATGAAGTCTCCTTACGGGCAAAGCGCTTCACCAACATCAAGTTTGAATTTCTGAATTCCATTCAAAACGAGTTGGTTACGGCTTTTGATTCCGATATCCCGAAACTGATAAAAAGCAAGGATGCAGAAATCAGGGAAATGATAAAAAAGAAGGAACTCAGATACCTAAACAAACAGAATACCAGAGAGGATATCGCAAAGACTTTTCTTGAATCAATCGCTCAGATTTACGATCCGCACACGCGGTTCTTCAATCCTTCTGAAGGAAAGGAATTCCTAACCGGAAACAACCCGGAAACCGAATCCTTCGGCCTGGGTATTAAAGAAGATGAATTCGGTGGCGCAGTCATTGAAAAAGTACAGCCCGCAAGTCCCGTATGGAATTCAAACGAAATCCACAAAGGAGATCTGATATTGTCGGTCAAAAATCAAAACGGGGAAACCCTTTTAGATGGTGACTTTTCATTTGTTGATTTATATGAGGTGCTGGAAACAGGGCCAAAAAAAATTACGCTAACCATCAAGAAACAGGATGGCCAGATAAAAAATGTACCCCTCGAAAAAGAAAAAATTGAAGCGTCTGAAAATGTAATCCGGTCATTTGTGCTTAGTGACAGCACGAGCAGCATTGGGTATATATCCCTACCGGGATTTTATTCAGAATGGGGGATAAATACGATTACTGGATGTGCTAATGATTTTGCTAAAGAAGTACTCAAATTAAAGAAAGAAAAAATTCAGGGATTAATCGTAGATGTGCGGTTCAATGGAGGAGGATCGTTGCAAGAAGCGCTTGATTTATCGGGTATTTTTGTTGATGCGGGAGCCCTTGCAATTGGAAAAAGCACAAATGAAGAAGCCTTTACTTTTAAAGATGCCAATCGAGGAACAATCTACGATGGGCCAATGGTGGTCATGATAAATAATTTCAGTGCTTCTGCCGCAGAACTTTTTGCAGCCGCTATGCAGGATCACAGGCGGGCAATTATAGTTGGAAGTTCAAGCTATGGAAAGGCAACCGGCCAAACGGTTGTTCCTTTTACTACAAATTTTTCCAGAAAAGATTTAGTTGAAAATACCGAGCAAGTAAAAGTTACCTCCCTGAAGCTTTATCGCGTAACAGGATCTAGCTTACAGCAAAATGGCGTTATTCCAGATATTAAGTTACCGGATTTTTATTCTTCTCTGTTTCAACGGGAAGAATTTGAACGTAACGCACTGGTGTGTTTGCCTATTTCAAAAAAGGTTTACTACCATCAATATGGCCCGTTTCCAATTCAGAAACTTGAACAGAAGAGTCAGGTTCGAATTAACGATTCAAAAGGGTTTCAACTGATTATGGAAATCAATAAAATTTTAACGAGTCCTGTTCCACTACAACCAGTCGCGTTCAAAAACCTTGTGAAATTACAGGAAGAAAAAATCACAGCGCATTCGGAGGTTCAAGAAACCAATCTTCTTGATGTGCGCGGATTACATTTTGATCAGCGGCTTATGGATTTGGACGCATTTCGAAATCAAATCAATCAGGAAATACTAAATGAAATTAGGATGAGTGTCTCGATCAAAGAAGCATTCCATATCCTTCAAGATTATATCAACATAAATTAAATCGCTTTATGAAGTATCTTTTACTGCTTTCAGGATTAACCGTCTCAATTTTCGCCCATGCGCAAACGGAAAGCCCCGTGGATTATATGCAAGCAATTAGCGAGCAGTTCAATGCGATTTCAAGTGATATGATGAGTTATACGAGCGCTGCAGCGCACGGAAAGAGTGCTCGAAAAGTTGACAAAAAAAGATCAGAACTATTGCTACAAATTAAAGAAAGCGAAAGGAACGTTCGAAAAATGAAACCCTTTAATGGCAGTAGTAATTACCGGGACGCAGTAATCGAATATTTTCGCGTCACCTATATCGTCTTGAATGAAGACTATGCAAAAATATTGGACATGGAAGAAATCGCTGAACAATCGTATGATTTGATGGAACAGTATATGCTGACCAAAGAAAAAGCGAGTGAAAAAATAAACCAGGAATTTGAGCGGGTTCAGGAGGAAAAAAAGGTCTTTGCTGCCAACAATAATGTTAATTTAATTAGTGGGGAAGAAAGTAAACTATCCCTTAAAATAAAGACTGCTGGGGAAGTATCTGATTATTACCACACACTTTTCTTGCTATTTTTCAAAAGCTATAAAAACGAAATTTACTTGCTTGAAGCGATCAATAAGGGTGACCTTAATGCAATGGAGCAAAATAAAAATGCTTTGCTTGCAAGTGCAACAGAAGATTATGTAAAGACAGGTCCAATTGAATCCTTTAAAGGAGACGCAACAGTAAAAAATGCTTGCCAACAAATGCTAAATTTTTACAAAATGGAGGCATCTCAAAAAATACCACAGTTGATTGAGTTTGAGCTAGTAAAAGAAAATTATGAAAAAATGAAAACGGCAATGGATGCAAAGCGGCCCAATGAACGAACAAAAAAGGATATTGATGATTATAATGCTGCTATAAATACGTACAATAAGCAAATTCAAAATGTAAATGCTGTGCATAACGACCTCAATAAAAAAAGAAGCCAACTACTGGATAATTGGAATAATGCTGTTGATAACTTCTTCCATAAGCATACTCCAAAATATAGGTAAGCATATCATTAAAAGTCCTGCCATCCTGTCACCATTTTAGCTATTGGAATAGCTTTTGGGCTTTACGCTTCCCGATAAAATTTATTGATTAACCCGGCCTGATCTTTACCAAACCTGTAGAATTCAGCCATCATGACATTAACCAAAATGACAACAAATACTATGGAAGAAAAAGGAACGATTTCCATCCACACGGAAAACATTTTCCCCATCATCAAAAAATTTCTCTATTCCGATCATGAGATCTTTTTGCGGGAGCTTGTTTCCAACGCGGTTGACGCAACCCAAAAACTAAAGAAACTTGCCAGCTTAGGCGAGGTGAAAGAAGACATTGGCGATACCAAAATAGAAGTTTCCTTCGACAAGAAGAAAAAGACCATTACCGTTAGTGATAAAGGTATTGGTATGACGGGAGAAGAAGTAAAAAAATACATCAACCAAATTGCCTTCTCCGGTGCGGCTGAATTTGTAGAAAAATTCAAAGACAAAGGAGACGCAAAAGACATCAT
>JBGTGG010000166.1:0-2108 GCA_041746855.1 Cyclobacteriaceae bacterium | reverse complement strand
AAATTGAGATAGGAATACTGATACAGGATTTTATCGATCACTTCTTGAACCACTGCCTTTCGGAATTTATAAATCAGTGGCGACAATTTACGTTAAAACCAAGAATCCCATTCATTAAAAAACAACAAGGTCAGATTGTGTCAGCATTTGAATAATTTTTGACAATTATTCTTCCTGGTGCTTTCCCATCCCGATCCCTCCCTTATTTTTGCCTTCCCAATTAAAATAGCAGTATCCTTAATGGAAACAATTGTACGCATTGCCAATGAGTTAAAATTAACGACCAACCATGTTAAAATTGTTGTTGAACTATTAGCGGAAGGAGCAACGATTCCTTTTATGGCTCGATACAGAAAAGAATTAACCGGAAGTTTAGATGAAGTGGAGTTGGCCGCGATTCGTGATCGGCATGAACAACTGGAAGAACTCGCCAAAAGGAAAGAAGCGGTTTTAAAGTCTATCGAAAAGCAAGGGTTCTTAACTCCTGAACTGGAAAAGCTAATTGCCGAAGCAGAAACCGTCATTGAAGTTGAAGATATTTATCTGCCTTTCAAACCGAAACGCAAAACACGGGCAACGGTAGCGAAGGAAAAGGGATTGGAGCCACTAGCACAACGCATCTTTGAACAAGTCAAACTGGATTTGAATAGTGAAGCAAACACATTTGTCAATCCGGAGCTTGGTGTTACCAATGAAGAAGAAGCCCTTGCCGGAGCACGTGATATTATTGCGGAGTGGATCAGTGAGAACCAGGATGCACGAAAAAATATCCGCGAACTTTTTTGGAAGGAAGGCGTGATCCAGGCAACTGTGTACAAAACAAAAGCTGAATCAGAAGAAGCCCAAAAATTTAAAGACTATTTCGATTGGAAAGAACCGATCAGCAAAACACCATCGCACCGTTTGCTGGCCATGCGCAGGGCAGAAAAAGAAACCATTATCAGTTTGGATATAGCACCCAACGAAGAAGCTGCCACTAATCTGTTGGAAGAACAATTTGTGAAAACCAAATCACCTTCCGGTGAACAAGTGGTGTTGGCGATTAAAGATTGTTACAAACGCTTGCTCAAACCTTCGCTCGAAACAGAAGTCCGTGTTGAAACAAAGGTGAAAGCCGATCAGGAAGCGATCAAAGTTTTTTCATCGAACTTGAAAGAGTTATTGCTCGCCTCGCCACTCGGACAAAAACGTGTGCTGGCATTAGATCCGGGATTCAGAAGTGGAACCAAATTGGTTTGCCTTGGCGAACAAGGTGAATTGCTTTTTGATACGGTAATTTACCCGAATGAACCGCAACGCGAAACAGCAAAATCAGGAACGATTGTACTAGGGTTGTGTGATCGTTTTAAAATTGAAGCTATCGCCATAGGAAATGGAACTGCCAGTCGCGAAACGGAATCGTTTATTAAAAGTATTGGCTTGCCAAAAGAAATTTTGATTGTGATGGTGAATGAAAGTGGTGCTTCCATTTACTCCGCATCTGAAGTAGCGCGCAATGAATTTCCGGATAAAGATGTAACCGTGCGCGGGGCAGTCTCTATTGGCAGACGATTGATGGATCCATTGGCCGAACTTGTAAAGATTGATGCGAAGTCAATTGGTGTAGGACAATATCAGCATGATGTGGACCAAACCAAACTCAAAGCAGGACTTGATGATGTGGTGATGAGTTGTGTGAATTCTGTTGGTGTTGAAGTGAATACCGCCAGCAAAGAATTGCTTTCGTATGTGTCGGGACTCGGTCCGCAGTTGGCACAAAATATTGTCGAATACAGAAACCAAAATGGTGCGTTCAAAGATCGTGATTCATTAAAAAAAGTAACACGCTTAGGAGATAAAGCTTTTGAGCAATGTGCCGGGTTCTTGCGTGTGCGCGATTCAAAAAATCCATTGGATCGAAGTGCCGTCCATCCGGAACGTTATACATTGGTCGAAAAATTTGCAAAAGATTTGAATTGTACCATAAACGATTTAATGACTAGTGAGGAGTTGCGTAAAAAACTCGATCTAAAAAAATATGTAAGCGAATCAGTTGGACTCCCCACGCTTACCGATATTCTTGCTGAGCTTGAAAAACCGGGTCGCGATCCGCGCGAAAAGTTTGAAGC
>JBGTGG010000165.1:0-17526 GCA_041746855.1 Cyclobacteriaceae bacterium | reverse complement strand
GATGCGGTAAGTGTGGAATTCAGTGGCTCCAGCCTGTTTAGCGACCTCACATTTAATATAAACGAGAACGACCGGATTGCCCTCATGGGGAAAAACGGGGCTGGAAAGTCAACGTTGCTCAAGATAATAGCGGGTGTCAATAAACCTACACGGGGTAAGGTTTCCGCTCCCAAAGAAGCCATTATTGCTTATCTTCCGCAGCACCTCCTTACGGCTGATGAGTGTACGGTTTTCGAAGAAGCCTCCAAAGCTTTTTCAGAAATCCTGAATATGAAAAATGAAATCGACAGCCTGAACCAACAACTTGAAACGCGAACAGACTATGAATCGGATGAGTATTCAAAAATCATCGAACAGGTCTCAGAACTCAGTGAGAAATACTATTCAATCGAGGAAGTAAATTTTGATGCGGAAGTAGAAAAAACATTAATGGGTTTAGGTTTTCTACGGTCAGATTTTACGCGCTCGACAAGTGAATTCAGTGGTGGCTGGAGAATGCGCATTGAACTTGCCAAAATCTTGTTAAGAAAACCTGATTTGATTTTGTTGGATGAACCTACCAACCACCTGGATATTGAATCGGTGCAATGGTTAGAAGAATTTTTAAAGACCAGCGCTAAAGCCGTAATCGTGATTAGTCACGATAAGGCCTTTGTAGACAACCTGACCAATCGTACCATTGAAATTACGATGGGCAAAATCTACGATTACAAAACCAACTATTCGCACTATTTGCAATTGAGGAAAGAAAGACGCGAACAACAGCAAAAACAATTCGATGATCAACAAAAAGAAATAGCCGATATCCAAACCTTCATTGATCGCTTTAAAGGAACCTATTCCAAAACGTTGCAAGTACAATCGCGCGTGAAGATGTTGGAGAAAATCAAGATTGTAGAAGTGGATGAAGTCGATACTTCTTCGTTAAATCTAAAATTCCCTCCTGCCCCACGCTCGGGAAATTATCCGGTAATCGCGGAAGACATTACAAAGAAATACGGTGAACACGTAGTGTTTCAGAATGCATCACTTACCATTGAGCGCGGACAAAAAATTGCTTTCGTTGGAAAGAACGGTGAAGGAAAATCTACGTTGGTGAAAGCCATCATGGGTGAAATTGAAGTGGATGGAAAATTGCAGGTCGGCCACAATTCGCAGATCGGATATTTTGCACAAAATGAAGCGGCCTTGCTGGATGAAAGCATTTCGGTGTTTGATACGATCGATCAGATTGCGCAGGGTGACATTCGTACACAAATCAAAAACATACTCGGTGCCTTTATGTTTGGTGGCGATACGATTGAAAAGAAAGTAAAGGTATTGTCCGGTGGAGAACGCACGCGGTTGGCAATGATCAAATTACTATTGCAACCTGTTAACCTATTGATCCTTGATGAGCCAACAAACCACCTTGACATTCGATCTAAGGATATTTTGAAAGACGCGCTGAAAGCTTTTGACGGAACGCTGATACTCGTTTCCCACGACCGTGATTTCTTAGATGGTCTTGCAGAAAAAGTTTTTGAATTTGGAAACAAGCGCATCAAAGAACACTTTGAAGATATCAACGGCTTCTTACGCAACAAGAAAATCGAAAACCTGAAAGAGATTGAACGGAAGGTGTCTGTTTAAAAGTTGTTACACAAAGCTGCACCAAGCGTCACTAAGGAACATAAAGACTTTGTGATTCTTTGTGATTCTTTGTGTATTCTCTGTGAAACTTTGTGACATAGTCCAATTAAACTTTGATAAAAATCTTTCTTTTATAAAGCACCCAGCCAAACAACCAACAGATGGCAACAATTAATACTGCAAATAAAAACGATGCAAACTTTAGCTGGTTAGGAAGCATTGCTGCCAGCACATCCTGATAAAGCCAGCTATATAAATTCGTTGATCCGGATTCCATTTCCCACTTCACCATTCCAATCATTATTTTAACCAGCACGCCTGACAAAACATAAATGATCAGTGGATTAATTCCAAATACAACAAAGGGTTGTGTCCAGTTTGTATATCCGCGAATATCAATCAACTCAATCAGGAGGCCAATCACGATACAAGCAATACCACCTGTGTACACAACATACGAGCTTGTCCATAGCGGCTTGTTGATAGGGAAATACTGATCCCAAAATAAGCCCAGGAAAATGGCCAATGCTCCCATGATCAATAAATTTTTTGCCAACAGGTTTTTCTCCGAACTGGACTGAATTAACTTCCCTGTCAGGTATCCGAAAATTACCGTAACGGCTGAGGGAATTGTACTTAACAAACCTTCCGGATCAAAGGGAATTCCGAAACCTTTGTATACATGGTTTTCACCAAAAACTTTTAAGTCGACAATTCGTGCAAAATTGCCTTCGAGGGAAAACGGTTGTTCACCACCAAACAAAATCAGTACCAACCAGTATCCTACTAAAATTAAAATACCTGCCCGCCAAAGTTGGTTTGCGGGGACAAGAATACAAATGAAAGCCCCAATGCCATACGCTAAAGCAATTCGTTGCAATACCCCCATGATCCTTAAGTTTTCAATGGTGCGATTATAGAACGGAAAATAATTCAATGCCAAGCCAATAACAAAAATCAAAACAACACGCTTGAGTATTTTCATTGTCAAATGTGAATCAAGCTGCCGGTTGAATTTTGAAAACGAAAAAAACATCGAAACACCAACGATAAAAAGAAAAAATGGAAACACTAAATCGGTAGGTGTAGCACCATCCCACTTCGCGTGTAGCAAGGGTGCATATACATGCGACCACGAACCGGGTGTGTTCACCAAAATCATAAACGCAATGGTCATTCCCCGGAATACATCCAGCGCCAACAATCGATTATTCTGTACTGTTGTTTCCATTAGTTAAATCCTCCTTTTCCACTATACAATTTTACCGGACTCTCCAACTTCACTTCCAACACTGTGATGTATTTATCTAAAACATTTTCAGGCACATCAATGTAAACCAACCCCGGTACATGGCTCCATGATATTTTTCCGACAACTTTGTGGTTCAGTTTTGTGCCGTTACCCACTACTTCAATACCGTTAATCTTATTTACCAACCCTTTGATCATGACTTGTCCATTGGTTTTCCCATGCAGAAATAAATATAATGTGGTGGAGTCTTTTGATAAGGTTGTCGGGCCATAAAAATGACCCTGCGGTAAACCGGCTATTGTATTGAAGATGGCTTTACCATTTTTCTTATTCCATACCCCCAACTCTTTGAGTACATGGATTTGTTCTTCCGGAATCGTTCCATCCGCTTTAGGGCCAATGTCTAGCAGTAAGTTACCACCATTTGAAACAGCGTCTACAAAAATTGAAATAATCTCGTAAGGGGTTTTCCAGTTTGTGTCTGTGGGCTGGTATCCCCAATTGTTGTTGATGGTCATGCACAACTCCCACCATCTGTAATCTGGTTTCGAAACGGGAAAATTTTGCTCTGGCGTTTCATAATCACCATATCCTTGTAAGCGTCCATTGATAATGGTTGTCGGATTGCTCGCTAAAATTTGTTGTCTGATCTTTTCAGATTCCCATCGCTCTGCAGAATGTTCCCAATCGCCATCAAACCACATGATATCTGGTTTGAAATTGGTATTGACTTCTGAAATTTGACCTTGAAAGAATGTTCTAAACCGGTTCCATCGTTCATAGTCATCCGTGATGTTGTACCTGGTGCTATCGGAAAGAAAACCGGGATAATCCGGATGGGTCCAATCAATCAACGAAAAATAAGCACCACATTTTAAATCACGTTTTCGGAGTTCTTCAAAAAATGGTTTGATCATATCCTGTTTTGCAGGCGTCTTCTTAACGATGCTCAGGTCATTCATCTTCGTATCGTACATCGCCACACCATCATGATGCTTGGTAGTGATCACTGCATAGCGTGCGCCACTTTCTTTGATCAACTCGGCCCAATAAGCAGGATCATATTTCTTTAATGAAAATCCACTAAGTTGCTTCATGTAATCCGCATGACTGATTTTCTTATTGAAGAAACTCCACGACTCATCAATACCATTCACAGCATAAATTCCGGTATGAATAAAGATTCCTAGTTTGGCATCTGCAAACCACTGCATCTTTTCTTCAATTTCGCTGGCGTTTACTTTACTTTGAGCAAAGGATGAAATCGAAGTCAGTAATATCAGGAAAAGAGAGCAAATCAATTTCATACTATTCAATTAATTTTTCAGATATTCGATACGCGGAAACTTCACTAAGAAATACATTTGTGTATGAATCCAAAATTACCAACTCAATCGAACTTACTTCAACGGTCGGAAAAGTCAGGATTCGTTTGTGTCCAATTGTTGTGCCGTGCAATTCCTTCATCACTACATCATCTTTATCTATTAGGAGCACTAAAAACGACTTAGCAAACTGACCAAATTCAATAGTCTCACTGATTTGCAACGTATTGATTGCTGTAGGCACTGAAAAAGAGATATCAACACTTTCCTTAACTGCAACCACATCATAAGTAGTAAGATCACTATCGTTCAATTTTTCAGTAGTCACCCTGCTTATTTTTATTGTACACTCTTTTACCACGTCATCTTTAAAATTCTCATCACGCAGTTTCTTGAAACCTACTAAAGCTGCTGAATCATATCGCGTAAACAACCCCCTTCTATCCGGAGGAACATTCAACAATAAATTAGAACCACGGCCAACAGATTTAAGATATAAATCAAATAATTGTTCGGGGGTTTTTACTTTATCGTCTTCTTCCTGATGATAAAACCATCCGGGTCGAATACTCACATCGCATTCAGCAGGAATCCAATGCGCACCATTTTCTTCACCGGAATTCAAAACTTCTGTTGAAGGTGCACCTAAACCCGGTGTAAAACCTTCTGTATTTAACAAATTCCAATTGGTCTCCCCCGCAATTCCATTTTCATTTCCTACCCATCGAACATCGGGCCCAACATCACTAAACACAACCGTATTCGGTGAAAGGTCTTTCACCGTCTTGCGAAACAACGGCCAATCATATTCCTGCTTTTTTCCATTCGGTCCTTCGCCATTGGCACCATCCCACCAAAACTCCCAGATCGGCCCATAGTTTGAAAAAATTTCTTTCATCATATTCACAAATACCTGATTGTATTCCGGTGTCCCGTATTGCGGATGATTACGGTCCCAGGGAGAAAGATAGACACCAAACTTTAAATCAAATTCTTTACACGATGCTGATAGCTCCTTCAGGACATCCCCCTCCCCCTTCCGCCACGGACTTTCACGAACGGTATGGGTAGAGTAATCGCTCGGCCACAAACAAAAACCATCGTGATGTTTCGCTGTGATAATAATACCTGCTGCTCCGGCCTCTTTTGCAATCCTGCACCACTGGCGTGTATCCAATGCTGTTGGATTAAATATCTCAGTCTTCTCATCACCTTCGCCCCACTCTTTATTAGTAAAAGTGTTGGGGCCGAAATGTATGAAAAGATAAAATTCATCATCGTGCCAGCGCAGCTGGGCTTTCGAGGGAACAGGGTTTGTTAATTTTATCTCCTGACTAAATGAAGGAACATAAATTAAACACAAGATGAGAATTAAAACAGACGTTTTCATTTCTAAAAATCAGCACTAGGTTATCCATCGCAGTGTTTGCGATGGCAACGTGTTCTCAAAAGGAGTTCCTTCTTCAACTGATTTGTGCCAGCTCTTTTTCAATTCATAGTACCAGCGGGCTTGCACATCCGGATCTCCCAAAAGCATTAATTTCGGATCGGTGTCCAATCCTTCTTTAAGTTTTTGAAATACACCCAAATCCTGTCCTATAAATGTCTTTCCTAAACTCTTTAATGGAGCCCAGAGAAATTTGGCCAGGCCAATGGTTGTATAGAAAATATGGTTGAGTTCAGTTTGGTTTTCATCGACAGGCGTCAACGTGGTGATAGAAACAATTTCATTTTTACCAACCTGAATATGTTCCAATCGGTTGCCGGGAATTTGAAAATTGATTTCGGTACTGGTACCGCCTTTCAACACTGAATATCCTTTCGAGTTTGAAGAAGGTTTGTGCCGCTTCATGATGAATCCTTTTTCAAAAGGCTCAAAGTTTTTCTCTTTTAGCTTCAAGTTTTTGGAAGACCTCCAAAACCAACTCTGGTGTACAAACGTAACGTGTGCCGGATCGATCAAACCAATAACGGAATGATCAATATTGGTCGGCATCATCACCGTTTCTACATGGAGGAATTTTTTATCAGCATCTAAAAGAAGGTTGGGTAATCCTTTCTCCGATCCTTCCAGTTTGAGTTTATTCTGCGGAATATAAACCCAGATGGTTCCATTTATTTCCTTGCATGGATATTCATACACTTTGATCTTACTGACATCCATTTTTTCATCTGCCAGTGCCGGAATTCCGGTGCACGTTCCCGCACAATTGAATTTCCATCCATGATAACAGCACTGAATGGTTTCGCCATCGAACCAACCCGCAGAAAGTGGCACACCCCGATGGGGGCAATTATCCTTCAAGGCAAATGGTTTATTGCTATTGTCCCTTCCAAAGACAATGGTTTCACCCAGGATTTTCTTCTGCTTTAATTTTCCTGTTTTAATTTCTGATCCATGATAGGCAAAGTACCAGAGATTCTTTAAAAAAAGGGGTTGATCAGCCGACATGGTTGAATTTCTAATTATCGATTGGCTAATTTCTAATTAATTTCCGTCTTTTCTAAAATGCACGCATAATATTTAAAAATCAGAAAAGCACATGCACACATCACTATTCCATTGATTAATCTCAATCATGAAACACATACTTTGAAGGGCCTTAAATAAAAAAAGTGAACTTACTCAGTCCACCTTTTAATGCTTTACAATAGCTTGCGAAGATTACCCGCGTCTTTTCTTAGCGCCACCGCCACCACGAAACTCTTTGCGGGGTGAACGCTCGCGACTGCGGCTACTGCCTTTAAAACCTCCTTCTTTTCGCTCTCTACCACCACTTCGCTTGTGATATGGAGCAGATCCGCCTCCTGAAGAGGTATGCCTTGCATTGTCATCGCGGTTAACCCGAATGCTTCTGCCTTCAATTTCAACGCCATCGAAGCGTTCTGTTAAACCCTTATCGTGTGCGCTTGCAACATCGATAAAAGCACAATTTTTCTGGATGCTGATATCCCCAAAATGACTCCTGTCAATTGCGGATACATCTGAAATAAAGTGGATCAAATCGGCTTTGGTCATCCCATCGATCTCGCCAATGTTGATGAAGTAACGATGAAATCCAACTTTGCCTTTACGTTCACTTCGGCCAGCACCTTGCGACTCGTTTAAATCACCTTCACCACTATGAATCATCAAGTGATCCAACTGGGTGGTGATCAATCGCTTTAAAATATCTTCTTTACTGAGATGCTCAAACTGGCCATGCAATTGCTGAAGGATGTCTTCTGATTTATCATCCACTTTCGTGTTGATAATCAGGTTTGCCCAATTGTTGATTCGGCTTGACTTTAGCGTATCGATGCTGGGAACCTCAAGCTTTTCAAATTTTACATTCAATTTTCTTTCCAGGTCACCAACTTTTCTAACCTCTCGTGAATTAATGAACAACAAGGAAATACCTTTCTTTCCAGCGCGTCCTGTCCTTCCACTTCGGTGCGTATAACTTTCAAGTTGATCGGGTAATGAATGATGCAGTACATGCGTCAAGTCGTTCACATCAATACCCCGTGCAGCCACATCGGTCGCAATCAACAGTTGCATAGAGCGGGTTTTAAACCTTTTCATAACAGCATCACGCTGGGCTTGTGAAAGATCACCATGGAGGGCCTCACATGCATAGCCCATTTCACCAAGTTGATCTGCAATCTCTTGCGTTTCGCGTTTGGTGCGACAGAACATGATCCCCCGCATATCGGGTTGCAGGTCCAGAAATCTGCGCAAAGCAGGCAAACGATTGGAGGCCGTTGTGATCACATATTTATGTGAAATATCTTTGTTGCTTCTCTCCTCGCTGTTAATGGCAACCTCCAATGGAGAATCCATATATTTCTTAACAATCCTGCGAATCTCCGCTGGCATAGTGGCTGAAAATAACCATGTAACACGCTCATCACCAGTGAATGAAAGTATTTCATCAATATCTTCCTTGAAGCCCATGTTCAGCATTTCATCTGCCTCATCAAGGACTACATAACGCACGCTGTCCAACTTAATGGCTTTGCGTTTGATTAGATCCAAAAGGCGGCCGGGAGTCGCCACCACAATTTGGGTAGGCTTACGAAGTGCTTTTATTTGGTTTACGATGGCAGCTCCACCATATACTACTTCTACATTGATCTTCTTGTTTCCTTTCGAAAACATATTCAATTGTTGACCGGTTTGTTGGCCCAACTCGCGTGTTGGCGCCATAATCAGGGCTTGTGTTGCCGGATTATCGGCATCGATTAAATCAATAAGCGGTAATCCAAAGGCAGCAGTTTTCCCTGTTCCGGTTTGCGCGAGTCCGATAAAGTCAGTCGGGTTGTTTTCAAGCAATAGCGGAATGGCTTTTTCTTGTACGGGTGTAGGATCCTTAAATCCAATTTGATCAAGGACTTCTACCGTAGATTTGGAAAGTCCTAATTTGCTAAAATTATTCAAAAAATAGTGTTTAATAAGCTACAAAGGTAGCGAAATGATCTGTATTCGTACTGTACTTCAATCTTTTAAGTTCCGAAACCGTTTGTTGAAAAAATCCAAAAAACTGAAATAGGAACCAAAAAAAAGTCCCCCGACTTTGCCGGGGGACAGTTTCTATCGGAAATTATTAATTATCCCAAATAAGCTTTCAATTTTGCACTTCTTGAAGGGTGCATTAATTTTTTAGTAGCTTTTTCTTTAATCTGACGAACACGTTCACGAGTCAGGTCAAATTGTTCTGCAATTTCTTCCAATGAGATAGAATGACCACCTGATAATCCATAATATAAAGAGATTACCTGGGATTCACGCTCTGTCAAAGTCGACAATGCATTTTGAACTTCTTGCTGAAGTGATGTTGCCATCAAACCAGAATCAGGAACTTCAGAACTCTCATCTTCCATGATATCCAAAAGGGAACCGCCATCATCACCTTGTGCGAAAGGAGCATCCATTGATACTTTTCGTCCACGGTATTGTAGGTTGGTTCTGATCTCTTCCGGAGTCATTTCCATTACTTCTGCCAACTCTTCTTCCGTTGGTTCGCGTTGATGCTTCTGCTCTAAACTAGCAAGTGTAGAGTTGATTTTGTTCAATGAACCCACACGGTTCAACGGTAAACGTACAATTCTGGACTGTTCTGCCAAAGCCTGAAGAATCGATTGACGGATCCACCATACCGCATACGAAATGAATTTAAAACCGCGTGTCTCATCAAAGCGCTTAGCAGCCTTAATAAGGCCTAAATTCCCTTCATTGATAAGATCGCTCAGGGTCAATCCCTGACTTTGATACTGTTTTGCTACAGAAACCACGAAACGTAAATTGGCGTTAACGAGCTTCTCCAGTGCAATATCATCCCCCTCTCTAATGCGTTTTGCCAACTCAACCTCCATATCAGCAGTAATAAGGTCAATTTTAGCAATATCACTTAAATACTTGTCTAGCGACTGAGTTTCGCGATTAGTAATCTGTTTTGTTATTTTTAATTGGCGCATACCTTATCAAATTGGATTTTTACTTTTTTTGTTCACTTTTCTTTCACTTTATTTTGTCCTAAAATGACCTCCGTATAATCATCTATTTCCACAATTTTTTTCAGTAGTTCGTTTGGTCGAACGGTTATTAAGCGCTGAAAGTTTGGTGGTGTAAGAAATTTGATGAGATTATAAGAGAAATACTTTTGGCATGGTGGCAAAAGTACAGCTTTTAATACTTAAAGTCAAGTTAATCAGTATATTAACTTTTTGGTCAATAGTCCTTCATTTTTTGCCATAATAAATTGAACTCCTTGAGATAAGAACGCACTGCTCCAGGCTCCGGTGTAAGCAATATATTCTCATGATTGTACATCGCGGCACTTCGCGTCCAGTTGTAACTTCCGGTCAACGCTACACGACTATCCACAACCATAAATTTATGATGCATGTGGTTGCGCGTTTCATCCATTTTTACGGGAATACCTGCTTTGTGCAGTTGCTCAATATCCGATCCTAAATCGAGTGCCTTATCATTATCCGTAATCAACCGAATAGCAATCCTTCGGTGGTGGGCCTGTAGTATGGCTTCTGTAATAAAATCATCGCTGATGGTAAAGACACAAATGTCGAGGAAAGAACTGGCCTCTATAATTTCTTTTACGATTACGTTTCGGCATGCATCTCCCGGACTGAAATACGCAACCGAAGTTTGACCAGGCTGGGAATCCAGAGCGCTGGTTACATTTCGCAGCCACTTTAGTACCAGTGGATAATTTTGGGGAGTAGAACGCGCATCCGCCAATTCATAAATTTTACTACGAAGCACGTTTAGTTGATTACCATCCAAATTGCTTTTGGAAAGCAGCGATTTGAATTCTTTCTTCTCTGAACGCGATAGATAATGATCCTGAATGCTTTCATCCAGTTCTTGTAAAATCTCCTCCATAGGTATGAATCTAAATTTAGCAGGTAAGATAAAGAAAAAGAAACCAAGGCGCTTTAAAGGTGCCTTCGAATTAAGTCCAATAGGACGCGCGTGCTGGCGTGTCGAAAAAGGGGATCCATTTCATCGAACGCTAGCAGGCGACACGGATAAACGTATTCATTTTAAACCGTGGGTTGCACCCACGGCTAAAAATATATAGCTCCTCTGGAGCTTTACTGAGGTTATCATTTAATGCATGCAGTCGTAATAAATTGGGTAACCTGATTACTCGTTTATCCCAACACGTTAATTTGAATTTACGCGAATCGATTAGATGACTCGTAAGGCAATCGCTAGCCAAGTGATTAACAAGGCCAGAATTCTCGTCTATACAAAAAAATAGATTTTTAAAATAAACAGTGTTCTCGAATTGAGTCCAATAGGACGCGTGTGCTTACGTGTCGAAAAAAAGGGATCCATTTCATCGAACGTTAGCAGGCGACACGGATAAATGAATTTATTTTAACCGTGGGTTACACCCGGGTTGCACTCACGGCTAAAAATATAGCTCCTCTGGAGCTTTCCAAGGGTATCATTGAAAGCAGGTGAGCGTAATAAATTGTTTTTATTTTTTCAAACCTGCTTTGCACCCCACAGCTAAAAATAGCCTCTCTGGAGCTTCAAGAAGTCTGACTGTTTGAAATGCACAGACACGTTTAATGAGGCTTCCCGAAATGATAATTGAAAGCGTTTGACTATAAATTGCGTTGTGCTTTTATCCAAGCTTAACTATTCGTCTTTGAGGCAATCCACAGGATTCACCCGTGCTGCTTTGATGGCTTGGGATGCAATGGTAATCCAGGTGATCAGTAAAGCCAGTATTCCGGCCCAGACAAAATAGCTGATCTCCAGTTCCACATGAAAAGCGAACCGCTCCAACCAGCCGGATAGAAAGTAATATCCCACCGGAAGGCCGAAGAAAATTGATATCAAAACCATTTTAGTAAAGTCTGCGGAAAGCAATACCACAATTCGTAACGATGAACACCCCAACGCTTTACGGATTCCTATCTCTTTGATCCTTCGCTCGGCTGTAAAAGCAGCCAACGCAAATAAGCCAAGACATGAAATGAGCACCGCGAACCCAGCAAAATAACCTGCCAGCGTTGCAACCCGTTGTTCTGAAGCATAGAGTTTTGAATAGTCATCATCCTGAAATGAATACTCAAGTGAAAAACCAGGATTGAATTGGGCGTAGTAATCCGTTAGGGAAACAAGTGTTTCCTTTTCTTTGCCTGCTTCCAACCGAACAATTATGTTCCACGTATTGCTAGGTTGGTAAACAATAAACATGGGGTTTACCACATCGTGCAACGATTGAAAATGGAAATCTTTGACAACCCCGATAATCTCCAAATCATATTCATCCCATAAGCGAATAACACTCCCAATTGGATTTTCAAGGTTCATAATTCGAATCGCTGCTTCATTGAAAATGATCTTCGTTGTATCGGCAGGAGCATCCGAAAAAAACCTTCCTTCTGCCAATTCAATTCCCATCGTTTCGAGGGCGCCATGATTGACACGAACATTTTCGAATAGGATCAGATCTTCTGGATTTTTGCCTTCCCAATTTAATCCGCTTGTGTTGTTGTTTCGACCCAAAAAAGAATGACTCATGGAAGATGCGCGAACTATACCCGGCATAGTATTTACTTCCTGTAGAAAAGTGGAAAGTGATTTTTCTACTTTCCCTTCGATTGGAAATCGAATGAGTTGCTCTTTTGTATAGCCCAAATTCTTCGATTGCACATAATTGATTTGTTTATAGATTACAATGACAGAGACAATCAATACCACCGAAAGGAAAAATTGAAAAACAACGAGTCCTTTTCGTGCCCATAACTCGCCCCACGTACCGCACACCTCTCCTTTCAAAACTTTTGCAGGCATAAAGCCGGATAGAAAAAGCGCAGGATAGCTTCCGGCCAGTAAGCCGGTCAAGACCGTAATTAAAACCATTCCTATTAAAAGTGAGGGAGTGATCGTGAATACAATTTGTTTATCAGTAATCAAATTGAATTGTGGCAACAACAACCAAACAACCGCTATGGCCACCAGCATGGATAGCAATGAGGTAAGCACGGATTCAGTTAAATATTGAAAGATCAGCGAGCCGCGTTGTGCACCAATGGCTTTTTTGATTCCTACTTCCTTTGCTTTCTTCGATGCCCGTGCGGTTGAAAGGTTCATGAAATTGATACACGCAATGAAGAGGATGAACACCGCTATGATTGAAAACAACCGGACATATTCAATCCTTCCCCCTGCTTGTGTTCCGTTTGCATAACTACCCTTTAAATACCGATCTGCAAAGGGTGCAAGGAACAACGTTACGTGGCTATCTTCTTCACGCTTCTTAATAAAGTCGGCAATTTTCTCACTGACGCTTTCAGCATTGCTTCCCGGATAGAGCGTGATAAATGTTGAAGGACCATTGTTTCCCCATTGCAACACCCACTCATTTTCATCTTTGAATTCTTCAAAATTCAAAACAAAGTCGAATTGGTAGGAACTGGCATTGGTGATATCATCAAAGACACCTGTCACTTTGAAAGTTTTTTCATGTTGAAGTTCAACCGATTTTCCAACCACATCTTGCTCCGTTCCAAACAACTTAATAGCGAGTGCTTTTGAAATCACCATGGAATATTTGTCTTCCAACACCTGATCCGTGGTTCCCTGCAAAAGGGAATAAGAGAAGATATTGAAGTAATCTTTTCCTACATGGAAACCTTTTGCTTTCACATTGTGATCTTCTATAGAAAGCGTATAAGCGTTTACCCACGTTGTGGTGGCAGCATGTTCAATTTCAGGTATTTCCGACTTCAGTGTTTCTGCAAGCAATCCCGGAGTAGAGGTGGTGGTCATGATTTCATCTGCATATTGCTGGTGTTCCATCACCTGGTACAGGCGGTCAATTTTTTGATGGAATTTATTCTTGGATACTTCATCCACCACCCACAGATAAATCATCAACGTGCACGCCAGCCCGGTGGCTAATCCAATCAGGTTGATCAAAAAATATCCTTTGGAACGGATAAAATTTCTATAAAGAAGAACTAGATGATGGTTAAGCATGGGGTGGTAAAGTTAAGATTGGCATCAATTCACTATCCCAAATACTTTCCATTATTCAAAAGGTTGCAAAATCCAGCGTTAAAATTTATTGGGTACACTTGCGAATTTCCAGGTATTTCAGAGTTTAAGGTTTGAACAGCACGAGAACATAAATATATAGTATCACAATCCTTTGCATAAGCCCTTGAAACAGAAAATTCCATCCAATCACTTTATTCACGCTATTGCAGCTTAAATTCATCCAATAACTTTTATATTTTGCGGGTTGATAAACAAAGTCCCTTGAAGAAATTCATCATTGCCCTTGCGGTCCTGCTCGCCCTCCTGGTAGTAGTTTTTATTGGCGGAAACTATGCAATTGAAAAAGCCGTGGAGAAATTTATTGGAGAATTAAAACCCAAACTTGAGAATAAAGGAGTGTTAATAGAAAACTTTAGCTACGGGGACATCTCCATCAACTCACCCAAAAGCATCAAAATCAAAAATGTTGACCTGAATTTTAAACTCAAGAAAGAAGAATTCGGGGACAACTCCTATAAAGCAAATTTCAAGGCTTCGTATATTATTGTGAAGCTGGCAAGTATACGGGATGCTTCCGGGACTTTTTCCATTAACAACTTCTCTATTTATATAGAGCCCGATGACAAGCGCGTTGAAAAGCCTTTCGGAAAAATTGAAAACGCCACCTTTCGCTGTGGGATTCCGACCAGTCTAAAACATCCTGAAGAAGATGCCGCTACCATACTCTATGAAGTAGAGAAACTATTCGAAGAGAATGTAGCCCAGCGTCTGGAGTTAAGTGGTGATGTACAGTTAGGTATCGATGGGAAGGAAGTAGCCCTTGGCTTAACTACCAAGCAATATGCAGATTCAGTTTCTTTACGATTCAACAAGGATGATATTTTTCGTGCCAGTAAAGAATTTGAACTTGAGTTAACCGAAAAAGAAGCTGAGATTATTGCCCATTATCCAAGCAAAGTACCCGTAATGTTGCGGATAACACGTGAAGCAAAACACAAGTCCTATGATCTGAAAAGGAAGAACCCATCATTTCCTGAAGATGCTTTTCGTCATATCTATTGGAGCTATCACCTAACCCGAGCCCTGGGTCCTAAACTGGCAAAGGAGATTACCGATGCTCATGAAACTGCACCCGGCAATACCCAAAAAGAAAGGTTGATGGATTACCATAATAACGAAGTCGGTCGTGACCTCGCGAACAAGGATTATTCAGATGAAGAACTTATGGAGATCGTAATGAAATCAAAGGAAATAATCCGCAACCCGGCCAATGTTCGTATGAGTGACCGGAGCCAATAAACTGACTACTCTCCTTTTGCCCAGTTATCGCGCAAGCCTACCGTTTTATTAAAAACCAGTTTGTCTGAAGTAGTGTTTTTATCCACACAAAAATAGCCAAGTCGCTGAAACTGGAATCTGTCTCCAACTTTAGCACTTTCCAAACCGGGTTCGGCATAGCCTGTGGAGATCTTCAATGAATCATAGTTCAGGAATTCCATAAAGTCTTTATCCTCATGGCCATCGGGGGATTCATCCATGAACAAGCGATCATATTGCCGTACTTCCACTGGTAGCGCATGCTTCGCAGAAACCCAATGAAGGGTTCCTTTTACTTTTCGTAAACTCTCTTCCGTGCCCGATCCACTTTTGCTTTTCGGATCGTAGGTGCAATGAATTTCGGTAATGTTTCCGTCAGCATCTTTTATCACGCTTTCACCTTGTATGATATACGCGCTTTTTAACCGTACTTCTTTTCCTAATGTCAACCGAAAAAACTTACGGTTGGCTTCCTCCAAAAAGTCTTCACGCTCAATATAAAGCTCACGGCTAAAAGGCATTTCCCGGTTACCTGCATGTTCGTCTTCAGGGTTGTTTTCCGTAGTAAGCCACTCTTCTTCACCTTCGGGATAATTGGTGATCAACAGCTTCACGGGATCTACCACCACCATCACGCGCGGAGCTGATTTGTTCAAATCTTCCCGAACACAAAACTCCAACAACGACATATCAATTACGTTGTCGCGCTTGGCAACTCCTACCCGATGCGTAAATTCGCGAATAGCAGCAGGTGTGTATCCGCGTCTTCTCAGGCCAGAAACAGTAGGCATTCTTGGGTCATCCCATCCATCTACAACTTTCTCATTTACAAGCTGTAATAGCTTTCGCTTGCTAGTAATAGTATAACTAAGATTAAGCCTTGCAAACTCGGTTTGCTTCGGCATCACCAACGTTTCATCATAGATCTGGTTCACAAACCATTCGTACAATTCACGGTGGGGCTTAAACTCCAGTGAACAAAGCGAATGCGAGATCTGTTCGATATAATCACTTTCACCGTGAGCCCAATCGTACATTGGGTAGATGCACCAATCCGTGCCGGTACGGTGATGGGCTTTTCGAAGGATCCGATACATCAAGGGATCGCGCATCAGCATATTGGGAGATGACATGTCGATTTTGGCCCGGAGCACATGTGTACCAGCTTCAAACGCTCCCTCTTTCATCTTTCTAAAGAGATCAAGATTTTCGGCAACACTTCTATCCCGATAAGGGCTATTCGATCCTACCTTTGTTGGCGTTCCTTTTTGCAAGGCCATCTCTTCAGACGATTGGGAATCCACGTATGCCTTGCCTTGTTCGATCAAAAGAATGGCCCAATCATATAACTGTTGGAAATAATCAGAAGCATAGCATTCTTTATCCCAGTTAAAACCCAACCAGGCAATGTCTTCCTTTATCGCATTCACATACTCCTGCTCTTCTTTTTCAGGATTGGTATCATCGAAACGAAGATTAACTGGTGCACGATAGCTTTCGCCTAATCCAAAATTGATCGACATCGCCTTGATGTGGCCGATGTGTAGGTATCCGTTGGGCTCGGGAGGAAAACGGAACCGTAGTTTTTCTTTAGGAAGGCCCGCCTTAATGTCTTCCTCAATAATATGTTCAATAAAATTTAATGGCTTCTTCTCTGTCATGCACCTAAAAAGTAAGGCGCAAAGGTATTAAAGATTTGCTGATTTGTAGATTCTCCTGTAAGGATTAGGTGAGCATACCTTCTAATTCCTCCTGGCTAAAACCAAGCTTCTTTCCTACTGTGATAATAAGATCCCGCTCTGCCTTGGCGAAGTCCTCATCCACCATTGCCAGGTCAATCATTTCTTTCATCTGTTTCGTCCTTTCTTTTTGGTTTTGCGGAACAAGGTAAATGTATTCACTAGCCTTTCCGATCATGACGTTAAGTCGATCCAACGGTAACCCTAGCTCAAAAGCGATTTTAGCGAGCGCCACCCGCTCTGATTCCAATACCTGGCCATCAGCAGCGGATAAAGCGATAAGGTTTCTGAAGTGTTCAAGTTTTGTGGGATCGAGCATGGAAAAGCATTAAGATGACCGGTTATGTATTGTTGGGTTTTTTAAACCGTGATGTAAAATAGAAACAATCTTCAGGAATTCAAACCATTATCAAAATCAACGTGTTGTAAATCTTTAATGATAGAAAATCTTAACTACATTGAGCTACTAGTAAATCCTGTAATTTTCCATTATGAATTTTGTTTCAATAGATCCCTCAACCATTTCAATACCCGAACTGCAAGCCCATCTTCAGGCAGCCATTGCGCCACGTCCTATCGCGTTTGCCAGCACGATAGACAAAGCAGGCAACGTAAATCTCAGTCCCTTCAGCTTTTTTAATGTATTCAGTGCCAACCCACCCATATTGGTTTTTTCCCCTTCAAGAAGAGTACGCGACAATACCACCAAACATACCCTTGAGAATATCCTGGAAA
>JBGTGG010000164.1:0-2730 GCA_041746855.1 Cyclobacteriaceae bacterium | reverse complement strand
TTTAAAAGAAATGGGAATCCCTTTGACAGAAGATAAACTCAATGAAATCAAATGGGATGCCTTTTGGGATGCACCTCTTTTTTTATCAGACGAACCTCCCCTTTCCCATGAAACTTCTATTCCAGCGAAGGAGACCTTTGCCAACCATCCGGGAATGCCACGAAAAGCTGAAGAGGTTAAACGCGCAAAGGCAGTTTTCCAATCGACAAACTGTAAAGTAAAAACTAACGGTGCCAGGCTTGAGATCACCTTTGACAAGGTAACTGCAGGTATTTTCAAAGGCCATTTACGTTACGATATTTTCAAAGGTTCGAATTTAATACGCCAAATGCTTGTAGCCAGTACGAATGAATCATCTATAGCATTTAAGTATGATGCCGGGCTAAACGGGTTGCCAATCAAGACAGGTACACAATTACTTTGGCATGATTTAACAAACCAATGGCAACAGCATACATTTAATGACTCCTTGAATAGAGAACCCGTCATTGTAAAAAGTAGAAACAGATTGGTGGCAGTCGGCCTCACAGGTGGTGCCATTGCCGCCTTTCCACCACCGCACAGTTTTTACTGGGCGCGGGAAACAGAACAAGTGCTTGGGTACAGTTGGTATCGGAAGGATACAAATAACACTTTTTCATTCGGCACCCATCAAGCCGAACTGGAGGAAGATCCGGAGTTCTATCATAATTTTTCATTGTACAACGCTCGCCCCGGACAGCTGCAGCGCATGCCTGTCTTTTTTTACATTGCTGATGGCAAAGCTGAAGAAGCAATTGATGCTGCTTTAAAATTCACCCATGGTGATTATTTTATTCCGCTCGAAGGATACAAAGTCATGGGGGAACACTATCATGTTGATTTAGTAAAGCGGCTCAACAAGCTTGGTGGCTTCGATCAAGAATTGAACGATATCGCGACCATGAAAGGGATTGGGGTAAATATCTATGGTGTAATAGACGGTGTGCGTGGAGCAGGACGTAAAGATAAAGGCGAACTTTTCCTTAATGATTTGGCAGACTATTACGAAGCTGCGAGAAGGCAATCGGATAAAGATTTTTTAGTGATGCCCAATGACGAGAACAGCACCGGAGGACGCAAGCCCTTCATGGGTGGTCATTACGAAGTATTGTTTTCTAAACCCACTTTCTGGCGACCTGAACGTTTGGCAGAACAGCCACTAAAAGAAGAACATCCAAAATATGGAACAGTCTATAACATTGGCACACCATCCGATATGATGGCGATGGCTGAAATGGAAAATGCAATTGTCTCTATGCCCCATCCCAATGCCAAACGGTCTACCGGTTTTCCTCAGGCCATTAAAGATTCTGCACATTTCTTACATAAAAATTATTTTGGCCTGGGCTACCGTTGGGGAATGGGCATTGATGCTTCTGAAATACGATTGGGAGATTCAAGATTTTTGAAGCTATGGGATGAGGTCAATAACTGGATGGCTACTAGAGGTGTTCCACCAAAATTTGCATTGGCCATTTCAGAAGCCCGCTCGGATATAGGAGAAAGAGGAAAGCCATCTATCGATGATGCATATGGCATGTCACCCGTGAATTACATTAAACTTGAAAGTATACCAACAGTGGATGATATGAGCCCAATAATTGAAAGTCTCAAGCGAGGTGATTATTTTATTACTTCTGGAGAGGTTCTAATCCCTCATTATGAAATCAAAGGAACAGGAACTAATCTAACGATTGTCGTAGTGGTGCGTTGGACATTCCCTCTTGAATTTGTGGAAGTTGTATGGGGAGATGGCGAAAAGACTGACCGGCAAATTATCCCTACTACTGATCTACCTGCTTTTGGAAGCAAACGCTTCGAAATACCTTTTGATGCGACCGGTAAAAAATGGGTGCGGTTCGCAGCATGGGACATCGCTACGAATGGTGCCCTGATTCAACCGATAGAGCTTCAGCAATAAAAACCTTCCAATCTTTGAAAGTATGGCTGATTTACGCAAGATTACTAAACTGATTGAAAAACTTGAAATCTTAACGAAACAACTTGATCGTGATAAAAATATCCAATTACATAACCATATCAATCAGTTTCATTACCTAGAAAAAACAGCTGAACTAAAAATACTTATTGATCAGCATCTGACTACCGAAAAGAAATTAAACCAATTAAGTGATCGCCTCGAATGTGAGTATAAAAAGGTATGTTATCAATGGAGCAAGGATATCAGATGGATGAATTCAATACAACGAAGAGAGCTCAAATCAAATTCTTGATTTATGTTCCTTCAAAATTCAATCTTTTGAGCTACAACTTCAGTCTATATAAATTTTACAACCATTTGATATGAAAATATTCATAACGGTTAAGGTGAACTGGAGTTGCCCAATAATTATTATAGAATAAAATAGTAGCCACCTATATGACTTTATTCATCGCAATTTTACATTGAGTAGTGACATGACGGGAGAGATTATTCAAGAGAACATTTTATCCAATATTTTTCTGGATGTTTTTTTATCTTTATTTATTCTTGTTACTATTTTGTTACTCGAAATGAGTAACGTATTGACTACCAACGTTGAGAAGATTTTGTATCGGAAAGTAATTTTCATTCATACTAAAAAGACATTTTATGAACGGGGATGATGAAGAAGAGTTTATCGATCCAAAGGAACTCCCTATCTACAAAAAGGGTAAAGAAATCTTCGATGTCGTGCATCAGATTACAAAACTTATTCCTGAGGAAAA
>JBGTGG010000163.1:0-10021 GCA_041746855.1 Cyclobacteriaceae bacterium | reverse complement strand
ATACTCCAGCATCATCACACCGGAAAGGATTACTGATCCAGGATTTACTTTATCCTGACCCGCATACTTTGGCGCTGTACCATGTGTTGCTTCGAAGATTGCATGACCCGTTACGAAATTGATATTCGCGCCTGGTGCAATTCCAATTCCACCCACAATGGCAGCAAGTGCATCGGATACATAATCGCCATTCAAGTTCAACGTTGCGATTACATCATAATCCGCAGGACGCAATAAAATCTGTTGTAAGAACGCATCCGCAATCACATCTTTCACAATGATCTTGTGGCCATCTTTTTCAAACTCGCACCAAGGACCGGCACCAATTTCTTTTGCACCATATTCATTCTTGGCAAGTTCATATCCCCAATCACGGAAACCTCCTTCAGTGAATTTCATGATGTTGCCTTTGTGAACAAGTGTTACACTTGGCTTTTTATGTTCAATCGCGTGCTCAATAGCGGCACGTACCAATCGCTCCGTTCCTTCTTTCGAAACAGGCTTAATCCCGATTCCAACCGTATCCGGGAATCGAATCTTTCCATACATTTTTGGAAATGTTTCCTTGAACCAAACTTTAAATTTCGCTACATCTTCAGAACCTTCCTTGAATTCGATACCGGCATAAATATCTTCGGTATTCTCACGGAAGATTGTCATGTCACAAAGCTCCGGTTGTTTTACGGGTGAAGGCACACCTTCAAACCAACGTACCGGGCGCACACATGCGTATAAGTCCAACTCCTGACGCAAGGCTACATTTAGCGAACGCATTCCTCCGCCCACAGGTGTGGTTAATGGACCTTTGATCCCCACTAAGTATTCCCGGAAAGCATTCAACGTTTCTTCCGGAAGCCAGTCGCCCACTTTGTTGAATGATTTCTCACCAGCCAACACTTCTTTCCAGTTTATCGAGCGTTTTCCACCATAGGCCTTCTCAACCGCTTTATCAAAAACCAATTTTGATGCAGGCCAAATATCGACCCCGGTCCCGTCTCCTTCAATAAATGGAATGGTAGGATTTTCAGGAACTACCAATTTTCCGTTTTGTATGCTGATCTTCTGCTCGCTCATGAGAATTTGATTTATTATTAACTGTTTTTCGAGCCCCGAAATTAAAAAAAAGGGGCATAAAAGAAGATTTTTGAAATATTAATCGTTGTATACGGTTAGATAAAGGCCACTAATCTTGCTTTAAATTATGAAATCAACTGTACTCTTCCTTCTGGTTGCTTTTCTGTTCACTTCAAACGGTAGAATCGTACCCGAACCAGCTGAAATCTGCCTTTCGGAAGAAGAGGAAAAATTGTATAAACTGATCATGGTGTACCGTAAAAGCAAAAACCTTCCGGCCATTCCATTCTCCGCAAAGCTTTCGCAGGTGGCGCAAATACATGTGCGGGATTTAGTTGAAAATTATGACTTCGATCCAAAAAACACATGCAACCCTCATAGCTGGTCGAAAAATGGGGATTGGAGTGCGTGTTGTTATACGAGTGATCACAAAAAGGCAAGTTGCATGTGGGACAAACCCAAAGAAATTTCCGGGTACGAAGGGCCGGGCTTCGAAATCGCGTACTACAGTTCAAACGGAGCAAATGCACAAGAAGGGATTGATGGCTGGATCAAGAGTCCTGCACACAATCCGTTACTGATTAACCTCGACACGTGGAAACAAGTTACCTGGCAAGCTATCGGCATCGGGATTTATAAAGAATATGGAGTGGTTTGGTTTGGAATGGTGAAAGATGATGAATCAACGATTGTGGTTTGTAAATAATGGTTAATGGTAGGTCTCACTCTTGTTTTTTCAAATTGTAAACCCATAGTTCAATTTTATCGCCATGACTAACCGTATCTCCAGCTTGGGGAAGTTGTCTCTGTATTATATTTTCTTTCTTCTTGTCGTCACTTACATTATGTAATCCAATAATTTTAAGGTTTAAACCGGTGGCTAGGGTTTCAACCTCATCTAGTTCCATTTTTTGAAAGTCGGGCATCGGAAAATTTTCATATGGACTTCCAACTACAAAATCTATTGTGGCTCCTTTTGAAATCCTTTGCCCCGAATGAATCGTTGCTCCGTTTATTTTTGATTCTAATACTGCATTATGTGCAATGTCTGGTTTGTATTGAATCGTTCCTAGTAACAAATCAAAGGTTTTTAATTGTCGTTGCGCGAAATCAAAAGTGGTTCCATTTAAATCCGGGAACGATACTGTAGGAGGATTAAGTGCATTTAAAACAAGATTTACTTTTCTTTCAATCTTTACTGTCGAACCAGACTGTGGATACTGTTCCAGGACAGTTAAAGGATCTAATTTTAAATTGTAGGCTGTATCACTAATTATAAAGTCTAGCCCTTTTGATTTCAGAAGTTCTGTAGCTTCCCTAAAACTCATTCCTCTTGTATCCGGAACAGTAATTATTTTATTTTTATTTGTTAAGGTCGGAAGCAGTTCATAGAAAAAACCAAATGATAGCAGTCCAATACTTCCGGCCACCAGAATAATGCTAGTTAAAAGTTTTTTTAAGGTCATTTTCAATAAATATACTTATCCCATAAATCGCAGTAATCGAAACCAAGATACCATTCCGAAACTAATATTCCTTGCTGCTCGTAATGTACTCTTATGGTACAAAAAAACGCTGCCAGTTTTACCAGCAGCGCCTTTAGCATTAACATTAAATATTCAATTATCAAACACTATATTTTCCTTTCATAATAGCTCCTACGGATAAACGGCTGATTCCTGGTTATAAATCGGAAGAGCGTGATCTTAAACATATCATAGAGAATGGCTATTGCCAATACAACTGATACAATATAAAACACATTATTCCTAAATTCCATGTATCCAATTCCTGCAAATATGCCACCGCCCATATAAGATAAGAGTACGGCAAGGAGAAGTTTTGTTCTGTTCACAACAGCTGCATCTTCCCGATATTTACTTTTTGTTAGCATCGAAAAAGAAATGGCAAGGTCTGTTGTAAGGCCAGTAAGATGTGTTGTTTTTAGCGACATGTTTGAAACACTAGCTGTTAAGCCATTCTGCAAACCCATCGCAAACAACATGATTGCCAACAACAGTTCTGTTTCCCACAACCTGTCCGCATAAAGAAATTGGAGATACAAACCCACGAACATAATACAAATGATTTCCAAGATCAACGGCAATGTGTGGGATAGGTATTTAGAACCCTTACCGTTTACAATACAGAGATTAGAAACGAAATTGCCAAGAAAGAATAGACTGATCCATCCAAATATAATCCCCGCCTGAAACCAATTTCCATTTGCTATTTCTTGTGCAAGAATGGCATAATGGCCTGTAACATTGGATGTAAAAGAAAGAAAAATGATTAATGAAGCAACGTTAACCATGCCGGCTGAAAATGCGGTGATAATCCCCAGCATGAGGTTATCATTTAATGTTCTGTTATTACCTATTTTATTCAGCATAGTTTAGCGTATCAAAAAGTCATCAAAGAATTAACATTCAGGGGGAAGTTGAAATCAACCTCTTTTAAGAATGGCTGGTATTGAAAAACAACGTTGCCAACTGATCCATTTCCTTCCAGGTGGATTCTTTTTCATTCTCAATATCAATTACATGCGTTTTGAGATCGCTATTCTGAATGTAGGGTACAATGTCGAAGCTACTGCTGTTTTTACTGTTGAAGGTAGTCTGTGACGGGATGTAGGCTTCATCAATTTTGTTTCCCGCAAGGTATTGTTCGAATGCCGATTGCGTAACACCCGTAAAGATGTCGACATAGATGGATGCTAGTTTTGAACTAAAGCGGTTCTGCATAAACAAGCAAGAGTCTTTAAATTCTTTGGTTTCAAGTTTCTTAATGAGTTTGCTTTTTGAAAAGAAAAGAAGATCCGTAATAGAATCCGAAAGGTTTACACCATGCACCAGGATGACACGTACTTTTTCGTGTTTCGTTTTTAACATTGCTTCTTTTAGAAGGTTCAATGATTGTACGGTAAAATCTGTGGGTATTAATATCGTGTTTTCCATAGCTTTTGTTTTTTTTTATTCAAAAGTATGGTGGTCGAATTAGAGGGGCTTAAGAATACTATTAATATGTGATGAGAATATTAGGGATGAGATTAAATCGGATTAAGAATGAGATTAAAATCAGATTAAAGTGTATAGTTTCCCAGCGGTATGTTTATTTGAACTGTGGTGCCAACGTGTTCAACAGATGAAATGACTAATTCACCGTCATGCATTTTGATGATATTGCGGGCAAGTGGAAGGCCGATTCCATACCCTTCATAATTTTTAGTATTGGACGCCCGGAAGTACGGATCATATATATAGGGTATTTCTGATTCGGGTATTCCAATGCCCGAATCGCGAATGATGACGATCACCATTTTGTCAGAGGCTGCCAAAGCTACTTGTACCAATTTATTATCGGAGTATTTACAGGCATTAAGGATGATATTGGAGACTGCAAGATGGAGAAGTTGTTCGTTCCCTTTTATTTTTAATTTCTGAGGATTCTCAGGAAGCAGGCTAAAGTCGATACATATTTTTGCTTGCGTATTTATTTTTTCAACCGTTTGCACTACATCAAGCACTAACTGGTCGATCCGTACTTTATCAAATTTTTGGGATTTGCCATCAAACCCAGTCTCTGCTAAAAGCAACAGTGCTTTTGTTTTTTTATCCAGTTTCTCAGCCTCCCTTAGCATTACGCCAATGGCTTCAATGTATTCCTGGGGCTGCCGGGCACGCGAAAGGGCGAGGTCTGCTTCGCCTATTATGGAAGTGAGGGGTGTATTGAGTTCGTGTGATGCATTGCTGATGAAGTTTTTTTGCGTTTCGAAAGAAGTTTCGAGCCGGTTTAGCATATCGTTGAAGGTGCTTACGAGTTTGCCAAGTGAATCGTTTTTGCTCGGCATTGGAAGCCGCATGTGAAGGTTTTCGGAGTTTATTTTTTGAACACGTTCAATCACCAGGTTGATTGGCTGAATGAGGGTTTGTGAAAAAATGTAGGACAAAAGTATACTGAGCAGCAATGCATAGGCAAGGGATGTGAACATAAGGTTGCGCAGGTATGCAATGTGGTGGGAGTGAAAATAGTTTTCTGCAGAAATGATGACGATGTATTCTTTGCCCAATGCATTGCGATATTTAATCCCTGAATAGTATTTTTTTCCATTCCCAAAATTATCAGTGCCCTTCTGAATTATTTCTTTCAGGAAGGAATGAGGGAGTTCCTCGGGTACATCCGCGAAATCGATTGTATTGTTAGTCACTGCAATGATGAATTCTTTTTCATCCGGAAGTTTTTCAAGGTATTCCTGACGGATTTCTTTGATGCTGTTTACATCACCTTCTGTTTCGAGCTGGATTTTTGCAGTTGTTACCGCACGTATTTCGAGGCGTTTATAAAAATCGGTAAACGCATAGTTTGAGATGGAATAATAGATGAACCCGCTGAACAGTAAGGTGTACAGGAGAAAGATGGCAATGAGGATGAAAATGATTTTATTCTGTATTTTCATTCGCTTCTCTTTAATACATACCCCATTCCGATTACTGTATGGATTAGTTTCTCTTCTCCATGGTGGTCGAGCTTTTTGCGTAGGTAATTTACATACACATCAACAACATTGGTTCCAATATCGAAGTTGATGCCCCACACTTCATCGAGCATGTCTTTGCGGGAAAGCACGCGCTTTGGGTTGCGCATAAACATAATCAAGAGACGATATTCAGTGGAAGTAAGTGAAATTTCTTTGCCTGCCCGTTTTACTGTTTTGGTTTCATTGTCCACTTCAAGGTCGGCAAAGCTCAAAATGTTTTCATTCACTGTACTGGTGTCGAATTTTTCGGTACGCCTTAGCAACGTGCGTATCCGGGCTACCAATTCTATAATCTTGAAGGGTTTCACGAGGTAATCATCTGCACCTGTGTCAAGTCCAATGACAACATTTTCCGTACTTCCGAGCGCGGTAAGCATAATAATGGGACTTTTATAGTTTTCGGTACGGAGCTGTCGACACACCTCAAGCCCATTGATTGCGGGCAGCATAATATCCAGTAGAACAATATCGTAACTGGTAGTGCGGGCCATTTTTAGTCCTATTTCACCATCCATGGCAATGCTTACCTCAAACCCTTCTTCTACCAGGCTTCGGTTTACGAACGAGCATACTCCAGGATCGTCTTCAATTAGGAGGATTTTTTTCATTAACATCAGTATCTAAACATCAGCACGCCATCTTTGGTTATACCAATTTTCAAAGGTAAACGGTTGAACGCGGGTAGGAAAACCAATAGCATTAGAAGATTATTAGAATTTCCAATTAAACTCAGAATCGCAACGTGTTCCGCACTTGAGTTATGAGTCAATTTTAAGTAATAATGAATTTCTAAGTGTTGATTTAAGAGTTTCGAACGATTGTTAAGTTTTTTTTAAACCGGAAAATCGAGTTAGATTTTTCGAGTACAAGTTGAGCAAAGGTTTAAACTCACAGCATCAATTGTTTTAATGGATTCAGCTGCATCCCTCATCACACAATCCTGATTGGGGCAGTGGGGCAGACCGAGGTTGTGTCCTATTTCGTGTACACAAATCTTTTTTAGTCTATCAATAAAATTTTTATTATTAGTCTCTCGAAATCGATGGGTCGAGACGATACAGCTGACTCCTGGTCTATAGCCTAATCCAAAGACTCCCCAATCCTCATATTTTGAAATAGGTTCTATGGTGTTGCCTTTGCTATCCTTCTTTGTTGTGGATATATCTTTATCGATTAGCCCAATTATAAAGTCTAAAGAATCAGGTTTGGTTTCCTTGAGGATTTTGATCAGTTGATCCGCTCGATAACGCGGTGACTTTTGATTAATATACGTACTTTTTGGAATAGGTACATTGGGTATAATGCTTACCTCAAATCCATAAATGCTGCGAATAGAAGCTGATACTGTATCAGCCAATGCAGCATCAAAGTCTCCAAACAATTGTATACCAATATGTGTGTTATGTCTGTGCGAATCGCAACTATAAAGCGCTAAAACGATTACTGTAAAAATTATGAACCTCACTCCTTATTAAATAGTTTTTTCTTAATCCACTTGCGCTTCCAGAAAATCACAATGCCTAAGATAAATAATGGCCAGATATTTACAAGCAAGAGTGAAATTCCTAAAAGCATTGACCATCCATTCAAAAAGCCCTGCTTCGCTTCTACGAAATACGGTTTCTCAAAAACATCCGGGGATTCCTGAAACCTAACGTGTTGGTAAATTTCAAGGTGAATGGTACTCAGTGATACTTTGCTTTGGAGATATCGCAACCGACCTTCTTTCGCTTCAATTTCTTCTTGCAGGATTCTGATTTGTTCTTCAGCCTTTAAAACATCTGTAACCGTTTTAGCCTTATTTTTTAGAATATCAATGTAGCGATCCCGGACTTCCTTTTTTGTCTTGAGCCTGGATTCGATATCAATGAATTCTTCTGAAACATCTTCGGTGTTAATCCTTTTATAATTGGTATAAAGGGCTTCTGCTCCCATCGCACTCATTAAAGTTTCAAAATTTTGTGAGGGCACACGGATGGTAAACGCATTTGATATTTCTGTACTGATCGTTACGAGGTTCATATCGGCCACGAAACCGTTGTGCTGTTTCACAATGGCTTCAATATTCTTTGTGCTGATATCTACACTCTCAACCTGGAATTTGTAGTTGGCTTTTTTAATAATGGCGTTGAGAGGAGAGGGTTGCTCATCATTTGGTGCGGAATACTCAGCGGCTATCATCATGTCATTACTGACCTCACTATCCATGCGAAGTTCCCGGGAATGTTCACAAGAAAGTAAAGTCAATAGAGATACTATTAAGATAAATCTCATATAAGTTTTTTTGAATAACTAATGAGAAATCCCAGAGCACTCCAAAAGACACAGCTTCTTGAATTATTTTTAAGATATAACGGACTATCAGCAACAAGTATAGACAAACGAATAACTATCAAAAAACTTACGTCTAACGTCGTATGTCAAACATCTAAATTTCCCTAAAAACAGCAGTTGCATTATGCCCGCCAAAACCAAACGTATTGCTCATGGCCACCTTGATTTCTTTTTCCATTTTTTTACCAAATACAATATTCAATCCTTGTGGCATTTCCGGATCAATAGTTTTTGTATTGATAGTAGGGGGAATAGTTTTCGTTTCAATGGCTTTAATGCAAATGATTGCTTCCGCAGCACCGGCAGCTCCCAACAAATGGCCAATCGCAGATTTCGTTGCACTCAAGTGTAAATGCGATGGGTTTTCACCAAAAACTTTTGTCACGGCTTTCATCTCGCTCATATCACCAAGCGGAGTAGAGGTGGCATGCGGATTTAAATAATCGACATCTTCTGGTTTTAGCCCTGCGTCTTCGAGCGCCCACTGCATACCCAATATCGCCCCTTTTCCTTCGGGATGTGTAGCAGTAAGATGATAGGCATCGGCAGACATGCCACCGCCTGCTACTTCAGCATAAATTTTAGCGCCACGTTTTTTGGCGTGTTCATACTCTTCCAACACCAATGCCCCTGCTCCTTCGCCCATTACAAATCCATCACGGTCAACATCGAAGGGGCGTGAGGCAGTAGCGGGATCATCGTTGCGTGTTGATAATGCTTTCATCGCACTAAAGCCACCAATACCGGCAGCGTTTACAGCGGCTTCTGATCCACCGGTAATAATGATATCCGCTTTTCCCCATCGGATATAATTCATCGCATCAATTATCGAAGTGGTGGAAGTAGCGCAAGCAGAAACCGTGGTGAAGTTCAAGCCCATGAAACCATATTTTATGGAAATCCAACCGGAAGCGATATCGACAATTACTTTCGGAATAAAATACGGATTGATACGCGGGGTTCCATCGCCTCTTCCAAATTCCATCATCTCATTTTGAAAAGTGGTGAACCCGCCATTGCCCGATCCCCAGATAACACCCACGCGTGTTTTGTCGATTGCATCCAAATCCAACTTGGAATCTTTGATCGCTTCATCGGAAGCCACCAGCGCATATTGTGTAAACGGATCAATTTTTCTGATTTCTGATCTTTCAAAATAGTTGAGCGGATCAAAACCTTTTAGTTCACACGCGAACTTTACTTTGAACTTTGAAGTATCGAAGCTTTCGATATTGGCCGCTCCACTTTTTCCTGCGGTTAGGTTATTCCAGAATTCATGTACGGTATTTCCCAGCGGGGTGAGTGCCCCCAATCCTGTAACGACTACTCTTTTCTGTTCCATAAGAAATTTATTTACTGATTTGATCTAAAATATTTTTGCAATGGTCTACGATTATATTCATCGGTTCTTTTGACTTTTCTACACGTGAGAACATCAACGCCCCTTCAATGCTACAGAAGAATGTGTAGGCCAAAGCTTTTGGGTTAATGTCGGATTTAAATTCGTTGGCTGCGATTCCTTTTTCCAACAACCACGAAATATAGTGGATCATCGCGTTGAGTTCTTTCACCACAACAGCGCGCATGTGCGGATCACCATCATCCACTTCTATCGCGGTATTCAACAGTGGACATCCACCTTCTACGGGTGGCGATAAAACATAGGAAGCAAAAAATCCTATCAGCGCGGTTAGTTTCCCTTTAAAGGTTTTCGCCTGAGCAAGTTTATCCTTTGCTACCGACCTAACTTCATTCAGCGCATACCCAAAAGCCGCCATCCGAATTTCTTCTTTGTCTTTGAAATTTCCATAAAGCGCGCCTTTCGTGAGACCCGTGGCGTTGGTTAAATCCGACAAAGAAGTAGCGCCAAATCCCTTCTTGTTGAAGATGGGGGCTGTTTTTTCAGCAATGAATTGGCGCGTTTTTTCTGCTTTACCCATGATGCATGACAAAAATAACAAAAATATACCGATCGGTATATTATGGATTTGAATAGTTTATTTTAAATATTTTCTGGTTTTCCGATATTGATGCTATGAAAAAAGTGTTGTTAATAAGTTTTTATGCCGTCACTGT
>JBGTGG010000162.1:0-2948 GCA_041746855.1 Cyclobacteriaceae bacterium | reverse complement strand
TGCTTCTGAAAATGCATACAATAGTTTTGCACCATTGGTGATAATCGCATTCCATTCCTGATCGGTACCGGGCAAGAACCCGGGCACATCTTCAAATACCAATAATGGAATATTAAAGCAATCGCAAAAGCGAACAAACCGTGCGCCCTTCACACTTGAATTAATGTCCAAAACCCCCGCAAGTGAAGCAGGTTGATTTCCCACAATACCGATACTTCTACCAGCTATACGTGCAAACCCGACTACGATGTTATCCGCAAAATTTTTATGTACTTCAAAAAACGAATCTGTATCCACAACTCCACTAATCACATCCCGCATATCGTACGGCTGATTTGGGTTGCTGGGTATAATTTCATTCAAGGCCGGTCTTGATTCATCCCCTGGTGTATACGGCAACCGCGGAACTTCATCCTCACAGTTTTGAGGAATATAGCTCAGCAATTTTTTTATACTATTGATACACTCCACCTCATTGGCGCACGAGAAATGTGTAACACCACTTTTGGTACTGTGGGTTTCTGCACCACCAAGGTCTTCCGCTGTCACGTTTTCATGTGTAACGGTTTTTACAACATTGGGGCCTGTCACAAACATGAAAGAGGTTTTCTCCACCATGAAAATAAAATCGGTAATGGCAGGAGAATACACTGCACCACCTGCGCAAGGTCCCATGATCGCTGACAACTGCGGGATCAATCCAGAAGCCAATGTATTTCGATAAAAGATATCCGCATATCCACCCAATGAAACTACACCTTCTTGAATACGCGCTCCACCCGAATCGTTCAATCCGATAATGGGCGCCCCGTTTTTCATCGCAAGCTCCATTGTTTTCACAATCTTCTCTGCATGCGTTTCAGAAAGTGATCCCCCAAAAACAGTAAAGTCCTGAGAAAAGACATACACCAGTCTACCGTTAATCGTACCGTATCCGGTAATCACACCATCACCTAAATAATATTCTTTATCAAGGCCAAAATCTTTGGAGCGATGCATTACAAATTTTCCGAGCTCTTCAAAAGAGCCTTCATCCATGAGAAGTTCTACCCGTTCCCTGGCAGTAAGTTTTCCTTTGGCATGTTGCTGTTCAATCCGTTTTTCGCCACCGCCTAATAAAGATTCTTCATTTTTTTTCTTAAGGGCATCGAATTTCTTCAACAATTCCGGATTAGAATGAGTGCGTTTTTTCATTCAGATGGGTTATTTAGCGCAATCTGTTGCGGTGCTAAAAATAATCAAAAACAGCGTACTGTAGTTATGACTGAACCTATTAAATTCGCGTGATTCAAAATTCCAAGAACATTGAGTAGGAAACTTGCAATTATTGATTTAGGCACCAATACCTTTCATCTGCTAATTGCAAATGATACCGGTGAGCACATGACAATCGTGCATCGCGAGAGGCTGGCTGTTAAAATTGGAATGGGTGGTATCAATGAAAAAAAGATTTTGCCTGAAGCAATCGATCGTGCCGTACTTGCCATGCAAAGTTTTAAAAATACGATGGACAAAATGAAGGTCCAGGAAGTGTATGCGTTCGGCACCAGCGCACTTCGAAATGCCACTAATGCAGAAGAGGTGCTTACTGAAATCAAATCCATTACCGGAATTGATGTCGAGATTATTTCCGGTGAAAGAGAAGCCGATTTTATTTACAGAGGTGCAGCCTCAGCTTTAGATTTGGGAAGTGAGAAATCACTTATTTTAGATATAGGAGGAGGAAGCGTTGAGTTTATTATTGGCAACAATAAAGAAATATTCTGGAAGGCAAGCCTGGATATTGGTGCACAAAAACTACTTGAAAAATTTCAGAAAAACGATCCGATCCATGCCGAAGAGATCGCAGCGCTTGAGGAATATCTATCAGCAGAACTAATCCCTGTTTATGATGCATTGAAAAAACATAAACCCAAGACGCTGGTCGGATCATCGGGAACATTCGATACCCTTAGCGATATCTTTTGCACAAAACATCATATCCTGAAAACACCTGAAGAAGTAGAGACAGCATTATCACTTGAGGGTTTCTATGAAATATTCCATGACATCCTACCTAAGAATCGGAAGGAACGAATGGAAATACCGGGCATGATTGAAATGCGTGTGGATATGATTGTGGTGGCGTGTTGTTTAATCCGTCATATCCTAAAAAATCATTCTTTTGATCGGATCCGCGTCTCCACCTATGCATTAAAAGAAGGTGTTCTTGCCTGGCTACGGAAACCCATTTCGGCCTAGGCATATATCAATAATATAAAATTCATTTGTACTATGTCGGCCACAACATTCGCATATTCACATTTACAAAATTTCTCCCTCCGTATATTTAAAAAGATAGGGTGTTCCGATGAGCATGCCCAACTCGCAACTGAAGTGCTGCTTAGCGCAGATGCCCGCGGTATCGATTCGCACGGAATGGCGCGCCTTTCCGGGTACGTTCGGTTGTGGGAAGCAAAAAGAATTAATGCTACTCCAGAAATAAAAATCAGTTATGAAACTCCCAGCACCGCTGTTGTTGATGGAGACTCCGGGCTCGGGTTAGTGGTGGCTCCTTTCGCAATGAAGATTGCGATTGAAAAAGCAAAGCAAGTCGGAACCGGATGGGTATCCGTAAAAAATTCAAACCACTTTGGTATTGCTGGCTACCATGCGATGATGGCACTTGAACACGATATGATTGGAATGGCGATGACCAATGCAAGCCCATTGGTAGCGCCTACATTTTCCATTGAACGTATGCTGGGCACTAACCCCATTGCGGTTGCAGTGCCGGCAAATCAAGAGCCTCCTTTTGTTGGCGACATGGCTACTACTACTGCGGCAAACGGAAAACTTGAAATCCTGCAACGAAAAAACCTGGAGGCACCAGTGGGCTGGATTCAGGATAAGGCAGGTAATGCTTCCACCAATCCAAATGAATTAAAAGATGGAGGTGCATTGCTTCC
>JBGTGG010000161.1:0-1691 GCA_041746855.1 Cyclobacteriaceae bacterium | reverse complement strand
CACGGTGGGAATGTTGGATCGGTGATGGATTACATGTACATGCCGCATAAAAAACGGGAGATGCATGATGCGGTGTACAACAAAAAAATGGACTTCATTCCAAATTGTAAGAACGACCAACCCAATCAGAACATTCACAACCGTATTGGGCAAAAGCTGTACGAAATCAATCCGGATAAGATAAATGATCGGAAGCGCTGAAAACCCGAAAATAATGATGGAACTCAGAGAGTGCATCACTTCATAACGGATTTGCTTAGCGGGTATTTCTTTAACAACAATTTTATGGAGCACTCCTTTTTTATGAAGCCATTTGCAAATTGCGAGAAAACCCTGGGCTAGAGCAAAATACATGAACAGGAAATAGACAAAGCTCAATAAATACAAATTGAGATAGGAATACTGATACAGGATTTTATCGATCACTTCTTGAACCACTGCCTTTCGGAATTTATAAATCAGTGGCGACAATTTACGTTAAAACCAAGAATCCTAATCATTAAAAAACAGCAGGGTCAAATTGTGTCAGCATTTGAATAATTTTTGACAATTATTCTGTCGTGTGCTTTCCCATCTCAATCCCTCCCTTATTTTTGCCTTCCCAATTAAAATAGCAGTATCCTTAATGGAAACAATTGTACGCATTGCCAGTGAGTTAAAATTAACGACCAACCAGGTTAAAATCGTTGTTGAACTATTAGCGGAAGGAGCCACCATTCCTTTTATGGCACGCTACCGAAAAGAATTGACGGGAAGTCTAGATGAAGTGGAGTTGGCCGCGATTCGTGATCGGCATGAACAACTGGAAGAACTCGCCAAAAGGAAAGAAGCGGTTTTAAAGTCTATCGAAAAGCAAGGGTTCTTAACCCCTGAACTGGAAAAGCTAATTGCCGAAGCAGAAACCATCATTGAAGTAGAAGATATCTATCTCCCTTTCAAACCGAAACGCAAAACCCGCGCAACGGTAGCGAAGGAAAAAGGACTCGAACCACTTGCACAACGGATTTTCGATCAGGTCAAACTTGATTTGGAAAGTGAAGCAAACATATTTGTCAATCAAGAGCTTGGTGTTGCCAATGAAGAAGAAGCCCTTGCCGGAGCGCGCGATATTATTGCAGAGTGGATCAGTGAGAACCAGGATGCACGTAAAAATATTCGCGAACTTTTTTGGAAGGAAGGCGTGATCCATGCAAGTGTGTACAAAACAAAAGCAGAATCGGAAGAGGCCCAAAAATTCAAAGACTACTTTGATTGGAAAGAGCCCATCAAAAAAACACCATCTCACCGATTGCTGGCCATGCGCAGGGCGGAAAAAGAAAGTTTCATCACACTCGACATTGCACCCGATGAAACCCAAGCTGTGCACATACTGGAGAAACAATTTGTAAAATCGAGCACTGCTGTAAGCGAACAGGTAGCACTGGCTGTTAAAGACAGCTATAAGCGATTGTTAAAACCTTCACTGGAAACAGAAGTAAGGGTAGAAACAAAAATGAAGGCGGATCTGGAAGCCATCAAAGTATTTTCTTCCAACCTCAAAGAATTATTGCTGGCTTCGCCCCTGGGACAAAAACGGGTGCTGGCGCTTGATCCAGGTTTTCGCACGGGAACAAAACTCGTATGCCTTGGCGGACAAGGCGAATTGTTATTTGATACAGTTATTTATCCCAACGAACCGCAACGTGAAACCA
>JBGTGG010000160.1:0-5731 GCA_041746855.1 Cyclobacteriaceae bacterium | reverse complement strand
TTTTTAGCCACGGGTGCAACCCGTGGTTAAAGATGTTGTGTTAGGTCCGTGTCGCCTGCAAACGTTCTATGAAATGATTTCGCTCCTCCGACACGATGGCACCCATGGTATTAAATTTCATTAACGTTTTAACAATGAAATAAGTCACAGACTTTTTCTATTTGAGGGCTTCAGTTGCAAACTGAAGCCAGAAAGGGGTTCTCATATTAAAATTTTGCAGCATAGTGCTAAAAAATTCTTTATCTGAAAGTTGAGTGGCTCTCTCATAATAATACCTAGAAACTTCTTTTGAATCAATTCCATAAAATTCGAGATAGTAGCCCAGCAATAATGCCATTGAAGCACTTTTTGTGTTGCACTTAAAGTCAAAATTAAAATCAGAAAATGGGTATTTTGTTATTACTGTAAGAAATAAGTACGGTGGTTCGCGATCTCCACTAACCTTTAAGACAATCGCATCATAATTATCCTTAAGGATTTTATGAATTGTAAGGCTATCTATTCTCAACTCGTTAGTTTGAGTTGAGAATGATCGAATTTCTTCGTTAAAGATTGTGGTTAACTCGATATTAAAATTATTAGTTTTAGTCTGCTCCCATTTAATATTCAAATCACCATCTACAAAGATTTTATGGTCTATTTCAAAAGGACATTGGATATCAATCGCTGATTCACATATTACTTCATATGTCTTCTTATCAGCAACAGATTCCCAGCTTAAAGCCAATAAATTCTGAATTTTGGGCCTGGAAATATTGGAAACAACTTCTCGCTTATTATTTTTCTTTTTTTCTTCCTTAGTAGGAGGAACAATTACCTCCTGCAATGCTTTTATCAAAATAAAAGTGTCTTTTTTAATTTCAATTGGAAGTCCCGTGTAATGAATTAATGTAATACTACCGCCAGCACTTATTTTGAACGCATCATTAATTGAAAGAAAATCAAAATTTTTTATACTCCGCCCTTCTTTATTTGTGCAGTATTCAGCATATAGAACCTGGAAAGGAAATTCATCAATTTTCTTATCGTCTTGTCCCAACGAACTAATTGTATGACAAGTGAATGCTAAAACACAAACAAAGATTTTATTTAACATATTAAGAACAACTCTTAAGGAATCAAATCACTTCAAAACCCCCAACTCTTTCCCCACTTCCGTAAACGCTGCAATCGCTTTATCCAAATGATGGCGCTCATGTGCTGCTGAAAGTTGAACGCGGATACGGGCTTGTCCTTTCGCTACTACCGGAAAGAAAAACCCGATCACATAAATTCCTTTTTCCAATAACTTATCAGCAAACTCTTGTGCCAATGGTGCTTCGTATAACATGATCGGGACAATCGGGTGCTCACCGGGCTTAATATCAAATCCTGCTTTCGTCATTTCGGTGCGGAAGTATTTTGTGTTTTCTTCGAGCTTGTCCCGTAAGGTAGTCGCTTCTGAGAGCATGTTAAAGACTTCAATGGATGCTCCGGTGATCGATGGTGCCAATGTATTCGAAAACAAATACGGTCGTGAACGCTGGCGCAAGATTTCAATGACTTCTTTTTTCGCAGACGTAAATCCACCAGATGCACCGCCCAATGCTTTCCCTAATGTGCCGGTGATGATATCAACGCGTCCCATTACATTTCTATATTCATGTACACCTCTTCCTGTCTTGCCAAGAAAACCTGTTGAGTGACATTCATCGCTCATAACCAACGCCTGATATTTATCCGCGAGATCACAAATCAAATCCAAGCGTGCAATCGTGCCGTCCATGGAGAAGGCGCCATCGGTAACAATCATAATCTGCTTTGCACCTTTTGCACGCGCATCTTTCAATTGTTCTTCCAGGTCTTCCATGTTGTTGTGCTTATAGCGATAGCGCATCGCCTTGCACAAGCGAACTCCATCAATTATGGAAGCGTGGTTCAACTCATCCGAAATAATAGCATCTTCCGCACCAAGCAAGGGTTCAAACACTCCTCCGTTTGCGTCAAATGCCGCGGCATATAATATGGTATCTTCCATTCCGAGGAAATCGGAAATCTTTTTCTCGAGTTCTTTGTGAATATCCTGGGTTCCACAAATAAACCGCACCGAAGACATTCCATAGCCATGCGTATCAATTGCTTTTTTTGCAGCCTCGATAACGCGTGGGTGCGAAGAAAGCCCGAGGTAATTGTTTGCACAAAAATTGATAACTGATTTCCCGTCTTGCGTTTTGATATCAGCACCTTGAGGTGTGATAATGATGCGTTCCTTTTTATAGAGGCCCGCTTCACGGATGTTGTTTAATTCTTTTTCTAAATGAGGTTGTAAAGTTGTATACATGCTTTTGAAATTGAAGTCAGGCGTCAAAGTTAATCGATATCCAGTAATTGATGCCTGATCAATCGATTGCGATTAATATTTTTCTTTACTTTGCGCCTTGAATATCGGGGTATGAAGCAGCAGAAAATTCTAATCATTGGAGCGAGTGGCCAGTTGGGCTCTGAATTAACGCAGGGATTGTGGAATTTGTACGGGATGGAGAATGTGATCGCCACCGATATTAAAGACCCGGAAGGTATTTTAGCAAAAGGAAATTTCGAAATCCTGGATGTTCTCAAGCAAAATAATCTTTTCGAACTCATTCAGAAGAATAACATCACACAGATCTATCATCTGGCTGCATTGCTCTCCGCTACCGGGGAGAAAAATCCAAAATTTGCCTGGCAGCTTAATATGGACGGACTCATTCATGTGTTGGATGCGGCAGTTGAATTTAATATCGAAAAAGTCTATTGGCCAAGTTCAATTGCTGTTTTTGGCCCAAATACTCCGATGGACATGACACCGCAAGATACCACCATGGATCCCTCCACGATTTATGGAATCTCGAAGCAAGCAGGGGAACGTTGGTGTGATTGGTATTTCAGAAACAAAGGAGTGGACGTACGCAGTCTCCGTTATCCGGGATTGATCGGTTATAAATCAAAACCGGGCGGTGGTACTACCGATTATGCTGTGGATATTTTCTTTAAGGCATTGCAAGAAAAAAAATACGAATGCTTTTTAAAAGCCGATACCTATTTACCCATGATGTACATGGACGATGCGGTAAAAGCTACACTGGATTTGATGGAAGCATCCAAAGAAAAAATCAAGGTGCGTTCGAGTTACAATGTTTCTGCCATGAGCTTTAGTCCGCAAGAGATTGCTGCGGAAATCAAAAAGCACATACCTGATTTTGAGATTAGCTATAATCCCGATTTTCGTCAGGCGATAGCCGATAGCTGGCCAAACTCAATTGACGACTCACGTGCGCGTGGCGATTGGGGCTGGGAAAATAAATTTGGATTGAAAGAAATGACGGAGGATATTCTTACGAATTTGCCGGCACTGGTTGATTAGGCGTCAGACCGCTCGAAGCGGTCAGACGCCTAAAGGGCTAACTTTTGCGATGCCTCTAGTACACCGCGAAGCGCACCATTTTTCTTTCTTGCCCTTGTTGCACGATCAGGAAATATAAACCTGATGTTAATGTTTTACCAATCGTGTATTCACTATCAAAACCATTAGGCTGGATCAAAGAAGAAAATACCTGATCACCCGATGCATTTAGTACTATGCAGTATAATGCTCCTTCCGTGGAGTAATTCAATTGAAATTTCACATCGTTACCAACCGCAGGATTTGGAGCAACAATAACCTGTTCTGCACCTTCAAAATTTACAGTAACAACTCCAAAGTATTCTGTATATCCATCAAAGTCTATTGCTTTTAATCGGTAATACGATCGTCCCAATAAGGGTTGGTTATCAGTAAAAGAATAATCAATTCTTGAAGTACTGATACCGGCACCATCACGTTCTCCAAGTTCAACAAACGTTTTTCCGTCACGGGTTTTCTCAATCACAAAGCGATCAAAATTTAGTTCGGAAGCTGTAGCCCAGTGCAATGTTACTTCTGCATCGCTTTTTTCAAGATAAAAATGCAAAAGTTCTACAGGTAGAGGACTTGCAGGTAAATTTGACACCCAGTTGAAAAAATCCCCTGCTTCCCCTTGCATTGTATTAACATTTTGAACGGAATTAGCTCCAGCACTCCCATTTGAACCAGCACCACCACCTGTATACGTAACTGCTCCATCTGTATAAAACCCATAAGGCGATGTAGTATTGTTATTGGTTAGGTGATCGCCTCCACCTGTGAAGGTGGTAGTTCCGCCTACATAAACCATTCCGCCTGGGTCGAGGGTAATAAGTGTGCCTCCACTAGATGAACTTGAAAAATTGCCAAAAATAGCTAACCTTCCATTTCTCCTTACTCTAATATCCCCACTACTTTGCGAAACCAGGTTTCCTGTAATGGCCATTTCTGCAAAGGGAGGTGACGCCACATTCGTACCTATCGTCAAGTAATTTGAATTGTTTACATATACAGTTCCATTTACAGTCACTTTTCCACCAGGGTGGACAACGAAATTACTATTCAAAGTCAAATCACCGTTTATCGTTAAATTACCATAAACATTGATAGTCGAGCCTCCCGTTACAGTAATATTTCCAGTCAAAGTCAATGTACCAGATGCTTGAACATTTATTGTACCCTGTACACTATAATTCCCACTTCTAGTCATTGTATGACCAACGTTAATAGTTGTCCATCCATTTGGTACGGAGCCTCCTGACCAGTTTGCACCCGTTGTCCAGTTACCATTATTACTGGACGTTTGAGCTAATCCCATACTTGAGAATACCAACACGAAAACAAGGGATACAATACTTCTCATAAAATCTCTTTCAAAATTAATTGACTTCGCTCTACATGCTTTTAAAAGCCTATAAGTAAACAGTATTTTCCGCAAAAGTATTTAAGTATTTGACTAATGGTTGAGTGGAGAAATATTCCTTAACCATCATCAGGAATAAAAAAATATATTGCACTCGTTTGCATTTAACAGGCAACCAAACGAATTGTTTATTTATTCTTCAAAAGAATAGTGTGTATTGCAACTAATGAAACGAACATAAAATTATCAATAGAGAGTTTGTCAATTAAATCTTTTGTAAAAGGGTGGTTCTATAAAATATTTCATTGCCGGGCTTATCCCTGACCAAGGGGACAACTTAATTTTTTTAAATATAACCGTTCTTGGACGCGGGTCGACCCGGAATACCTCCTAAATCTCAATTGATTTATGAAACTTCTTCTTGCCAGTAAATAGTATATTGCAATTAAAAAATCATACGGTATGTCAACCTTTCATAACCTGACTGTAACTGAGGAGAAAAATGTGATGACAATAACGGTTGCAAGACCTCAGGCGCTAAATGCGCTCAACCTGGAAACACTGGATGAACTCCGAAAATGTGTGGGTGAGATCAGTAATAAAAACCACATCGCGGGTGTCATCCTTACCGGGGAAGGCGATAAAGCTTTTGTTGCGGGGGCGGATATTAAAGAGCTTTCCTCTTTAAACCGGACCGAAGCAGAAAAACTGGCGCGCGATGGCCAGCAATTATTCAAATCCATTGAAGACAGTCCGATTCCTGTTATTGCCGCAGTAAATGGTTTTGCTTTAGGAGGCGGATGCGAACTCGCGATGGCTTGCCACATGCGCATTGCCACAACCAATTCAAAATTTGGCCAACCGGAAGTAAACCTGGGTATCATACCCGGTTATGGCGGAACGCAACGCTTGACGCAACTAATTGGAAGAGGAAAAGCTTTGGAGTTATTACTGACCGGTGATTTAAT
>JBGTGG010000159.1:0-9055 GCA_041746855.1 Cyclobacteriaceae bacterium | reverse complement strand
ATCATCGATGGCTTCTTTCGGTATAGCCGGGTTTCGCTCCATCAGGGCGTTGATCACCAGCGCTGCTAAATCATCGGTGCGGATGGTTGCCAATGATCCACCAAAATTCCCGAAAGGGGTACGAATGCCGTCAATGATATATGCTTCTGAATTCACCAGTTCTGTTTTTGATTGCATTCAAAGGTAATCATGTTCTCAATTATTCTATTAAACCTGCCCGCGTTCCACGATAGGGTGGGTAAATCTTCCTATTTCATTAGGATAAGTTCTTACCATATGAACATTTAAAGTCTAGTGTTGTTTCTAAAACAAATAGAGGTAATGTTTTATTTCCTAGATTCAAGATTTTGGAGTAACCCGGCTTTGATAGTCCTTTTTTTGACTTCACTTGTGGTTGTGATCTTCGGACGGTATTTGATTGTTTCTATTTTTTATCAAAAATTGTTAAGTCTTTTCGGCAAAAAGCTACGAAATTCTTTTGTTGCGAATTCAGTTCAGATTAAGCGGGAAATTAAATGGTCGTTTCTTTCATCCCTTACTTTCGCATGTATTTGTACAGTATGTTTCCTAGCGTATCAACATAGCCTAACCGCTATTTACATAAATCGTGATGAGTATTCATTGCTCTACTTTTTTTTCAGTCCGGTACTCGTGTTGGCGTTATATGAAACATATTATTACTGGTTACATCGGTGGATGCATACACCTAGGATATTCAAGTATATACACAAAGCACATCACACTAGTGTAATGCCAACCGTTTTTACAGCTTTTTCATTTCATCCCCTTGAGGCTTTTTTTCAGTTTATTTTTTTTGCCATCCTAATTTTCGTGCTCCCAATCCATCCCGCAATGATGGCGACAGTCTTTATCATCCTTACGTTTTTCGCAGTGGTCAATCATAGTGGGTATGAAGTATATTCCTCAAGCATTCAAAAGTATATTATTGGTTCATCACACCATGACCTCCATCATGAGGAGTTAAGAACAAACTTTGGCCTAAATTTTACCTGGTGGGATAAACTTATTGGAACGGAAAGCATTAAAGGCATCGAAAAAAGCATAAACTCTGATTAGAACCTTCCATGAAAGGGTCGTTTTAAAGAATATTTAACACGATAAAGTCTTCCCTATTACATAATTACCAGTAATGGAGAAAGCGATTAGGTGGACAAATCTATCAATTACAACAGGCTATTAGTTCAAATTCAACGTTCCCAACTTTCGACTCGCATATATCATCAAAAAGTGTCCTGGCATCGCTATATTTCGAATTATTTAATGTTTACTTTATTTTTAATTCATGTTCGTGGTTTCAAAAATCAATCGGTTTTTCAGCTTTCTGTCGCTCATCGCGTTACTCTTCATCGCTGCGTGTGGTGGAGATGATGAACGGCCCATCGTGGAAGAAGGCCTGTTTATCAATGAGATCTACGCTTCCGGTGACGATTGGATCGAACTCTACAATGCCCTGGAGACGACAAAAGATATTAGCGGTTTTACCATTTCGGATGATGGCAACCAATACACATTACCTTCAGGAATTACCGTTCCCGCCAAGGGGTTTTTGGTCTTGCTGTGCAACGACCTGGGCGTTGGGCTCAATACAAATTTTAGATTGGCTTCCGCTGGTGAAACAGTCTCGTTGGAAAATGCTTCCGGCACGTTGATCGATCGGGTAGAGTTTCCCAGCCTTGACAATGGACAATCGTACGGTCGGTTTCCGGATGGTTCCCCACAATGGAAAATCTCCGGTACTACAACCAAAGGCATCACAAACGGTGAGGAGAATGCCCCGGCCATCAATACCATTTCACGCGCTCCGCTTGTTCCCGGATTGAACCAGGCGGTGGTCGTGACCGCACTGTTGGTTTCAAACGCGGATATTGCCACAGTAAAACTATTCTATCGCTTTAATGGTGGTGAATTTACTTCTGTGAATATGGCATTGAGCGGGAATGTGTATACCGGCACGATTCCCGGCATGGCAACCGTTGGAAAAGTGGAGTACTATGTGGAAGCAAAAGGCACAAATGGAAAAACAACATTCAAGCCCGCTACCGCACCGGAGAATACAGACGACTACTTATTAAACACCGATCCATTACCACAATTAGTGATCAACGAGTTTATGGCCAGCAATACAAGCTGTTGCCCCGACACGGATAGTGGCACGGATGAGTTTGACGACTGGATCGAAATCCATAATACCGGGGCAACACCAATCAATATTGCAGGGATGTATTTATCCGACAAAAATGACGATCCTTTTCGGGATAAAATCCCGTCTTCCGATCCGGCTGCCACCACCATTCCTGCCGGTGGATTTCTGGTGCTGTGGGCCGATGGCCAAACCGATCAGGGTGTATTGCACCTGAATTTTAGTTTGAATGCAGCAGGGGAGGATGTTGGTTTGTTTTACATTGATGGACGGGCCATTGATACCTACACGTTCGGTCCGCAGAATGAAAATATATCGTGGGGGAGAACGTCCAATGGCGGACCAACGTGGGATGCACTTACGCCTACTCCGGGCCAATCAAATAATTAAATAACGAATCGAAATAACACTACATGTTCGAATTATTTCCTGATCAACCGGTATATGAGTATCCTCAGTTGATCAATATTACCTATTCTTTTTTGTGGGCATTTCTCCTGGCATCGTTGATTGCCATCACCCACAAACTCACGTTTACCGGGGACTATTATCCAAAGAATTTTTTCCAATCGCTGGTGTTGGGAGCGGTGGTGACCACGTTGGTGATGATGGCGATCGGTGATAGTTTGGCAAGAGGACTGGGGGTGTTTGGTGCGATGGCGATTATCCGGTTTCGTACCCGCATCGATGATCCGCGCGATGTGTTGTTTTTGTTTGCTGCACTAAGCACCGGACTGGCAATAGGTGTGTATGGGTTTACCATTTCCTTTGTGGGATCTATTTTGTTTTGTTTGGTGGCGGCACTGTTGCACTTTTCACCGTTTCGAAGTTATGGCCATCATAGCAATTTGTTTTTTACCCTTCAGGATAACAACCGATATGATGCATTGGTGAAGGTGATCGCAGACAACTGTCGTGATTTTCGTGTGGTCACGATACTGGTAAACAAAGAAAATGCAACCCGCTATCAATATGCCATTTCATTAAAACCCACGGTCTCCAAAGAAGCGTTTATGAAAACGCTAAAAGAATTTGATGGGATCACCCAAATCAGAATATCCTCCAACGAAGTAATCCCCGGCTGATGAACACACGTTTCAATTGGTTCTATCTTTTAATCGCGCTGATGCTGGTAGCGATGCTGTACATCAGCGGCAAGTATTTCAAAGGGAGTGGGGAAGCCTCCATAGGCGTGGCGCAAACCACGGAGTATAAAATCAATTCCGAAAAATCGGCTTTGGTAAAATCTGTGCAGGTGGTGCCGGGCATGCAGGTAAAAACGGGCGACCCGTTAATTGAACTTACCAGTGATGGACTGGAAATGGAAATGGCCAGGCTCATCAACCGCATTGCAGTCTATAAATCAGAGCGCGCAGAAAAAGCAAAGCTGGCAAATGCAGAGATCTCGTACATCAAAGCACAAAACAGTATTGTGCTCGAAGAGTTGGATGCAGAGATTTCCCAGTCCACCAGCGAGATGAAAATAAATGAAGCCCTGACAAAAGAATTCGGGAAAGAACAGAAAGCAACCGAAGAGCATCCGCTCATGATCAAAATCAATTCCCTGCAACAGCAAAAACAAAAACACCTGCAAGCCATGAGTATAAAAATTGCAGATGTGCAGCAGGAAAGCACCACAGAACAACACTTGCTCGAAAACCAAATTGTATTGCTGGAGAGCGAGCTGAACCTCTTGGAAACTGAAAAGTCGAAACTCATCAAGGTGGCCACTGCGCCTGGTGTTGTTAAAAATGTGTATGTAAAACCAGGGGAACAAGTAGATGCATTTACGCCTTTGTTGGCCATCAATCCGATCCGGCCCACTACGGTTGTCGCTTATCTGGTTGGTATAAATGCCCAACGCTATTCCATTGGAATGGAAGTAACGGTGTCTTCCTATGACCAACGCAGGAATTCCATTACCGGAAAAGTAATTGGTTATGGATCGGTCAATGAACTGCCGGAAATTTTACAAAAGTCAACCGCTACAAAAGCGTTTGGCCAGCAGGTGTTTATTGAAGTTCCTGCTGATAATTTTTTATCGAATGGAGAAAAGGTATTGATCCGGTAACCTATGCGCATCGTTTCTGTTTTACTTTTCTTTTTCCTTTCGTCTTTCGCGCAGGCGCAAATTACCCTGGAAGATTTTCTGGCAGGGGTATGGGATGAACCCGCAATAAAGGCATTCTCAAATCAGAACGCCTATTTGAATACCAACCCGTATCGGTTGTCGATGGTGCGCAGGATGGAGTTTCGTACCGAAAGCAACCAGCTCGATCCCCAACGTCAGGATTATGCGTTGCGGATGAATCCGGCCAATCCGTGGGAGCTAAAACGGAACAACCAATATTTCAAAACCTATCAGGAAGTATTGCAACTCGACCAAAACAGAAAGGTGAAGGAATCGTTGCTGAACCGCTACCAACTGATCATCCAGTGGGCATACTGGACTGAGCTAAAAAAATTGAAAGAAGATGAAAGCCGTGTTAATCAAAACATGATTAAGATTCTGGAAGCCCAGCGCTTCTCTGATTATTTTGATGCCAACGATTATGTGAAATTGAAATTGAGCCAGATGGAAAAAATTATTGAACAGGAAGAAATACAATTTAAAATTGTTGATCAACAGAGTCGGGTAGAGGCGCTGCTTTCCAACAACCAATTCGCTGCCATTGGCTGGACTTCCGAATCGTTGCTGGAAATAGACCGGTTAGAAGCTGTTGTGGATAGTATTTTTAATATGGACAGTGGCGTGAATGGTGAAGTCGCGTATCGGGAAAAGAAAGTGACGATGGCCAACGATGAATGGCTGTTGGAAAAATCGAATATCAACGTTGGTTTTTTACAAACGCAATATCAACCTTTTCGTTCTGAACAAGACCGCAGTCCGTGGAGCATTTCGCTGGGGGTGACCATTCCTGTTTTTAATCCCAACAAAGGAGATATGGCCAAACGCCAACTTGACATCATTGAAGCAGAAGGGGATCTAATGCGTGCAAAAGACGCACAGGAAAGTGGCCGGGCGCTGATGCATGCGAAAATTAAAAACCTGATCAGCCGGTATAGAAATGTGAAGCTTCAGTTTGAAGCGTTGAAGCTCGATGAGCTGGGCGCATCGTTGCAACAACAAAAAGGAAATCCCATGGCGACCGTTCGGCTTGAAAACAACGTGATCAAATCCAACGAGATTACCGCCCGGTTGAAGCAGGAAATTTACGGAGCGTACATAGAATTTTTGGCGTATGCAGAATTGCTGCAACAAGGTCCGTTGGTTAATTATTTGTCGCCAACCCTCGGTGCCTTGCCTGTAAAATAGCGACTTTATCAGTTGACCTGCATATAAAATCCTGAGGAATTCGTGCCTTGCTTCCGTTTATTTTATCTTGTTGAATGATTTCGCCTAAACCATTTTCCGCATGTTTATGGATCCTGCTGATTGCAGCGGCCTGTTCACGTGCGGTAGCGTATCAGCAAATTCATTCCGACAGTAGTACTGAGAAATTCATTCAGGAGATTCAAGCCAACATGACTTCCGATGTAGAGTATGCCCGTGATATTTGTGAACAAGCCCTGGTGGAAGCGCGGGCTACAGAAAATATTAAAACTGAAATTTATCTTTTGAACCTTTTATCGGAGTGTGAGTTCCGCTTGGGCAACTATGCAGCTTCGGTAGAAAGCGGTTCTGAATCCATTCGCATAAACCGAATGGCCATAAAAGATTCAGTGTTGCTTGCCACCGCCTATCGGAATCTGGGTAATGTTTACACCTTCGGACTTAAGCAATACGATGAAGCGCTTGAATACCAATTAATCGCGCTCAAGATTTTTAAACAGAAGCAAGACAAAAAAATGATTGCTGCACAGTATGGTAGCATCACCTGGATCTATGGCATCACAGGAAAGAATACGCAGAAGGGTATGCAGATGGCGAATGAAGGCATTCGTATCGCGAAAGAAATCAATAATTTGCAGTTGCTGGCGTACAACTATAATTCAAAAGGTATTTTCTATAATGCTATGGGGCAGTATGACACCGCGATCCATGTGCTTACACTTTCCAACGAATACGCTAACCAGGCAAACGACAAAGTAGTGCACGCCTACAATAAAGTATTGATCGGAGAAGCGTATTTGAAAAAAGGAGTGGTGCGAAAGGCATTGAAATTTTATGAAGAAGCTGTTGTTGAATCCCGGATGTTACAAATAAAAGGAGTGAAGAAAGATGCTTATCTGGGGCTGGCCAAATGTTATGAGGCGTTGAACGACCCCCGTCAGGCACTTGCATTCTTTCAGGCATACTCTTTTTTAAAGGACTCGCTGTTAAACGGGGAGGTTTCTCAAAAAGCTTTGTTTTATAAAAACCGGTTGGAGGAACAACGCCAACAAGCAAAAATTTCAGAATTGGAAATTGAAAAGGCGGCTGCCCGCAAAGAAAAACAATTGATCATTTTTCTTTTTGTATTGGGCATGGTATTGCTTCTGGCTATTCTTGGGTTCATCCTCTACAGCAACTACCAACGCAAAGGCGCCAATAAAGAATTGCAACGGATGAACGATGCCATCCAGGTGCAGAACACGAAGTTGGAAGAACTCAATGATGCGAAGGACAAACTGTTTTCAATCATCGGCCACGACCTGAGAAGCCCGATCGGAAACCTACGCGTGTTGCTCGACTTGTTTAAGCAAAACCGGATGAACCAGGAAGAATTAAATGATCTCGTGCCGAAGCTCAATAAAAGTGTAGGTGGGCTGCACGAAATGCTTGAGAACCTGTTGGAATGGTCGCACAGTCAGTTGCAAGGTTTTAAAGTACAACCGGAGAAAATCAACTTAAAAGAACTGGCCAACACCACGCTGGGGTTTTACCACAGTTCGGCTGAAGAAAAGGGGATTGTGATCACCAACGAAGTGCCGGAGGAATTGTGTGCAGTGGCCGACAAGAACCATGTGTTGCTCATCCTGCGCAACCTGATTAACAATGCGATCAAATACACGAACAACGGTGGTCACATTGTAGTTAGTGGTAACGCTTCCGCGGATGGAAAAACCGTTACCATGTTTGTGAAAGACTCCGGTATTGGCATGGATGCGGAACAGCTAGATGAAATTTTCGAATTCAAACAACACGTGCGCATCACCACTGGCACGCAAGGTGAAAAAGGAACCGGCTTTGGGCTGGCGCTGTGCAAAGAAATGCTGGAAGTGAACGGTGGGCGTATTGAAGTGACAAGCGAACGCGACAAGGGTAGTACGGTTGTTTTTATGCTGAAAGGCTGCGACTAGGGCAGGTTCCGGAAATACTACTTAACATAATATAAATTATATAACTTTTTGCTGGCGCACGGCCTGAGGCTCGTAAACCCGCGTTAGAGATGAGAATTTGGAAGTTAGAGTCAGGAGATTACTTCAGAAATACTTAATTTAAAGGATTAAAAAGCAAGATAAAGGTAACAATTGCATTGTTACCTTTATATAAAATTCAAGAGGTAACTAGCAAGGACTTCATTCAGCAACTCACGAGACTTTTGAGGGAAGTTAATTCAATACTTACAAATCAAATTGACTTTAAAAATTTAGGGTTAAGACGCGAATTGTTTTGGGATATCAATGAAGTGGATATAGACAAAACATTAATTGAATCTGACGAATGGGTAATAGTTCGGGTTTTTGAATATGGAAATCTCGAGGAAATAGCAGCTGTAATTCATCTTTATGGTGAAAGAAATTCTAAAGAAATTTTGAAGCTATTAAGTTTACGACCTATGGCGAGATCGATGGCAAAACTATTTCTGGATATCGATACGAACACCAAAGAAGAAAGACCATTATACTTTAAATAAAACGCAAGATGCTCACCAACTAAATTTTACACCATAGCATTTTAGTTGGTGAGACAGAACCAGTGATTTAACGGTAAAAAGCTATAAATTTTTACAGGAATTATAACTGACACAATGTTTTACGGACCCAAGTACTCTTTTCTTTATTCATTGATAAACTTGATTTGTATTGGCTCCACCATGCAAACACTCCCATCCGAAAGCTCGACTAGACCATAAGTTTTTGTCATGACAGGGTCTATATCAGTATATACTGGTTCCGCACACCACCTGTGGAAATAACCCGTTCTTAAATTACTGGCCTGGCTTACAAATCCCGATTTCAATTCGATTGGCCTTAGTTTTTTATCCGCGATCCCCTTCATAATATTTATTATTATAGTTTATAAATTCTGTTAAAATGAGCACTATAGTGCTCGCATAAATATATATTAAAAAATGAATTTGCCGAAGTGTATAACATTAAAATACATTTTGGTAAACTGCTGTCAAGCCTTAGGCATGAAAAAGGCGTTAGCCAAGCTGAGGTGGCATATAACTGTGGATTTGAAAGAGCATATATTTCGAGATTAGAGCGTGGGCTTAGCGAACCCTCTTTACTCACACTTTTCTCAATTTGTGACTATTTCAAGATTGAACCTGGTGATATGGTTACAACCTTAAATAATCAGCGCAAAAGAAAAAAGCGCTAGCCTTTTCTAATCCTTTTACTTACTCCTTTTTCGACTTTTTTCTTCACAATTGAAGCATAAACCTTCGGTTTCCCCTTAGCTGCCTTAGCAGCAACTTCTTTTAATAACTCCTCCAGATAAGGCTTAAGCGAACCATGCCCTTTTAATGTGGCTTCAATTTGCAAGACCGCAATTGTCTGAATATCCAAGTCGACATTTTTTCTTAGAATTTTCATAAAAATTATTTTGTATATAAATATATAAGTATTTACTATATAATAAATGTATCTTTATACTTATTAATAAAGATACGAAATTGAATATTTTTGTTCTTCACCATGTAAAATAAGATGGCTAGAATCGTCAAGCTTTCAAGAAGCCTT
>JBGTGG010000158.1:0-7824 GCA_041746855.1 Cyclobacteriaceae bacterium | reverse complement strand
TTTGTAGAACGCATTTTTACCATGCTGAAAATGGGCGGAACCGCAGCCGTGATTGTGCCGAGTGGTGTGATCCAAAATTCAGGAAAAGCATTTGAAGCGGTGCGCAAATTGATTATTGAAAAAGCAGAATTGAAAGCCGTGATAGCCGTGCCCAGCGGAGTGTTTAAACCATACGCTGGTGTAAGCACTGCCATTCTGATTTTTACCAAAAGTGGTGAAACCAACAACGTTTGGTTTTACGACATGCAGGCAGACGGCTACACGTTGGACGACAAACGAAATAAGATTACGGAGAGCGACCTCCCCGACATTGTGCAACGCTACAAAACAAGGGATGCGAAGAAGGACAACGACCGAAAGCAGAAATACTTTATGGTGCCCAAAAAGGAAATTGTAGAAAACAGCTACGACCTGAACTTAAGCACCTATAAAGAACAAGTGTATGAGGAAGTGGTGTATGAAAAGCCGAATATGATTTTTGGGAAATTGGAAAGTATTGAAGCCAGTATTCAAAAAGGATTGGCTGAGTTAAAAGAGTTGGTGAAATGAAGTTTGAAAAACTTAAAAATATCATTGAAGTCAAGAAAGGAAAAAAGCCTTCTTTTGTCGATACTCCTGATGAAAGTTCAATCAGAGTATTGCAAATTGATGATTTGCGTAATGACACTAGTCCTAAATTCACCAACGAGAAATCTGGTGTATTTGCAAATGAAGATGATGTTTTGATTGCGTGGGATGGTGCTAATGCCGGAACAATTGGTTACGGAAAGTCAGGATATATTGGAAGTACAATTGCATTGTTACGAAAAAAGAAACCGGATTTGTACTCAACAACTTTTATTGGGATATTCCTTCAATCGCAGTATCAATATTTAAGAAGCAAAACTACTGGTGCGACTATTCCGCACATAAGTAGAAAAGCTTTAGATGAATTGGAAGTTCCTGTGATAAGTGTGAGCGACCAACTCCACATTGCTAACCTCTTAAGCAAAGCTGAAAATCTGATAACCCAACGCAAAAAAAGCATCCGCCTGCTGGATGAATTTTTGAAAAGCACTTTTTTGGAGATGTTTGGAAGTACAGAAGTAATGAGAAAAGTGAAGTTTGAGAAATTATCGGATTATATTGATTTTCTGACCAGTGGTTCAAGAGGTTGGGCACAATATTACACTAATTCAGGAGCAAAATTTCTGAGAATACAGAATGTTTGGAAGGGTACTTTGAGAACAGATGATATGCAGTATGTTGACGCTCCAAAAACACAAGAAGCTATTAGAACTAGAGTACAAGAAGGTGACCTTCTTATCACAATAACAGCGGATTTAGGAAGAACAGCAGTTGTTCCTAAGAATTTTGGAGAGGCTTTTATTAACCAACATATTGCTCTTATTCGACTTAACAAAAAGGTTAATCCAACATATGCTGCTTATTATTATTTTATGCCTTTTGGAAATTCAGCTATCCAAAAGAGGAATAGATCAGCAGTCAAAGCAGGTCTAACTTTTAATGACATTAAATGTCTGCCTATCATTGTTCCAGACATCACACTCCAAACCCAATTTGCCCACATCGTAGAAAAAACAGAAGCCCTTAAAACCCAATACCAGCAAAGTTTAAATGAATTAGAGACTTTGTATGGAAGTTTAAGCCAAAAGGCGTTTAGAGGAGAGTTGAAAATTAAAGGGGAGGAGTTCTCCTACGCCAAAGCTGTGGAGGATAAGTTGGCATTGGCTGCGGAGGGGGAATCTTCCTACTTAAAGAAAAAGCGCAGTGGCCATTAATGCAGTACATACAATAACACTTTTGGAAGAGATTCCAACGGACGGCCACAGTCCAATGAAATTTCTCTGCAATGATGATCAGGTTTATTACTGTAAGTATCGTTCCAGTCATTCCCTCAACAAACAAGAAATTGATTTTTTGGTATACGAAATCATTTGCCATTATCTGTTGCGAAAGCTTGACATTCCTACACCAGAAATTGCGTTGGTTACTATACTGAAAGATTCATTTGATCCAACACAACTACATATCAATAAAAAGTATGCAAAGCCCGGTGTGGTTTGCTTCGGTTCAAAAGAACTCACCGGTAGCAACCTGGTTTCAGGGTTGGAACTGGTGAACACCAAGTATGAATTTAATAAATACCTCAATCCGGATGACCTGATCCGCATCGCTTTTTTTGATTTATGGACTGCCAATACCGACCGGGGGAGAAATGAAAATTTTAACCTCCTTACCAGGAATCATTTCGATGGAATACAAATTAATGCATTTGACCATGCCTTTGCCTTTCATGGTCAGCGTGGGCTTAGGACTTTTAATGTTCAATGGCCGCTAGAGACAAGGGACAATCTGGCGAGGACAATGTACTTTAAAAGTATCATACACTACATTCCTGAACAAGACCGTGTTTCTATAGCTGAAAAAATAGTAAATTGTGCCGCTGAAGAAATTGAAAGCACAATAGATGATGCATTTGCGCAACTTCCGGAAGAATGGGCCATTCCGGATGGCCTAAAGTAAAGGGTGGTGTCTTTTTTACAAGATCAACCACGCTTAGACACTATTAGAACTGAACTTTTGTTGTCAATTACCAAGCATTAACAAAATGAAAGCTTTTATCTCCTCTGTTTATTTTCAAACCAATAGCGTTTCTTCCGAAAAGCTGACGGGTGGTCTATTGCTTTTTACCAAAAAGAAGAGTTGGTTGGCCTTTTCCGAAACGAAAATTTCGGTAGCCGAAAAACTTGCCGGTACTGATATTAAAAAACTATTGGAGCACACACTCACATTGTTCCAGAATAAGGTTCAAAAGGCAAACGATGTAATCGCGCTGAATGAAAAGGGGCTGTTTGAAATCCATGAAGCATTAACCGATCAATACATTCAGTATCTCAGTAAGTACTCGAAAGGTGTAATTCAGTTTTCGGCCCCTAAACCAATTGCTGTGGAACCTTCGGAATCAACTTTTGAAAAGCTTTTTGAATTGTATGTTGGGGAAAGTTTTCCATCCAAAGAGAAGAAGATCAAACACACCACTTTCCATTCCCTGATAAAGGAAAAATTGTCAATACCTGAGTTATCGGAGAAAGCAGATGTTGATTATGTGATTACGCCACAATTGATCAAAGGAATTTTAAAACCTGCCACCATCACTTTGATTACTAAAAATGGAGCGATCGAAGCCGTTCAGTCCATCGACTTTACTACCTCAACAAAAACTGTAGTAGACCACATTTATGAGTTTGAAGTAATGGTAAAACATCTTCACAAATTCGAAACGAGCAAGGACTTAAAGAAGGGGATTTATAAAGTTGTTGTAAATAAACCGGAAAAGGGCTCCGAACAGGAAAGTGTATTCAATAATTTTCATCAATCCGCAAAGGATACCTTCAAAATCATTGAGCCATCGGAAATGGAAAAAATAGTGGACGATATTATCAGTAAACCACATACCAAGTTTTCAGATTTTCTATCTGCTTCTGTGTAAGCAGAGTAAGATTAATCATTCATCGCGATTATTTAATGCGTGATTCATTTGATGTCTCGCTGCTTCAAAAAATAGAGATGTCATCCTCCGATTTTTAAATTATCTTCGCTAGTGACACAGTATTAAAATGGCCACCATGTCATTAAAGAAGGGTTTTCTTAAACCTACCATTTCGTTAGCAGCACTGAACCTTGATAAAAGGAAGTTGACCATAGGAACTTTTTATTGGCTTATCCTTTCATTCTCCTTCTATTCAATCTTTACGGTAATCAAGGAAACACTTCGTTGTTATAGTTTTTGGTTGAACGAAGAGGATTTTTTGGTTATTTCACCTGCTGAAAATTATTTCTATAATGTTTTCTTTGCCTACCTCGCATGTATTTTCTCCTTCACAACAATTTCCAATCATTGGATTAGGCGATCATCAACACTAAGAAACATTAGCGGTTATAACAAGGCAATCATTTTTCACGATAAGGTATCATTTTCATGGTATTTTATTTTTTGGTTTACCAAGATGGGAATCTTGTTTTATGTGTGTACTGAACTAGGTTTGTTTTTGGAATTTAATCTCTTTCCAGATTACCTTATTCTCCTCATACTAATGCCTCTAGTATTATATCTACATCAATGGTTACGGTTACGATTGGTATTTAAGAATTCAATTATACCTTGGATGATAGGGGTATTCCTTTCCATTTCTATTGTTGCTATGGGTTTCGGAGTTATAAATATTCTTCCATACAAGAGAATCAACAATTTGTTTTTGAGGCAAACAATAGGTTACCATATGAATGTTGATTTACCTGTATTAAAAAATGGGATTCAGCTTGGGAGAAAAAGCCTGGTGAGAGAAATCTATTTAGGATACTCGAAAAACTATACTGATAGTATACCATTAATCATGACAAGGGATTATGACGGACCGGCCAAAGAGGTTTCCTTCAATGAGATTTCTAATTACATAAAAGTAGAAGGAATTAAGGTAGATGAATTTGACAGATTTAACCTGAAGTGGAACCTTCGGATTGATAAATCGATGAAAATGGAGTTTGTCAAAAGGCTTAAAGGAGAATTGTGGAAAAATGGATTTCGGAGCGTTTACTTAGCAACAACAGATAGTTCCAAGTCTCTTTATCGGAGTTCCACTAGCCTATATCAACTAGTACGAAATCCTGAAGAGGATTATTTACAAGTATTAAATGAGGTTGATGGTGAAGTAACACTACTCTTGAACATTGAAAACGATATTATTTTTATCGATGACCGAGAAAATGATGCTATAGAGTTTCATGAAAGTATGAAGTCATTTTTTAAGGAAAACGGAAAGAACGGAGTGATCCTTTTTAAGGTAGATAATGAGACTACCTACGAACGATATGCTACTGCATTTGATCAAGTGATTTCGATTGTAAAAGAGTTAAGAGATGAATGGCTAGTCGAAAACTTTAACGTTCATTATGCAGAAGATGAGGTTTATGACACAACTCAATTGCAAAGAAACAAATTGGCTGCTCAGCATTATCCCGCCAATATCCTGGAGATTAACTAGATTCTGAACTAGAGAAGAAAGTAAAGGTACTGGGATTGTGCATATCGCATATCGCGATATGCAATAGTACAGTATAACTAATTGATATATTGATAATAATGTTATAATATTGCGTATCGCGATATGCAATAATGAAAAGAAAAAGCGCCATACCTGCCATGCGTCCCCAGGATGTAGTACTACTCCTCAAACTGGTATTAGAGGAGGGCAATCCCTGGACTCAAATTTCCATTGCCAAAGCACTGGCAATGAGTCAGTCAGAGGTCAGTGAGTCATTAGCACGATCGGGTTATGCACGACTCCTGTTTGAAAGGGGAAGAAAAGTGGCTCGCCAGCCATTGATGGAATTATTGCAATACGGTATCCCATACATGTTTCCTCAACACCCGGGCAATGTAACACGGGGTATCCCGACTGCCCATAGTGCTGCTCCACTCAAGCGCTTAATACAAAGTAATGAACAATATGTGTGGCCCTACGCGAAAGGGAATGTGCGCGGGCATGGAATAGAACCCTTGTTTAGTGCTATTCTCCCTATAATCGAGCAAGACCAGGAACTTTATGAATTACTCGCGCTGGTTGATGCGTTACGGGTAGGAAAAGCAAGAGAGAAAAACCTTGCTATAGACCTTTTAAGAAAGAGAATAAGTTGAAAAATCAAATCATCAACCGCAAAGCCACCATCAAAGTAGCGCACGCCTTGGATGAGTTAAACAAGGAAGTGGTTTTTGTGGGAGGAGCGGTTGTGAGCCTTTACATTGATGATCCTGCTGCGGAAGATATTCGCCCTACTAAGGACATTGACTTAACTTTTCAAATTACTACGACAAGCAGATTAGAAGAGTTGAGGGAAAATCTATCAAGGAAAGGTTTTAATCAATCACATGAGGACAATGTAATTTGTAGGTTTAGGTTGGATGATCTTTTAGTCGATGTGATGTCCACTCAGGCAGTTGGTTGGGCTCCAACGAACCGCTGGTTTATGCCGGGCTTTACAAAAGCACTGCGTTATGATTTGGACGAAATAAAAATTCAACTAATGCCTTTGCCCTATTTTTTAGCCTCGAAGATGGAAGCATTTTTTGATCGCGGCATAACCGATCTTTATGCCAGTCATGATTTCGAGGACATCCTGTATATCTTCAACTATGTTTCAAATGTGGCTGATCAAGTTCTTGCTGCGGAACAGGATGTAAGGAGTTACTTGAAAGAATGTGTCGGTAAAATGCTGGGTGATGAAAAAATACGAAGTGTTATTCCTGCACATCTATTTTATGAAACAGCTGATGAGCGGCTAGAAATCATAATTGAAAAAATGAATAGAATAATAAGATGAGTTGTCGGAAAGAAACACTGAAGAACACATCAGATCAGTACAAAGAGCAGGGCGACAGTGAGCACATACGATACGGATATGATGAACCTAAAAGTTAGGAGAAGTTCGTTTATTTATCTTGCACACATAACATTTCTTGTATTCATGTACTGGAATGCTTTTCATTCCGTTGCTGACCGGGAAATTTTTTTCGATATACTTTTGAAAGTTATTTACTTCCCTGCTGCCATCGTGTATCTTTTGAGAATCACTTTTTGGCCTTACATGGAAATAAAGGATGGAAAATTGATCATTCACCGGGATTATTTAATGCGTGATTCATTTGACCTTTCATTACTTGAAAAAATAGAAATATCGTCATCACCGTTTAAAGACTCATATTTTGTGCTTGATAACCATGTGCGGTATGAGTTTAAATATTTTGATGTTAGTGATTCTTCGTTTAATAAATTGATAGCAGAACTGGATAGACCCGTTGTTGATTTTTAAAAAAGCCAGTGCTTTTTCAATGGGATGGAATTCCTAAACGTTAGCGTCCAGAAGATCAAAGGAAAGTTCGTGGTGGAGAACCGAAAAAGATGTTATCTTGAACCCAATGTCAACGTCTCCATCACTCCAACTGTGGATAATTACTGGCTATACCTGTTTTGCGAACACTGGTCTTGAAGGTATACAAGTTGAGCGCATAGCCCGCACAATGAGTCTTAATAAGTCTGGATTCTACCATTACTTTGGCGACCGTGAATTTTTCCTGAAGCAATTATTGGAGCACCACTTGACCATTGCTAAATCAATGGCCCGCGACATTGCAAAGATAAAGAAGTTTGATCCAGAGTTCATTCATTTATTACTTCGTAATAGCGAGACCGTGTTGTTTCACATGCAATTGGTGCGACACCGCCAAGTGGATTTGTTGAGTGAGTGTTATGCCAATGTTAATGATATTGTAGAGAAGGCATTGGTACCATCGTGGGCAGAGTTTATCGGTACTCCGAATAATCATGATTTTGCACGTAAATATTTTGAGCAAGTACGTGACATGTTTTATTCACGCATTACTTCCGAGAAGATGAATGAAGCGTTTCTTAGTAACCTTATTGACGAGGTAAGAAAACTCATTCAGGAAGTTGCAGAGAAGAAGTAATTGAATTTCCAATGTTTTGAAAATTTAAAACTGCAAGACAAGCGAAAATAGACAGCCGCCTAAAATAACTTACGTTGAAAACCTTACTTGCGATTACCGCTATTCTTGAATCGATTACAGACTATCGTTAATAATAATCCCTTTGGGTCTGTTGTTTATGTTTTCGCTGTGCGTAGGATACCCCAACCATTGAATTAGTATGGAGCCTCCCAAACGCACGCCTTTTCTAACCTATATCATTTCTTATCCCCGCCCTTGATCTCAATAATTACCACACCATTTTTTCCTGCTTCGCCATA
>JBGTGG010000157.1:0-19066 GCA_041746855.1 Cyclobacteriaceae bacterium | reverse complement strand
TCAGGAAAGTCCTTGTGGGGAAGGATTGCCTGCAGGTCTTGAGCGATCTTCCGGTAGTGGAACAAATTCATCCTGATCATTAGGAGGTAAAATGATTCTGCCTTCCTTCCAATCTGCTTTCGCCTGCTCAATTCTTTCCTTACGGGATGAAACAAAATTCCACCAAATAAATCGTTCACCCACGTGTTCACCACCCAATACCATTAACGTACTGGGCTCTATAGCGGTAAGCGTAGGATCAACACCGTTGTTAAACACCAGCATCTGTCCTGCGCTATAGGTTCTTCCCGCAACTTCAAGCGTGCCCTTGGCTATATAAATGGCGCGCTCTTCGTGCTCTTTCGGTAAACCAAAACGTGCGCCTTTTTCCAATACAACATGCAAGTAAAAGAGTGGGGAATGCGTTTTCACGGAATTGTTGAGACCATACGCATTTCCGGCAATCAACCGCATCCATACACCGGTGTCGGTGAAGACAGGAAGCACATCCGCTTTATAGTTCTCGAAGGATGGATCGCTTTCTTCGTCACGTTCAGGTAGTGCTACCCACGTTTGAATCATTTCCAATTTTCCTCCGGCCAATACTTCCGGATCTTCAAACCGCTCGGAGTGTGCAATACCTTTTCCGGCAGTCATCCAATTCACTTCCCCTGGTTTAATGATTTGCTCCACGCCCAGGCTATCACGATGCGTAACCTGTCCACCAAAAAGATAACTCACCGTTGAAAGGCCAATGTGGGGATGGGGCAAAACATCCATGTTGGAATTATTCGGTGCTGCAATTTGTACAGGTCCTGCATGGTCCATAAAAATAAATGGTCCCACCATTCTCCTTTGTCGGAACGGAAGAATCCTTCGAACTTCCATGCCGGGTGCTAACGATGCCTTGCGTGCTTCAATAACTATATCCAGCATACTTGTAAATTTATAATACGTCCCTGAATTCCGGTACTTTGTCAAAAACACTTTTGGCAAACGGGCACAGTGGTACAATACTAATTCCTTTCTCTCTTGCGAATTCCACAGCCTTCACCACCATCTGCTTGCCTGCTCCTTTTCCTTTCAATACTTCATCTACTTGCGTATGATCGATAATGATCCGGTCAGTCCCTGCCCATACGTAGGTCATTTCAGCCACACTTTTAGAATCGACTTCGATAAAGAATTTTCCTTTTTGTCCGTTATCTTCTTGCTTTATTTCCATAGCGATCAGTGCTTGTTAAATATTTCATTAACAAGATAACACTACGTGTTTGTGCACGCAAAAATTCTCGTCACAATTACACATTTCTTACTAAATTTAGCGTAAAGCAAAAAAATATTGAAATCGTTTGCGCAAACACCGGAATGGTTTTCTACAATTCTCTCACACATTGGAGATGCAGTGATTGGTACCGACCCTCAAGGCGCAATTATTTTCATCAATAAAGCAGCAGAGCAATTGACAGGATGGAGTGAAGCCTCGGTACTCGGTCATCCCGTAAACGAGATTTTTACAATTGTTGAGGCAGAGACAAGAAATCGGATAGAAAATCCGGTGAGTATTCCAATGCAATATAGCAACGCCAATACATTCAATGCTTCCTCGATCCTTATTCGTAAAGATAAAGCTGAAATCCCAATAGAATATCAGACAGCACCAACCATAGATCACGATGGAAACATGCACGGAATAGTGTTGATTTTTCGTGATAAAAGTGAACGAAAAAATAGCGAAGAAGAACTTAAGACTGTGAAGAAAGAGTTGGAAGCATTCTCGCATACAATTTCGCATGACATGCGTGCTCCCTTACGGGCGATTAAAGGATATGCTAGTATTCTTGAAGAGGATTATGCAGACATTTTAGGAAAGGAGGTGAAAAGTGTGCTGGATATCATTCAAAAAAATGTGGCTCGAATGGATGTCATGATCGAGGATCTGGTAAAATTTTCCAAATTAGGAAAAGAAAAAATAGTACTGGAGAAAGTTAATGTAGAACAAGAAGTTAAGACCATACTTACCGATTTATTAACTGCGCGTCATTATCATGTTGATCTTGTACTCCAGGACTTACCGCCCATGCTGGCGGATCGAAATATGGTTGTGCAAGTCTGGACCAACCTCTTATCAAATGCAATCAAATTCACCTCAAAGGTTGAAGAACCAAAAATTGAAATTGGTTGTCAGTCTGGAGAAACTGAAGTAATCTATTATGTAAAAGACAATGGAGCCGGTTTTGACATGAAATACGGGGATCAACTTTTTGGTGTGTTTCAACGGTTGCACAAGGCCAGCGACTTCGAAGGTTCGGGCATGGGGCTGTCGAGTGTACAGCGAATTATTTCAAAGCATGGCGGAAGGGTTTGGGCAGAAGGTGAGGTAAACGCGGGCGCAACATTTTATTTCGCACTACCAAAAAAATCAATCCCGGAATAAATCTCCGACTTTTAGTCAAGGGAGATGATATTGTTTTTAATAGCATACTTCACAAGCTCCACGGTGTTTTTTAATCCGAGTTTATCGAGGATGTTTGTTTTGTGCGTCTCAACCGTTTTAACGCTTATAAATAAAACAGCCGCAACTTCCGTATTTGTTTTTCCGCTGGCTACTTGTTCCAGCACTTCGCTTTCCCTTTTCGTTAAACCAACTGTGGTTTTCTTTTTTCTTTTCTCCCTAGTTTTTTCGCCTTGATAAAAATCTTCAAAAACCAGGCTTGTAATTGCCTGATTAAAATATTTTTCCCCCGCGTATACTTTGTAAATGGCTTCTATCAGGATTTCCTTGTTTACATCTTTGGGCAAATATCCATCAATACCACATTTAATTCCGGTTGCAACCAACTCTTTCTTTACCTCCGAAGTAATGATAATCACCTTTACCGTTTGCGACTGTTCTTTAATCCACCGCGTTGCCTCCAGCCCGGTCATCCCATCCATGACAATATCCATTAGGATAACATCCACTTCATACGATTGAAAATTGTTTACAAGTTCTTCACCACTTGAAAGGCCACCCACCACTTCAATATCTGAGACTTGGTTCAACTGCATCGCCAAGGCTTCCCGTAATAAAGTGTGGTCATCTACCAGCAGTACTTTAATTTTTGTATCCATTGTTTGTTATGCTTTCACTTTTAAGCGGACGGTAAATACAGTCTCCCCTACTTTACTATCCACCATCAATTCTCCGGAGAGTGCATCGACTGCTTTTTTCACAATGGAAAGTCCGAGGCCGGTTCCGGGAATATGCTGTACGTTGCTTCCGCGTTGAAAGGGTTGGAAAATACCCTCAAGTTCCTTGGCATTAATGCCCATTCCGAAATCTTTGATAGCAATACACACCATTTCTTCCTCTTGCCTAAGCATACAGTAAACATCATTTCCTGGAGTTGAGAATTTTACTGCATTGCTTAATAAGTTGATGAAAATATTACGCAACAGTTTCTCATCACTTTGAACTAACACGGCCGCTTTAGGAAACTCCTGGATGATGGTGTTTGTAAGTTGTGTAGCCATCATCACTTCATTGCATATTTTCTCCAGAAAGGCAACAATATCAACCTGCTTTATGTCGGGCTCAATTTTATGCCGTTGTACTTTCCCCATGGAGAGTACATCCTCGAGCATGGATTTCATATACCCTACTTGTTGCTCTATACATTGAAGCTTTTCCAATTCTTCCGGGGTTTTCTTTTTATGCTTTTGTAAACTTGTAGCCAATGCGCTAATCGTGGCCAAGGGTATTTTAAATTCATGTGATGCAATGGAAACAAACTTATTCCGTAGGGCAACCAGTTCTTTTTCCTTTTCCAAAGCCGCTTTTAGTTTTAGGGTCCGATCTTCCACCAATTTTTCCAATGATGCTCTGTATTCGGTAAGTTCCGTAATGTCCTGGCCGATAAAAGTTGCGCCAATGGCAACTCCTTTTGTATTTAATTTAGGTGTGATCGTAAACAATAGCGTTGAAGTTCCAATCGCTTCATTCTTCATTTTTATCATGAGGCCATCATTGTCAATGCCCTTCAATACATTCTTAAAAGCATCCAATAATTTTTTTCGATCTTCCTTTAAAAAGAACATTTTAATATGCTTCGTCAACACCTTGTCTTTTTCATACCCGGTCAATGATGTGGCTTCCTTGTTCCATTTGGTGAGGTGTCCCTGACTATCCACTTCGAAAATCACCATTTTAACATTCTCAATCAGAGCAGCAAGCGCCCGTACGGTATCTTCATTTTTTTTACGGATTGATTTTTGGCTCGTGACATCCCGGATGGTCAGGCATACTTGATCGATTGAACCGTTGTCTTTCAGGATTGGAAGGAAATATATCCTGATAAAAACAGGGTATCCATTCGGATGGATAAAATCAATTTCAGTGGCTTGTTGTTTCCCCAACGTAACCGCTGTCTCCAACAGAAATCGAAATTGAGCCCGTTCCACGATTGGGAAGATATTAAAAATTGAGGCTTTGTTTTGTATGGGTGTATAGAAAATGTTGTTTAATTCACGTGACGCATCATTGCAGAAAAGAACAGTTCCGTGCGCATCAATCAGGATGACAGCATTGTCAAAGCTGTTGGCTATTTGCGTAAAATCAAACTTTCTTCCAATATCCGTGTCGTTGCTTTTCATATGTCGTTCGAACGGAGAAACCCCGCCCATTCTATTGCCCTAATTACAATTACTTCAATTCTAAACTGCTTATTGATCCTTGCAGCATATATTGTTGTCAGGGGATAATATTTACAACAATCATGTTTGGATGGGTCATTCAATTTACTAAAATTCTACGAAAAAAGAATTACAGCTTTCTCTACAACGAAAAAAGCAGCCGTTGAGCTGCTATTTTCCACCAACCAAAATGTAATGAATTAAAGCTTCGCTAAAATTCCTCCTTTGTTTGGTTCTATTGTCTTATTGGGTTTAAGCCCTTTTAAATCCTGAATAGATATTTTAAAAAGATCGGAATTGTGAATGGTTACCTGTTTTGAGAAGATGGCAAATTCCCCGCAATGGGTGATACTAAAGAATTCATCATCAAGTTGTCCATTTACTGCAGGACCGAGGTTCTTTGGTGTGCTCCAATTGACCCATGAGTCGTCCAACCGTTGGGTCATGTAAATATCATAGCCACCGTATCCATGATGACCTTTCGATGCGAAATACAAGGTCTTAAGATCGTTAGCAAGAAAAGGGGATGATTCTTCAAATTCAGTATTGATCATACCGCCCATGTTGATTGGTTCGGATGCTTTTTCCCCATCCCAAAAACTTACATAAAGATCGCGCGAACCTTTGGTGTCAAGGCGTTGAATTGCCGAGATGATAATACCCGTTTTCAGTGAAACATATGCAGTGCCATGATCAGACATATTATAGTCATTTTCAATTTGGATGGATGTAGGAACAGACCACTGGCCATTCGTTCTGATACTGTATGACAGACCCGCACGCATGCGGCCTTTTTTCAAATATTGGTTGCCCAGAATAAGGGTATCACCGGTTGTGCTTACACTGTTTACAAAATTAGGCCCTGAATTATTGAGGAACCCTGGAAGCCTTGCAGGTTCAGACCAACCGTTAGAATCCTTATCATAATCTGCGAACCAGATATCTTCCTGATCAGTTTCGCCTCCTGTGTTTTGAGGATGTAATGAACGACTAAAATAAAGGCGTGTTCCCATTGGGGTAAGCGCTGGTTTCAATTCGGCATAAGCACCGTTAATATGATTGTTCAAAGGGGTCGCTTTCGCCTCTTCATTTATCCCTTCGGCATGTTGGATTTTCCCTCCCGCATTGTTTACCCCTCGTTGTAATAATCCGGGAGTTATTGATTGACTAAAACTGGAATAAATTCCAACAAATAAGAATAGCAATATCATTAGTATCGCTTCAAGTGCCTGAGGTCTGCATGGTGTTTTCATAACGTTATTGTTTTTGGTTGATGATAGATCAAAAGTCGATTTCTTTTAATTCTTATCCTTCAGGGGATCACCGATTTATAAAAAATCAGGAAAGCACGCAAATCTGTTGTCGTTGTTCATGGAATTGCCCCTAACGAATTCAATACGCTGATTTTAGCAAAAGTTATATCAGGGTATACCCTGAATTTCGTGTTCACACAAATCGGGATCTTATAAATTATTTGTACCTTCAACTGAAGATAGAGCCCACTATTCTCTCCAAAACCTTAAATGATGGAGAGGCTGGTGGGTTGTTTCTTGTTGGGAAGCTTTGAAACGAAGCAACGAACCAAATAAAATAAATGAATGTTTGCCCCCCTGATGCCGTTAAGTGTAATGAGGAGCGGTTAAAAATAGAATAATACTATGGTCAAAGCTCGTGATATACGCATACTCTTACTGGAAGACCTCCCTGAAGATGCAGGATTAGTGGAACGTGCAATCGCCAAGGAAAAAATACCTTTTGTTTCCAAACGGGTCGACAGTCGTGAAGAATTCATTGCAAGTTTCGCCACTTTTCGACCCGATATCGTTTTGTCGGACCATGGTTTGCCTGCCTTTAATTCAATTGAAGCCTTTAAGTTATGTCGCCAACATTCTGACATACCCTTTATTCTCGTTACCGGAACGGTTTCGGAAGAGTTCGCGATCACTTGCCTGCGCACAGGGGTAGACGATTATATTTTAAAGACCAATCTTTCGCGCTTGCCTCTAGCAATTATCCATTCCCTCGAAAAGCGGAACGCTGAAAGAGCGAAAGCAAAAGCGGAAGCACATCTATTTAAACAAAATGAAGAATTAAAAACCGCAAACGATCACCTGACAAAAGCAAACAAGGAATTGGATAAATTTGTCTATAGTGTTTCGCACAACCTTCGATCACCTATCTCTTCTATATTGGGGTTGATCAACATTATCAAATCCGAAAACCCCGGCACGCCTAACGCCTTCACTCCCTACATTGCTATGATCGAACAGAGTATTACCCGATTGGATGAGATCATCCAGGAGATTTTGAATTATTCGCACAATACCCGGGATGCACTTCAGCAGGAGGATATTGACATCCATACATTGGTAAACCAAACCATGGAAAAGTTAAAGCACCTGCCCGGTAGCAAGGACGTTACTATTACGGTAGACATCGCGGAGGGAATGTGGATTTATTCCGACAGGCAAAGGCTCACCATTATTTTCAACAATTTAATTTCCAATGCAATAAAATACCGGGATGAATCCAAACAAAAACATTTTTTGAATATCCGTGTAGTTGTGGAGGATCCGGTTGTGATTTTTTTTGAAGACAATGGAGTAGGAATTGCTTCCGGATATTTTGATAAAATTTTTGAAATGTTTTTTCGTGGAAGTGAAAAAAGTGATGGAGCCGGCCTTGGCCTGTACATTGTAAAGGAAACCGTTGAAAAATTAAATGGGTCAATCAGTTTGGTTTCAACCATTGGGGAAGGAAGTACTTTTAAAATAGTATTGCCCAACCAGCGTCCTCAAGAATAATCCTATTGCTTATTAGACCTTAAAATAATCCGCTAATAATCTGTTGTAATATTTCGTTGGTAAGCGGTTTGGTTTTGAATGCGAGAATACCCAGTTCATTTGCCTTGGCAATGTCGTCTGGGTTTTCTGAAGTAGTCAGCATAACACACGTCCTGTTTTTTTTTCCTGCTATCTCCAGTGAATTCAATTCCTGGATAAACTCCCATCCGTTCATACCCGGCATGTTGATATCAATAAAGATCAGTTCAGGATAATTTTCTTCGTCCTTTACTGCTTTCAAATATTCCAACGCCTCTACACCAGACTCCCTGGAAACAACAAATTCAGCATACCCATTTTTACGAATAATCCTTTCGTGATAAAAATTATCATCTGTATTGTCATCCACCAACATGATGCATTTTAACTTTTTCATTCTTCCCGAAGATCTGAAATGGTGAAATAAAAAGTAGTTCCTTTTCCTAAAATGGATTCAACCCAAATTTCCCCACCGTGCAATTCGGCTATTTTTTTGCAATTGGGAAGGCCGAGGCCGTATCCATCGTATTGACTCTGCTTATGTAAACGCTGATAAATTTGAAAAATTCTATCGAAATCTTTCTCCGCAATTCCAATCCCATTATCCTCAATCGAAAACCTCCACTTGTCATGAATTTTCTCTGAGGTGATTTTAATTATTGGTGGGGTCGATGTATTCCTGAACTTCAACGCATTGCTAATCAGATTTTGAAAAAGCTGGTGGAGTTGTGTTTCATATGCTTGAAGTATTGGTAACTCACCAACCTCTACTTTTGCTTGCGATTCCTTTATTGCGGAGTAAAGATCAACGAGGGTGTCTTCCACAACTTTTGAACAATTTACTTCAGCAAGTTTTTTATCCCTTCCAACACGCGAAAAATTCAACAGCCCCTTTACCAACGTACTCATCCGGTTGGTGGCCCGTTGAATAGTCTGCAAATATTTAAGAGCCGCTTCATCCAGGTTATCGATATAATCCTCTTCCAAAATGCGTGCATAGTTCGAAACTGTTCGGAGCGGTTCCTGAAGATCGTGGGATGCAATAAATGCAAATTGTTCCAGTTCCCTGTTTTTTACCTCCAGTTCCGACTGCTTCTTAATCGTCTCCTCCTGAATTTTGCGCTGGGTAATATCAATGATCGAAGCCAATACCATTGTTCCTTTCTCCGTTTCAATTGGGTTCAATCCAATCTCAACAGGGATTTCGCGTCCATCCTTTCGCTGAGCAAAGAGGTCGCGGCCAATTCCCATCGAACGGTTTTGGGGTTTGTTAAAAAAAAGATTTCGGGAAGTGGGATGGTGTTTCTTAAACCGATGGGGAATGAGCATTTCAACTTTGCTGCCTACTAGCTCCTTATCGGTGTAGCCAAAAAGATGTTGTGTTTCTTTGTTTACAAGCGTGATCGTTCCCTGATCATTGATCAGTACCATCGCATTTGGCGCTGAGTCAACGACCAAACGAAAACGCTCATGTGCTTTTTTTCTTTCTGTGATATCAATAATAGAAGCAAGCACCAGGCTACCATCAACAGTAATCACAGGGTTGAGGCCAATTTCAATGGGGAACTCCGTACCATCTTGCTTCAAAGCATAAAGTTCCCTTCCTGCACCCATGGCGCGCACAGAAGGCATTGAAAAAAAAGTAGCAATAAACCCGGGGTGGTGCTCACGGAAACGGTTGGGTATCAATATTTCTACCGGTTGCCCAATGAGTTCCGAACGCTGGTAGCCGAACAATTTTTCTGTCTGACTATTTAAGTACACAATGTTTCCGTCCTTATTGACCAATACGATAGAGTTGGGAGTAGACTCCACCAGGAGTTGGAAGGTTAGTTCCGTAAGTTTTGCTTCGGAACCCATCTTAAATTATTTTCTGGTTAAAATATTTTACGGGAAACTGTGGGATACAGTTAAGACAAACCTCTACAGATGGTAATGTATATGCAACAACGTTCATCTTTTATTAATCTATGTACAGAATTCTATCCGCACGCCCCAAACCAATCCTAATGGAGCAATCATCGCCACTGATTGTGTAATGAAAAGATACAGCATTACTGCATTCTTTACTAAGAAGCCTCTATAAATAGCTAAATACCGCTTTGAAAAAATATACGTTTCAACACCTTCTTTCAATCCGAATTCTTCCAGTAACTGGTTAATAGTTAAAATGCTAATCAAACTGGTGCGTAGTCTCCACTTCATCTTCTTCTTCAGCAATTAATGTTTCTACGTGGTCTTTGTTAAAGAAGCGACTGATCAGCATTTGAACAGGAACGAGTGCTGCAATCATTAGTGGAAAAAGTATTCCAAATTTGGATGACTTCACTAGCCACAAGATTACAAAACAGATTAACTGAATGATCGTAAAATTACGAATCGTCTTGCGTGGAACGGTTCGCAGATAATACGTATCCGGTAATAGTTTAGGATCGGTGACCCACAGCATCAATCGCTCAACAAATTGGTTTCCACCCAGTGATGTAACTCCCATGTACAAAAACAACCCAAACAATACAGCCATTGGAATGTCGGACACCCATGCCAGAAGGAAAATGGATGCCCCGATTAGTATATGAATAACCAGGCCGGAGACACGGTTTTCACGAACAAATGTAACTTCCTCACTTTTTACACCATTCTTATCGGTAACCACGTCCGTTTCCGCAAGGCTCTTCACATGGTTTAATGAATGCACTGTAGCCGCAACAATCCACGGAAGTGCAAACAAGCTTCCTACCAGCACAATGATCCCCACAATAGCAAGATCAAGATGGTAGCCACTACCTTTCTTTAACTTAAAAGTTTTAGCATTCACCAGCCGTGTGGTAATATTCTGATCCAGAAAGAGCAGGATGGTGGCCAGCAACGCGGGTACGATGGAAGCAAAAATTGCCCACGTAGGGATATCAAATATATCCACCAACCAGTTTCTGCCTGAAGTCGGTTCAATCGCTTCCGGAACTGCGGGGGTATTCAAATTAACGCCCGGAAATTGAAGCGCCACTATCGTCATCGCAACAATGGAGATAGCGGGACCAAAATCACTCAAAAACATTCTCATGTTATGTCGCAGAAGGGGCGAGTCCGTCATCCGTTTTAAATTTCGCGCAATAATATACGTACCCATTGCCAATAGCATTGTAAGAAAACCGGTAGTAAGTCCGCTGTATTCTTCTGTTGCCATAAAAGAATTCCTAATATCCTTTACGGCCTCAACAATAAATATCACCGATATAAGAGCAGCAAATATTTCATCGGTAAACCGGTTGAAGTAACTCATCAATGCACTGGCATCGGTAAAAGCACAGATCAACAAAATGACACCTGACCAAATTCCAACCCAGGCATAGGTAGCCAAAAAAGAAATTTCAAGTTGGCCACACGCTGTATAAAGCATTCCTGTAAAGATCACTATAGGACCTGTTCCCCCCAGGATAGTGAGTGGTTGTCCGGCTAAAAGTGCAAACACGATTCCCCCAACTGCCGTTACCACCAGCATTTCGATAATACCAATTTCATTACCGGTCAACAATCCGGTAAGCGCTCCAAAGGCTATTGCGTTTGCGAGTGCGGCAAAAAATAGAAATAATGTTGTTCCCGCTACTTTTGAATGCAATCCATCTTTGAAGTCGGAAAGATAATGGGGTGCCCTTCGCTTGATATCATCGGAAATACCTCCGAAGAGCCGGCCGGTCCACTGGAGGCCATCATCATCTGACTTTGTCTTAATCATTTTATATTGCTTTTGAGAATATTCAATAATTTATGCATCCGTTTTCCGGATGAGCGTTCAAGATAACAACAAAAAATTAAACGTAGAAAGCTGATGGTTTCAACGGTATTTGTAAGACTTATTTGGGGCTCCAAGTGGGTTTTGTAAAATCCAGCTGCCTATTTTTTCTTATTGGTAGGATAACTACCAAAGCAATCCGTGTAGGCTTGTTGTTGGATCGAACTTTTTATTCTCCCTTTGCGTATCTAGCACGGATCGATATATTTACATCGTTCAATATGGCACTGAATACAAAACAAATAGAAAAAATTTCAAAAGCGCTGGGCGATTCCCATCGCTTGAAAATATTGCAACACATTTCCAGCAAAGGAGGCTGGGGGCAGTGCTCAGAAATCCAAGAGGAGAGTTCATTGGCGCAGCCTTCTATCAGCCATCATATAAAAGTATTGATGGAAGCGGGATTAATTGAAGCCGAAAAAGAAGGTAGAAACCACAAATACAACCTGAATGAGGAGCTTTTGAAGGAATACACTAAATCCATTACGGAATTAAAATTCGCCTAAACCTTTTTTTTATAAGACACATTGAAAAATTTAAATACATCAATGAACTTTTAGGATATGTTTTGCATTAAGTGTCTTTAAGCCCTGAAAAAGGGATTTTTTTTACATCAAATACATTGAAACATTTAAATATATAACTAAATCAATTTAAAAATGAATACTCCCAAAACCGCTTTCACTCCCTATTCTTTAGGAAAATCAACGCTTTCCAATCGAATTGTAATGGCACCCATGACCCGCAGTCGGGCGATCAACAATATCCCAAATGACCTGATGGCCTCCTATTATAAACAGCGCGCTGCTGCTGGGCTCATCATCACCGAAGGTGTTTCCCCCTCTCCAAACGGATTGGGCTATGCGCGGATACCCGGAATTTTTTCTGCTGAACAAATTATAGGCTGGAAAAAAGTAACAGATGCTGTTCATGAAACTGGCGGAAAAATCTTCGCGCAGATTATGCACACCGGGCGCATCGGCCACCCTGCAAATTTACCAAAGGGCGCACGTGTGATCGCACCTTCTTCCATTCTTGCAGCGGGCCAAATGTGGACGGATACAAAAGGTTTACAAAATCATCCTATCCCGCAAGAACTTAGCGCCCAACAACTTCAGGAAACAAAAGAAGAATTTGTTCAGGCTGCACGTAATGCTATTGAAGCCGGCTTCGATGGAATTGAACTACACGGTGCGAATGGTTATCTGCTCGAACAAATCCTGTCGGCCCATTCAAACAAACGCAAAGATGAATATGGTGGAAGCATCAAAAACAGAAGCCGCTTTATTTTGGAAGTCGCGCAAGAAGCCAGTGATGCCATCGGAAAAGAAAAAGTAGGGATTCGCCTTTCTCCATTTGGTGTGTTCAACGATATGCCCGACTATCCGGAAGTAGAAGCAACCTATACCTACCTCGCTGAAGAATTGAACAAAATTGGAATTCAATATATCCACATCGTGGACCACAGTGCCGGTGGAGCACCTGAAGTACCATTGCACATTAAAAAAAATATTCGTGATAGATTTAAAAACACACTGATCCTTTCCGGTGGTTATACATTGGATCGTGCAGAAAAAGATCTTGAATCTGGCTTTGCTGATTTGGTAGCGTTTGGCAAACCGTTTATCACCAATCCGGATTTGGTTGAACGTTTCCAAAAAAAGCTTCCGCTGAATAGCAACTTAGACGCCAGCACGTTGTACTCCGCAGCTGCAAAAGGCTATACCGACTACCCGGTTTTCGAAGATGAATTAATTCCTGCATAAAAAAAACACACTAAATTTTTAATGAATATGTCAACAAAAACTAAATCAATTCTGGCCACAGGGGCACGCATCGTGCTCGGGCTTATTTACTTTGTGTTTGGTCTCAATTTCTTTCTTCACTTTATTCCTACACCACCACCCGCGGGAGGAATAGCTGATGCATTTACCGGAGGACTTTTTCAATCAGGATATTTCTTTCCGGTATTAAAAGGGTTAGAGGTTCTGCTTGGTTTGTTCTTACTGATCCGGATTTTTGTACCGCTTTCATTGGTGATGTTAATGCCGATCAGTATCAACATTCTGTTGTTCCATGTATTCCTTGTACCGGAAGGTTCATTGATGGGAATAGTGATTGTGTTATTAAATATATACCTGGCGTGGGCGTATCGCGATTACTACAAGCCGTTCTTTGAACCGAAAGCTTCAATCACAGCATAGGTCAATTAGGCGTCTGACCGCTTTGAGCGTCTGACGCCTAACTAGCTCCCGGCTTTTTCAATCACCAGATAATCCCGTTTGGAAGCCGATTGGCGCGCCATCAGTTCGGCAATGAAACCCGTTAAGAAAAGTTGAACACCAATGATCAAGGCAACCAATGCCAGATAAAAAATAGGTTGCTCCGTAACTTCACGTTTCATCGGAATCTTAGAGATAAAGACAGAATCGATCTTATCGTAAAATATTTTGATTGTAAATCCCAATCCAAACAAAAAAGAAAGCACGCCATACATCCCAAAGAAATGCATCGGCCTTTTACCGAACCGCCCAACAAACATAATCGATAACAAATCAAGCAGACCACGCATGCGTTCTAACCCGAATTTACTACGACCATATTTTCGTTCGTGGTGCTCGACTACTTTTTCGGTGATCTTCGTAAACCCTGCCCACTTCGCTACTACCGGAATGTAGCGATGCATTTCTCCGTAGAGTGTAATATTTTTGACCACCACTTTATCGTACGCTTTTAATCCACAATTAAAGTCGTGGAGTTTAATGCCGCTGATGCTGCGCGTGAGTCCATTAAAAAATTTTGAAGGAAGGGTTTTTGAAATTGGGTCGTGGCGTTTTTTCTTCCAACCGGAAACCAATTGGTACTTCCCTTCTTTGATCATGTTGTACAACGCAGGTAGTTCTTCCGGACTGTCCTGTAAATCTGCATCCATCGTGATGACGACATCACCTTTCGCTTCCTGAAAACCGGTTTGTAACGCTGCAGACTTTCCAAAATTTCGATTGAAGCGTAGACCTTTGAAATTGGTGTTTGAAACACAAACTTTTTGAATTTCTTCCCATGTATTATCATCACTGCCATCATCAATAAATATAACTTCAAAAGATAAACCGTGCTCGGTGAGAACACGGTTTATCCAGGAACTTAATTCAGGAATGGATTCCTGTTCGTTTTTGGCAGGAATAACAACAGAAATGTCAAGGCTCATTTAGAAGCTTGTCTCGGGATTATTCTTTTTTGTAAAAATTGTAACAAGAAGTGCAATGATGCAGCCAAATATTAAACCCATTACAATACCCATTCCTACCATTGCTTCCGGGGTCATAAATTTTGCAGTAATTTCCATTGCTTGATCAATCTGGGCATCAGACATATTTCCGCCTTCTGCCATATTATCCCTTGTTGTATCCAAAATTGTCTGCGTATACGATGGATCAATGAATTTCATATATACATAACTGAAAACACTTGAAACAATGGAGGAAATCAGAACAACCCAAAAACCAATTGCAAATCCCTGGCCGAATTCCATGAAACCATTACCATTTTCCTTGAAATATTTGTGTGCAAGAATGATAACAATGATACTCGGAATTGCAGCGAGAAAACTCCAAATACCGCCTTCTCCTGCCAGGCCGGCCATCGTAATTCCAAGAAAATAAGCAATTGAGACTACCGATAAAATAAGTCCATATCGTATTCCAACTGAACGGGGTGTTACACTTTCAATGTTTTCTTCCATGATTTTTAGGGTTTAGGTTGACGTCTTAAAACTACTGATAAAATTATGCTTATAAAAAAACTGATGATAAAGCTTTGTACAAGGTATGTAACTGCTAAATCACCAATAGTAGTCGCATGAATGCCTTTTAAATTACGCTCCACCTCTTCTTTTCCTATTTGCTCAACAAGCTCAGCCGGCAATTGACTAAGCCGGTCCGCCATTTGTGCACTGTATGTTTGAACAAATTCACTATTAAAACTACCAAAAACATAGATCAAAAAAGCTGCTACCGCGCCAAAAACAGCGGTCAACACAAAGCTTCCAATCAATCCCTGCCAGAAATACAAGACCCCATCCTGATGGTCTTCGCGGAATTCTTTCAGCGCGAAAAAAATAAAAATGCCGAGTAAAAATATCCGAAAATCAAAAAAAATCTCGATCAAAAACGGATGGCGCCCCATGTAATACAAACCGAGGAGCAAACCAAAACCCATAATGCCTGCGATGAGGCCGTACCGCGCAACTACTTTTAATAAAGGGGAAAAGTTCATCTAATTATCAATCCAATTTTTTCCATTGTTGAACACAGCAACTGCTTTTCCGGTAATTTCTTTACCATACCACGGGGAGTTGCGCGCTTTAGATTCATTTGTCTTGTCGTCCAACACCCAGGTGCGGGTGGGATCAAACAAGGTGAGGTTTGCTTTTTCTTCTTCTGCAATTGTGGGGCAATCCATACCCAATACTTTCCGTGGCCCGACTGTAACTTTATCCAGTAAGGTTTCCCAATTCACTGATTTTTCCAATGCCACTAAATTTGCGCCAACGGTTTGCAAATTAATGATGCCGAAATCGGCCAAATCGAACTCAAGTTTTTTCGATTCTTCATCTTGCGGAATGTGACCGGAGCAGATTACATCAATCACTCCCTCCTTCAATCCCTTTATCAACGCATCATTATCTTCTTTTTCCCGCAAAGGTGGATTAACTTTATAGTGTGTATCAAAATCAAACAACATGCTGTCGTCCAGCAACGGTTGGTATGCAGTAATGCCACATGAAACATTCAATTTCTTCTTCACAGCTTTGATCAACTCCACCGATTTGCCGGATGAAATTTTTGCAAAGTGAAGACGTCCCCCGGCATATTGTAGTATTTCAAGATTTCTGTTGATCACAATTTCTTCTGCAATGCGCGGCATCCCCCGTAAACCCAACATGGTACTGTTTACACCTTCGTGCATCTGACCAAAAATATTCAACCAAATATCTTCCGGGTGATCAATGAGTACGCCATCAAATTTCTGTAAGTATTGAAGGGTCTTTAATAAAATGTCGGTATGCCAAATGGGTTTCAATCCATCTGTAAAAGCAACTGCACCAGCAGCGTTCAGATCGATCATCTCAGTGAGTTCTTCACCCTTGTTGTTTTTTGTAACGCTTGCCATTGCATGGGTTTGTACCAGGCGATTAGCATTTCCATTCATGATGTAGCCAACATCATTTTTCGTTTGAATGGAAGGAACGGTGTTCGGTAAAATGGCTATTTCAGTAAACCCACCGGCCATCGCTGCGCGTGTACCGGATTCGATATCTTCTTTGTGTTCCAATCCCGGATCGCCAATAAAAGTCCCAAGATCGAACCATCCCGGACTCAGGATCATCCCTTCTGCTTTGATGGTTTTATCACCCGAAATATTTTTGTCACTGATTTTTACAATTTTTCCATTTTGGATCAAAACGTTCTTCTCCTTCTTGTGAAAAGGTGATTGCTTATCAAAAATCTGTGCCGACTGTATAACAATCTTCATATTTTCTACTTTAAAAAACGGATCAACAAAATTTCAACTAGCAAGAACAAAAGCGACAACATCAGTGCATACCGCCACAAGGGCTTTCCCAAATATCTTTCTTTTATTTCGTTGCTGAAAGCCTCGGTGGATTCCGCTTCAAAAATATCAACATTATCGCCACCGCCCAGCAAAGCTTTTACCTCCTCCGGTTGATATTGCTCCATCCTGGATTCGTCTTTATTAAGGTTGAACGCGAGCAAACCCATCGTATCCGTTGCTTGCATAACATAATAGAATCCTTGTGTCAATGAAAATTTTGGTAAATCCATCAACACCCGATTGCCCAACCTACGTTGTGAAGGAACCAGTTCCTGTTCACCAATCATCCGCAAAGGCTCCTCGCCTACCAGCGTGTCTGCTTTAATCGAAACAAAATCATCATTCAAGGTGTAATATAATTTTTCAGTATCACGTTTGCTACTGGCCGCAACGCGGTACATCACCGGAACAAAAAGTCCGTGTGCCGCAAAATCAGTAGCCGCGCTGCTTAGACCCGATGCCATTACAAATAATTTTCCCTTCCGGTCCATGACCGAAAGAAAAGGGTTTTCATTATTGAATTTCAATAAAGCATTTCGGTCCACTCCCCAACTAATTGCAGGAATTGCTTTCGGCATAATGACGGATTGTGACCGCTCTTCAAATACATTCTCAAAAAAAGGATTGTCGAAATCAGGTTTATCAAGCGGCATCATCTGTGTTGAATCCCTGCTCTTTTGAAGAGCAATGGAGAACGTTGATGACAAAGAAGACAAATCGGGATCTTCACCCGGAATTAACAACACGGTGCCAAATGCATCCAAATAATTTTGCAATGCCAGCGCAAAGGTTGGGTCAATAGCATTGAGCCCATTTACCACTACAAGATCTGATTGTGACAATAAACTGTAATTCACATTCGCCATCGTGAATCCCTGATAGGCGAAAAGTTGCTGGTTGCCAAAAACCTGTTGCACGGGTGTAGGTTGTAATGTGTTCTTGATTTCCAACACCCTGATTTTATCCGTGAAATTCAACGTAAGGAAAAAAGTATTATCAAAATTGATGGGGTTGTCGTTGAAGCTAATCTGCAATTCACTTCTTCCCATCAATACGGCAGTGAGATCAAAGGTCGCTTCTGCTGTTCCCTTTTGGGGAATGGAAACGGTGGCCGTGCCGGCTTGAATATTGTTGATCGAAAACCGGATGTTCAGTTGATCAATCGCTTTTGAACCATCGTTGAGCAAACGAACATGCAATACATTTTTATCGCCACCGATCGCAAACGGATTTTCCAGAAAAACACTATCCACAAAAATATTGGAAACCTGCTCAAATGAAATCGGCACTAAGTGAAAATGCGTTGTACTGTCGGGAGAAGTTACGGAGCCCATCGTTGAACGTTGAAAATCACTGATCCAAAAAATTTCCGGTTTCCGAACTTCACTTTTGTTGTTAAGCGCAATCCGGTTTTGAATTTCCTCAAAACTTCTGCTCACAGAAGAGGAGCGGATTTCGGTCAACAAATCCAGTACTTCGGTTTTGGTTTTATAAACATTCGAAAATGGTGCGAAGTCGTTGGTAAGTAGTTTATACCGTGTATCGGATGGGAATATATTGACAATATCACGTGCAAACTGGGAGCCGGCATCCAACCCGTGCAAATTTCCTTCGGTATTGCCGGTCATGCTTAAGGAGTTGTCAAGGTACAGCACAATTTCCTGTGCGGCCCCCAACTGGTTTTTAGCCGGAATAAAAGGCTGGGCAAACGTGATCACCAGGAAAAACAGAAACAACAACCGGGACACAAGGATGAGCAAATGCTTGAGTCGCTTTTTCGAGGCGGTTTCTTCTTTTACTTGCTTGAGAAAGCGGTTATTGGAAAAGTAAACGCGCCTTGTTTTTCTGAAATTGAAAAGATGGATGATCAAAGGGATCGACAGCGCGAAAAGGGCCCAAAGAAAAGAAGGACTTAAAAAATTCATCAGCGTGTAAAGTTACACTTAATACGCAAATAGAAAGGTTCTGGTGCGGATTTTTGATAAATGGGATTTTAAAAACCACCGAGTCAATATTTTTCTTAAAAAACAAGATGGAGTTACACTTCCATTCAAGATCAAACTTGTTTTTTTGGATTGTACATCCGCTGCTTTACGTAAAAGCACGTGCTTTCACCGAATCAGTATTTATTCCGTTTCAATTTCGATTATCAATTCTACGTCTTTATCGATCAGGGTTTTGT
>JBGTGG010000156.1:0-13389 GCA_041746855.1 Cyclobacteriaceae bacterium | reverse complement strand
GTTTGATAGATTTACCACTTGCGCATTGGTGAGGGATCCGGATCCATCCATCGCAAAAGCTGCGCGCGCACCCGAAGCCGAGGCAATAACCGGATTATAGGTTCCGGCTGCCATGCCCACAGAGGTCCAAAGGGTTTCCCTGTTACCTTTTTTCTTTTTGGATTCCTTCTCTTCCATTTCGATGGCTGCCAATAATAAATCAATCTGGTCGGGCTCTGTCTTGGGGAAGTGAATCTTGTATGGCCGCTGAACCACCAGTGGTGGTAATGGTGAGCGTGCACGGTTTTTATATTTCGGGGATTTCTTCTCCTGTTCAACTGCCAGGAATTCGTTGGAATTCGATTCTTCTATTAGCGTGTTGCCGGTCAAAGCGTTGGTGTTACTCTTTCCGGGTGAGGTAATATCGGAACGTGCATTGTCAAATCCGTTGAATGAATTATTCGAAACACTTCCTTTCGGATTATTGGCACCTTTATCAAATTGTTCCGAATCATGATTCAATGCCGGTGATGTTGTAGTCGTTGTTGACAGTGATTCGTTATTTTTTTTAGTATCGATTGTCCCACTCTTTAAAGGGGATGTAGTCTCTGTATTTATTGCCAATGGAGTATGGTTATTCCAATCCTTGTACATGGTAACATACCCCACTCCTAAAAGGCTTACCGCAATCAACACGGAAGCTGCCGCCATCCAACGGTAAAAGACCACACTTTTCTTAAGTTCATTGCCCTCTTCTTTCTCAATACCCAACTCAATATGGGTCCACACCTCTGAAGATGGACGCATTTCAGCATCTTGAAAAGCATGTTTCAAAGAATCCTCAACTGATTGTTTCTCCATACTTTCTGAATTTTAATGTCTCATTCTCAATCATCCGTTGTAATAATTGGCGTGCGCGGGCGTATTGTGATTTTGAAGTTCCTTCTGAAATACCAAGCTCTTCAGCAATTTCTTTGTGCCCATATCCATCAATCGCAAACATATTAAAGACTACCTGGCAACCTGCCGGAAGGCTTTGGATCATCTCTAACAGCTCGTTAAAATGAAGTTGGTCTATTCCTGAATCCGCAACCGGGATTTTCACATCCCCCACATCTACCATCGGGTATAGGTACAGTTTTTTCCGGTTGGCATTTAAAGCTGTGTTGATCATGATCCGGGTTATCCACGTACTCAAAGTCGCTTCACTCCTGAAGTTTTTTATGTGCTGAAAAACTTTAATAAAACCTTCTTGTAAAATGTCTTCCGCTTCGCCTATTGACTTGGCATAACGCATACACACCACCATCATTTTTTGGCAATACATTTCATAGAGCGCCCGCTGAGACGCTCGTTTCCCTTTCTTACACTGATCTATCAGTTCAGCTTCCTGTAGCATTTGGCCATTTATGTGGAAGTGTTTGCTCATCTTTGACCCATCATCTTCAAAAAAGGTTGGAATAATATTCGCACTATAACATTAGGATCAATATACTTGAACATGGCATTTAATAATTCTTACGCTATCCCCCTGTTGTTTTTCATCTTCGGACTGCAAATTTCGGGATTTTCACAGAATAACAAGGAACTTCAATATAAAGACAAGGCGTACGAAGCGGAAATCAAAACGATTTTACTCTACCCATATTTTGGAAATGTTTGGGATTATCATCGTCCGGCCGTAGTTTCCCTGCGAGACCAGCGATTGATCCTTGAGTTTGACGACTTACGTGAAAATGTAGATCGCTATTATGGCAAGATCATCCATTGCCACCACGATTGGTCCCAATCGGGTCTTGCCGACCTTGATTTCCTTCCCGAATACAATGAATTTCAGATCAATGATTACGAATATTCGATCGATACCTATATTCCGTATGTTCATTACACTGTCGAAATACCGAAGGTAAAACTCCCAGGAAACTATGTCCTTTTGATATATCGGGAAGGTGATACGGATGATATTGTGCTGAGTAGGCGCTTTATGGTATTTGAAAACCGAGTGCAATTTGATCGGATTGGAAATTTAGTTGGAGGCGGATCGATTGCCAGTCTGAATCAGCAAATCAGCTTTACCCTTACTTACAAAAACATCGACCTTATCAACCCAATGCAAACCGTCAATGTCAGTATCCGACAAAACCAACGGTGGGACAATCTGGCCGAATCCGTAAAGCCCAGTTTTTTGAGAGAGTTTGAGCATGAATTGGAATATCGCTATTTCGATGATGCCAAAATGTTTAAAGGTGGAAATGAATTCCGGTTTTTTGATCTTCGTTCACTGATCTACCCCGGTAGAAATGTTGCTTCTATCGACAAAAAAGCAAGGCCCTTTGAAGCCAACATAGTAAAAGACAAAAGCAGGGATGGAGAAGTCTATTCTCAGTATGAAGACCGAAACGGACGTTTTGTTCTCGACAATTTAGATTATCAAACACCGCTTACGAGCAACTATGTGTATGTGAATTTCACCTTGCAAGCCCCCACCCCAACTCCCGAAAAAGTATACGTACGCGGGGCCTTCAACTATTGGGGAAGTGAGAAAGAAAATGAAATGAAGTTTAACAATACACAAAAAGAGTTCACGGCACGGTTTCTTTTGAAACAAGGGTATTATGATTACATGTACTGGACAGAAAGCAAAAAACTACCACCTTACTTTTTGGAAGGAAGCCATTTCCAAACAAAGAATGAATATGAAATTTTTGTGTACTACCGCGATTTTCGCTTGCAAGCCGATTTGTTAATGGGCTATGTTCGTATTGCCGAAAATGAATAGAGTTGATGGTGTCGCCAAGATCATTAACCCAATGTTTGTCTGGATAAAATATTTGATTTGACTTTCTGTTGAACCACGCTGTGGTTCTTCTTTTAATTTATATACAAACCCCAGATTTCATCTGGGGCTATAAACATTGAATCCCTCTGGGATTCCAATTCTCAAAACTGACAAAGAAAGATGATTGCGGTTGAGCCTTATCATAGTCCAAGCGCTGTATGAATCCTGAAGGGATTCAATATCAATAACACCGCATGTAATGCGGGGAGTTTGAAAACACCACTCGACAACCCTGAAAGGGTTGAATGCTGCTCTGTAGTTATCCAAAATGAATAGCTGCTAATGATGTCTCCAACATCATCAATTCATAAATCATCAAACCAAAAATATTTAATCTGACTTTCTGTTGAACCACGCTGTGGTTCTTCTTTTAATTTATATACAAACCCCTGATTTCATCTGGGGCTATAACATTGAATCCCTCTGGGATTCCAATCCTTAATCTGACAAAGAAAGATGATTGCGGTTGAGCCTTATCATAGTCCAGCCGCTGTATGAATCCTGAAGGGATTCAATATCAATAACACCGCATGTAATGCGTGGAGTTTGAAAACACCACTCGACAACCCTGAAAGGGTTGAATGCTGCTCTGTAGTTATCCAAAATGAATAGCTGCTAATGATGTCTCTAACATCATCAAATCAACAAATCTTCAAATCAAAAATAATTTTACGCGTACGACATTTCACGCACTTCTGTTCGCCATACGGGATCATTGTTGGCAATATCGAGCATGCCGAACCCTTTGTAAGAAAATTGTCCCAGTCCGTTTTCATAAACAAACTCCTGCACTTCCTTCGCGGCAAACAAGGTAAAAGGAAGCGTGTATCCCCGCACTTCGAATTTTATGTCATTGTCAAACAATGGATAAATCCGTGCAAACTTCTTGTGCGAACTTTGTATCCGTTGAATGTAGTCCGCATCCGGAAGGATTTGAAATTTATAAAAGGAAGCAAGTTGTTCTGAAGTATAACGACCACTTTTTTCCATCCGTTGAATGGTGGAGTCATACAGTAAATCAGAAAACTCATCACTTTCAGGTGACACGAATTTCTTCGCAGAATCATCGTTAAATGTTGCCGCCAACAGTACAATCGGTGAAATGCATAAAAACTTGGATTCATCGCCAATAGCAATGGGCATTTCTGTTTCCACACTGTCGGGCACCAATTGAAGGTTTCCTACGATTACTTCCTTTTGCTCGAATAACCTGGAAATAAAATAATCCAGAAAAGCTTTTTCATGACAAGCAAATACCAGGGTCACTTTCGATGAATAGAAATGGAGGCCTTTGCGGCTTACTTTCGTTTGCCCTTTCAACCCCGAAAAATTGTATTGATTATAATCTTTGTAGGCAGGGTTCTGACCAAAAATCAATAACCCTTTTATCACCTGCGCCAAAAGGTACTGATGATGAAAAGGAACGTAAGCTCCCCGGTTCTTTAATGAAAAAATGATGCGTGTTCTCAAACCTAAAAAATTAACGCTGGTCTTAAAAAATCACAGTAGATCCAAGCCCGCTTTAAGCTGATGCTGAGCGGATTATAAATGTAGGAAAAAAAATGTATTGGTACTACTTCCGATGTAAGGAATTGTTAAACATTGAAGCGGAAATGCATAATATCACCATCTTTCACGATATATTCCTTGCCCTCCACGGCCATCTTGCCTGCTTCTTTACATCCGTTTTCGGTCTTATACTGTTGATAATCAGTTAGCTTAATAACTTCCGCACGAATAAATCCCTTTTCAAAATCTGTATGGATTACCCCCGCAGCCTGAGGTGCTTTCCATCCCCTTTTTATCGTCCAGGCACGTACTTCCTTCACCCCAGCAGTAAAATAGGTTATCAAATCCAATCGGTGATAGGCCGCCTGGATCAGTTTGTTAAGGCCCGACTCAGAAAGTCCATACTCCTTTAAGAAATCCTGACGATCGGCCTCATCTTCCAATTCAGCTATTTGTGCCTCAATGGCAGCCGAAACAATCACAACTTCTGCATTTTCTTCTTTTACATGCTCTGCAAGTCGTTTTGAGAATTCATTTCCTGAAACAACTGATTCTTCGTTCACATTCGCCACATAAATCACAGGCTTGGAAGTAAGCAATTGCCACTCGGAAACAATCTTAGCATCCTCTTCTGAAAAATCCAGTGAACGTGCATTCTTCCCTGCCAACAGGGTGCTCTTGAGTTGGTTTAAAATAGCGAGTTCTTTCTTTGCGATTGCATCACCAGATTTGGCTGTTTTTTCCGCCTTCAGGATGCGCTTCTCAACACCATCCAGGTCCTTTAGCTGTAGTTCAGTATCAATAATTTCTTTGTCGGAAATCGGATCCACCTTTCCATCAACGTGCACGATGTTGTCATTTTCAAAACAACGCACCACATGGATGATTGCATCTACTTCGCGGATGTTGGCAAGGAATTGATTACCGAGGCCCTCTCCTTTACTTGCACCTTTTACCAGCCCGGCAATGTCTACAAATTCAATACTGGTGGGTAATACGCGTTCAGGGTGTACAAGTTCTTCCAATATCCTCAACCGGTTGTCCGGAACGGAGATTACGCCTACGTTTGGCTCGATTGTACAAAAGGGAAAGTTGGCTGCTTCGGCCTTGTTATTCGATATTGCATTAAAAAGGGTCGATTTCCCTACGTTGGGCAACCCAACAATCCCACACTGAAGTGCCATACTTAAAAATTAATTTTCAATAAGGGCGCAAATATAATCCCTCCCAACTAAAAAGCGCAGGTCGAATTGAAAAAAGCCAATGGGTGTTGAAGATTAGGGGATCAATCCCACTTCAGGTCGGAATCAATTGACTTGGGTTCTGGCGAACCACTTACAGTATCAGCAGATTCATCATTTGTATGATCAAACTGCGTAAAGTCAACTTCGGGCATCAGCTCATTTTTAACATGGTCAACGGTATTGTTGAGTGCCTCCAGAAACTTATTAAAGTCTTCCTTGTATAGAAAAATTTTGTGTTTCTCATACGTAAAACCATCTTCTTTAAACCGCTTCTTACTTTCAGTAATGGTTAAGTAATAATCATTTGAACGTGTCGCTTTAACGTCAAAAAAATAGGTTCTTTTACCGGCTTTTACTTTCTCAGAAAAAATCTCGTCTCTCCCGTTTGGCTTATTTTCTTCCACAATCCGTCTAAATTAGGTTAAATTTGGTCTTCGGTTCTTTCGAAAGATAGTATTTTGATAAGTTAATGCAAACTTCCAATAGAAATTTCGAACCCAATAATCGTATCCTAACAGTCGTTTAACCAAAACTATACTAATCAAACAACCCTTCCCTACCCGCCAATGAAGATCAGCCTTCAAAACATAAAGCAAACCGCCAGCCTTGAACTACTTGCCAAACAAATGGTAGAAGGCTTTATTACAGGGCTTCATAAATCGCCATATCATGGTTTTTCGGTTGAATTCGCAGAACATCGGGTCTATAATGATGGGGAAAGTACCCGGCATATTGATTGGAAAGTTTTTGCCCGAACGGATCGGATGTTCACAAAAAGATACGAAGAGGAAACCAACCTCCGCTGCCTGATCGCACTAGATGTTTCACCATCTATGTTTTACCCGCAAGACTCAAAAGCCAAATTAAAATTCAGTATTTACGCAGCAGCGGCACTCGCATACCTGCTTCAAAAGCAACGGGATGCTGTTGGGTTGTGCTTGTTTAGTGATAAGATTGAAACCTTAACCCAGGTGAAATCCACGCCCACACATTTAAAAAAACTTTTTGGTCTGTTGGAGGATTGGCAACAAAAAAATCCACAGGCATCCCACCAACATACCAATGTTGCCGAGGTACTTCATGAGATCGCGGAGAAAATTCACAAGCGGTCTTTAGTGATCCTTTTTAGTGACATGTTTGATTCAAATGAACAAACAGACGATTTGTTTAAAGCATTGCAGCACCTCAAGCACAATAAACATGAAGTGATCGTATTCCATGTAATGGACAATCGCACAGAACTCGAATTCGATTTTGAAGATCGTCCGATGGAGTTTATCGACCTGGAGAGTGCAGAGCGAATAAAATTAAATCCAACGGAAGTTAAATCACATTATATCGACTCCGTACAAAAATTTCATGCGAACCTGAAAATGAAATGCCATCAATATAAGATTGACTTTATTGAAGCAGATACCCAGATGGATTTTGATACGATCTTACAGACCTACTTGATCAAAAGGGGAAAAATGCGGTAACTATGCCTCCTGGTGGAGCCATACTTTACGCTCCATCAAAACATCTTTCGACTCCACATGGTCGGGATCAGGAACACAACAATCAACAGTACAAACGGCTGCACACTGAGGCTCTTCATGAAAACCTGTACATTCTGTACACTTTCCTGAAACAATAAAATAAAATTCATCCGAAACCGGGGTTTGGTCTTCGGTAGCCGAAACTTCCTCTCCATTCACCTCTACCACTCCTTCCAACTTGGTTCCACCTGCCCAATTCCACTCAATTCCACCTTCGTAGATTGCAGTGTTCGGGCATTCTGGTTCGCAAGCACCGCAGTTGATACATTCATCGGTGATAATAATTGCCATCTTTTCCTATTTTTACGTTCTCCCACAAAAATACATCTTCAATCTACATCCGCAACAAAATAAAGCAAGTTCTATTGTAATGGACATCACCACACGAATAAAAGCATTCAATCTTCTGGGTAGTGAACTGAGTTCAATCAGCATTGAAGAAATCAAATCATTAGCAGCCAAAACAGCAAACCAAAATCCATGGTTCACCGAGAAAGAAATAAAATTTGCAATCAAAGAGATTGGAGAACACCTTACTACTGAAAAAATTTCGGAGTGGATAGCGCCCTATGACTTTAAAACCCAACGGAAAACGATTGCACTCGTGGCGGCAGGCAATATCCCCCTCGTTGCATTTCATGATTTTATTTCCATTTTAATTTCCGGGAATAGGGTGCTGGTGAAGCAAAGCTCCAAAGATTCTGTTCTGCTTCCTTATATCGCGCAGCGGCTCATCGCGATCAATAAGGAATTTACGGACTGGATTCAATTCTCAGAAGAGCGCATCTCTGGTTTCGATGCCGTAATCGCTACCGGCAGCGACAATACCGCCCGTTATTTTGATTACTATTTCAGTAAATATCCACACGTCATCAGAAAGAACAGAACTTCGTGTGGTATTCTAAATGGATTTGAAACAGCAGAAGATTTAGAGGCATTGGGTAATGATGTTTTTAGGTACTTTGGTTTGGGCTGCAGGAACGTATCCAAACTATTTGTTCCTGTAGGATTTGAAATCCCAAAAATACTCGATGCATGGATTGGTTATAAAGACATCGTCAATCATCACAAGTACGCCAACAATTACGATTATCAAAAATCGATTATGCTACTCAACGCCACTAAATTTCTTGATAGTGGATATGTACTGATGACGGAAAATGAAAAGCTAGTATCGTCCATTGCAGTTGTTCATTATGAGTTTTACAATAGTGATGATTCTTTACACGCGCGACTACGAAAAGATGCAGATAAAATCCAGTGCATCGTTGGAGGGCATGCATTTTCAGGCGTTGCCTTTGGAAAAGCACAATCACCTGCACTAGCTGATTATGCCGACCAAATTGATACCCTGGAATTTCTTAGTAGCCTTTAAGGTTTTTTCCCGCGCATGATTTCTACCCAACCATTCACGGTGGTTCCGCCAGGAATTGACAATCGGTAGTAATAAACACCATCTGCGATATCTCCTCCATCCCAGTTGTTTTGGTAATCCTTGGTACTAAAAACTTCCTTGCCCCAACGATTACTTACCACCATTTGTGCACCTCCGGTTACCGGCAGGTTGCGAATAAAGAACGTGTCGTTAATTCCATCACCATTAGGTGTAAATACATTCGGTACATATAAATCCGTATCCAGCGGAACGCGTCCAATAAGTTCAAACACACAACCATTCGCATCCATCACTTCTATTTTGTAGCGACCAGCAGGTATCTTGTTATAAACCTTCTCGTACTCAAGGTTTGAATTCTGTCCAACAACCTCCCAATTGGTTTGGAAAAAATGACCCATCACAGCTGCCGAATCAAGTTCAATTCGAATTTCATAATCAATTGATCCGCCTAAAATATCACCAATGGTCATGGATCCTGTAGGAATATCCGGAAACGATTCAGTGGTGCGAAGAACAGTCGCTGATAAGGTTGGCGTTACCCTGTAGTCAATCAGTGGCGATTCCAATAAACAGAATGTTGATTGAACTTGAGTAATTTGGATTTGGTATTCTCCCGGGGTGCGTAACCAGGCACGCTGTACATTTGTGATTACATCTGGATCATTATACCGGATCAGAAAGCTTCCTGTTGGGGGAATCTCTGGAACTGGAATTGTTTCCTCAACCACATTCGTAAACTTCCTGAACACCACGATCTCAAAAGGAATATTCGGCTCACCGGTAATATTGCTTATTGATAAAGAGACTTCATTGTCCGCACAAATTGGAACAATATCAAACGCAATTGCATACGAACCTTGAATGATAATTGGAGCACTGCGCGTAGGACATGCAGCTGTAGCTGATTTTACATACAGGTAATAAACGCCTCTCGGTAAATTCGAGAACATCACAGACGGAGCAACATAGTTTTGATAATCCGCATCATCCGGCTCATTAAACTGATCCTGACTCAGTGCCACGTGGTAGGTTGATCCAATATCCGTTACCGTTACCACTATAGAGCCACTGTTTCCATTGTTGGTACAGTCGGCATTACTAACGGTGGTTGTAAAGTTTACAAAACCCGGGAATGCAACGTTGACAGGAGTAATGGTTTTAACACAACCAATACCATCCCTTACCAACAGACTATAAATACCGCCTGCCAGATTCGTGAAGGTCGGTGAAGTTTGGAATGGAACGGTGATCAAACCATTACTAATAGCAAACTCATACGGACCGCCACCTCCACCGGAAGGAGGATTCACGGTAATACTTCCGTCATCATTGTCGCAAGTAGCATTTGTAACTGAGAACGTAACGACCATATCCGGATTCTGGCTATTGATCGTCACCGGAACAGCTGCACGACAAGCATCTCCAATGCTTTCACCGACAAGGATATTATAAGTTCCATTCGGTGGCAAATCATTGATCGCATTGCCCGGTGTAAACAAGGTCCAGCTTACCCCATCAATCGAATAGAAGTATTGACCGGTTTGACTACCCGATGCATTGATGATTGCACTGCCGGTTGGTTCACCAAAACAAAACGCATCCACCACCGATGCAGGATCAATAGAAGCTAGTACGGTAGTCTGAATTGGTAAACTATAAGGAAGCGTACATGTATTGCCAACTGCATCTTGAATGGTATAGGAATAATCGGCTGGCGATAAGTTAATAAATGTGAAGTTCGGTCCGGGACCCGGTAATGCTTGCGCAAATCCATCCGTGTTGGTTAAGGTAACGATGTAGTTCGGAGTACCTCCGGCTACTGTAAAGGTAATGGTACCATCATCTTGATCAGCACAAGAAGGACGCGAGTCTGAAACGGTTACTGCAAAGACATTGCAATTTATTCCACCACCTGCACACAATGGATCGGAAGGATCAAGCACGGTAATAATAAGCATGCCGGTGGATGTACATCCGCCTAAATCATAATCAACCTGCAAATTCACATTTCCAGGAGCAACCAGGTTTGGATTGAAGGTGGTCGTTCCTGGAATGACACCCGGACCTGTTAAGATAAAGGTTCCGCCTGCTGGCGATCCTGAAATATTTCCACTAACCACAAGGTTTACCGGAGCTCCATTATTACAAACCACACGATTTGTTAATGTGAGACTCGATGAGGTCACAACATTCACATTCAATATAGCCTGTGTCGCAACGCATCCTCCGCCAATTGAATAGTCGATTGTAATCGGAACAATACCATTGGATGCTGACGGATCAAACATCGGATCGGTGCTTCCATTAAATAAGAATGTACCCCCAGCCGGAACTGCGCTTACAAACGGAGATAGGTCGAAAAGCCCACCCGTTTGGCAAATATCTGGTGCTGGAGCCAAAATTATTTGAGAATCATCTGTTACGTCAATACTTAAGATAACCTCAGCAGCTACGCAACTTCCAATCGCATAATTGACAAAAATATTAATTGTGTTTCCAACAAATGTTGGATCAGAAGGATCGAATGAATCCCCACCCGTGATCCCCGGCCCTGTAAATGTGAAGGTTCCCCCTGCCGGTGATGCAGTAACAAAAGCTGGATCATCAAGCAGTATAACACCACCACTTGCACAGACGGTAATCGGGTTGGCTACTAGCGTGATTGTAGCAGAATTCGAAACATCAACCACAACTGATGATGCTGTACTTTCGCCACACGCAAAAGTGGAAGTAACAAAAAAGGTAGTTGATCCTGCAACGGTCATGTCTAAGTCAGCAGGTGCAGGTGTATAATTCGCGCCAGTAAATACCAAAGTGGTAAGCCCGGCATCGGTATACCAGTTAAAATCAATCGCGCCCGGATCACCATTTGAAGCTGTAAGTGTTGGCGCAGGAGAATTTACACAAAGTGCAATCGGTGAGATTACAGATGGCGGTGTAGTAGCGTTAATATTTAAAGTAAGGACGTTTCCAGTTGATGAGCATCCATTCAAACTATAATCAACCGTAATTGCTTGTGCTCCTGTTAACCCTGTCGGATCAAAATTTGAAGTACCCGCCACTACACCCGGCCCAAAGAAGGTAAAGGTTCCACCTGCAGGTGCAGCCGAAACAAACCCAAATCCCGGATCAAGCAAATCAATTACACCTGCACTTTCACAAACATCACCATCAACAAGCGTAACCGTTACAGGAGGATTCACATTGATTGTGAATGAGCCACTGCCATTACAGCTACCGGTATAATCAACGTTAATAGTTTGAGGACCTGATAAACCGGTAGGATCAAAGTCTGTTCCTACTATTCCGGTACTTCCATTGAAAGAAAATGTTCCTCCTGCAGGAACTGCAGAAACCAGTGGAAGCAAATCTATAATTCCATCTGTTTCACAAACCTCTACTGCAACTGCGGGAACTGTTACAGTTGCAACATCCGTAACATCTATGGTAAGGATTACCTGGGCAGCAACACACGTACCGGTTATATAGTCAACTTCAATTGGAACACTGGTACCCACCAATCCTGTGGGGTCAAAGATATTGCCCACAACATTGGTCCCGAAAAAAGAAAAGGTACCACCACCTGGTGTTCCACTTACCAGGGTAGTCAAATCAATAGGGCCTCCCACTTCACATACAGTAACCGGATTCACAGCAATGTTGATCGTGGCATCGTTGACAACATCCACCACAACAGGGGAGGAAGCACTCTCTCCACAACCATAAATGGAAGTCACAAAGAAAGAAGTTGAGCCGGCAACACTCATATCCAATTCTGGAACTGCTGGAGTATAATTAGAGCCCGTAAAAATAAGATTGGTTAATCCTGCATCGGTATACCAATTAAATCCAGTAGCATTCACATCAGGCGTAGAAGCAGTAAGTGTTGGCGCAGGACTTCCAACACACAATGTGATTGGGGTAATCACAGAAGGTGCAGGTGCGAGGGTATACGCAAATGACAATCGAGATTGGCCGCCCCGTTCAAAATATTCGATGACAAATTCATGCGTACCGGCTGATAAACATAATGGCCCGGACGTGAAAGTTGCATAAGCATGTGGCCCAAATGCTGCTGCAGGAATGACGTTCGTGCCGTCAATAAATAAACGAACACCGTCATCTGATCCAACAGTAAATGTATAAATTCCTTCTGTCAGATCTTTTTGCATTCTGTAACGAACACTAAAGTCATCGGCATAGGAGCCACAAACGTTAGGTCCGAATATCGCGCTGTTGTTCAGGTTTAAATCAAATTGATCAGAAGCAATATCATAGCTCGAGCCTGCAGTCATTCCATCAATATCATTTTCATCAATAAAGCCTCTGTATTTTGTGTTGTTAAAGTCAATATTGGTTGTTGGCGGTGAAGGTGCACTTGCGTCATTATAGACATAGCCTATCCATGTTTGATCTCCGAATACGTCTGGGTTGCCTGAAACTGGTGTAATAACAACAGAAACCGGAGTTCCCAAATCAATAGCTGTACACGGATTTGATCCACTTAACGCTGTAATTACATAGTTCCCCTCAGTTGCATTCGTTATTGTGAAAGTATTTGTAGGGTGCCCGGTAACATTGACCGGTGGGTTGATACCATCGCTATAGGTAAAGTCAAATGGCGCGACTCCAGTAAAAGTAAAAATCACATTTGGCAAAGGATCCCCTGCGCAAATGGTTCCTCCACCACTAATGACTGCAGAGGGAAGTTGATCAACAATAACATCGGTGGCGGTTCCTAAGTCTGTCGCGGCACAGGTGTTCGCATCTGTTAACGCTGTAACACTATAACTTCCTGCTGGAGCATTCGGAATCGTAAAAGTAGTAGTTGCATGCCCGGTAACATCGACCGGGGGATTGATACCATCGCTATAGGTAAAATCA
>JBGTGG010000155.1:0-4060 GCA_041746855.1 Cyclobacteriaceae bacterium | reverse complement strand
AGCATGACACAAAAACTATCCACTTCAGTTTCCGTCATGCGGACCATTGTTTTTATATCGGTTGGCAATCCCAATGTGAGCAGACTTAAGTAAATGGGATAAATACCAATGTCTAACAATGAACCGCCACCGAGCTTTTTATTGTACAACCTTCCTTCAGGAATTCCATCGCCTAAGAATCCGAAATCAGCGCGGATGGATTGGAGATCACCAATCGCATTTTCTTTCAGAAGTTCTAATACTTTTAGGGTTGCCGGAATAAATCGTGTCCACATCCCTTCCATTAAAAACAATTTTCTTGTGTTGGCTTCCCGGATCATTGTTTTCACTTCTTCAGCATTCATCCCCATTGGTTTTTCACACAATACATGTTTGCCATGCTGAAGGCACATCATTGTATTTTCAAAATGAAAGGGATGTGGGGTAGCAATATAGACCACATCAACGTTGGGATCTTTTGCGAGCGCTTCATATGAATCATAGCAAGAAATAGAATGATACCGTTCGCAAAATGCGTTGGCTTTTTCCAGATTGCGCGAAGCCACACCTTGCAAAACAGCATTTTCTGAAAGCAATAAATCATGAGCGAATTTGTGTGCGATTTTACCGAGGCCGATAATGCCCCACCTGATTTTTGTATGCATTTTCTACTTCTCTAAAAATTCAAGCACGGCATTCATCAGCGATACACGTTTGTTTGTGAACCCATGATCGGTTGGCCAAACCTGATAGACCAAATCCGTATTCTCTTTTTTTAGCACCTCTGCAATGTCTTTGTTATACGGATGTTCGTCCACCATCATAATTTTTTTATTCGACAAGGCCTTGCCATCATTTACCAAATTATACAGTGCCGGGTTTTCGATAACGGGTTGAAAAATTTCTTTTGGTGGTGTGTTGAGCACAAAGTATTCATCTTCGATATACGGTAAGGTGGCAACATCATCGGCACTTTTTAAATTGCGCGCCATGTTCCAGGTAGAAAGCGCAAAACCTTTTTTGATGGTGGGTATTTTTTGAATGGCTTTCAAACACACCCATGCACCCATGCTGTGTCCAAAGAGTACAATGTTGGAGGTATCAATTTGGAGCTCCTCTTGATTTTGCTCACAATACTTCACGGCATTCACAACATCATCGACACAATTCATAAAACTAAATTTCCCCTGGCTGCCCCAGGCCCCACGATAGTTGAAGTAAATCACATTCCATCCTTTTGATCGCACTACCTGCGCCAGGTCAAGGTTGCGTTCATTTCCCGGATAGCCATGGAGTAGCAATAATGTTGGGTGTTTGCCGGTGCCATTGGCGGTATAAATAAGTCCTTGTAACAGACTCCCATCCGAAGGGATGTTCAGTTCCTTCACGCCTGCGGGTGCTTCGATATCCCATTCCAAATCTTCCAACACAATTTTGTTGGAAACGGATTGGGCAAGGGTGGAAGTTAAAGAGAATGAACAGAATAGGATCAGGAGAGGGTAGAATTTTTTCATTTATAGATATTCAGTTGTGTGTAAAGTTAGTTGGTTTTATGATTAGCTCAGAGGCAGACGCTTCCGTTAGTGGTGAAAAGCCTCAGGTATTAAATCAGTTTATTAATAGCTTCAGTTATTATTTTATCTGAAGAAGTTTCTCCATATCCAGTAAATACTTCTCTGATAACACGGTTTTCATCTAATAAAAAAAATACAGGTGTTGCTTGGATATTATATTGACTGTTTACTTCTTTTTCTGACATCAGAAACTGGTAGTCTAAACCAGTTCGTTTTCTATAGTTAGATAAGACATTGCTGTTCGTTGTGTAACTCTCTATTGCTACCAAATCAAGTTCATTCTTGCTGTAGGCAGTAGATAAACTGTTCAAGAATGGTATTGATGCGCGACAAGGACCGCAATTAACACTCGTAAACTGAACCAGGATTACTTTACTTTCAAATTTGTTTAACCCTACTTTTTCGCCAAACTCATTCGTTAGTAGCCACTCTGGCGCTATTTTTCCCAATAGGTCGTGAGGGCTTGCGGCTTTTCTCCCTTCTCCTTTTTGTCTGATTTCATAATCTGCAGGGAAGTAGGAAGCAGCAACAAAATCTTCAATTTTTAATGCATTAAATTCGGCATTAGAAACAGTTTCTACTGAAATATTGTGTTCCATTGCTCGCCTATATTTATAAGGTAAATTGGTTGACTTGTCAATCCATAATTCATAAATAGAAGTTGGATTTCGATAGCCATACGGAGGTTCTGGATTGTAATATGCTTTCCCGAAAAACTCTACTTGCCTATCTTCATGAATAGTTATTCTGACATAGATTGAATCTCTTAAATCTTTGAAGTCTAATGAGATACTGTCTTCGGTGGTTAATGCATACTCAAGAATATCCTGAATTTTGCTATAAAACGGAACTTGAATAGGTCTGAAAGGATATTTCTTAACTTTAAAGCTATCGATTAATATTCCTTTCTTCTCTTCAAAAATTCGAGCATTCATTTTACCATCATAGATTCCTTTAAGTTGGGTGGTATCCTCGTTATTTAATTCGACCCAACTAGCTCCAAGTGTAGTATCGGTAGGGTTTTCATATGCATTATAATGACTATGTACAACTAGAGAAGGTAAAGTATCACCTGGTGCCCAGGCTTCACCACGAGAATCATAAGAAGCTGATTTTATTTCTTTTAGGTTGGAAAGCACTGTTTGTAGGTACTGGCGTGGTGCTTTGGTTTCATTTTCTGAACAAGATGAGATAACGAGCATGGAAGCCAGTAAAAAGATAATCATTCGGTAGCTCATAGTTTCAATTTCAGGTTATCAATAACGTCCGACTATAAAAGTTGCGAGCAAGGTAATGGCCTATCCCCTAAACGTAAAAACAAGATAAATATTTTTGTCAACACTCTCTGTCTACAAATCGTAAGAATAACCATAATCAATTTCTGAAAAATTGTAAATTACTTTCCCATACCTGCAACCTATACTACCTTGATCTCGTCAAACCCACTAGTTTAAATCCCAATCCATGAAAAAGACCTACACATTATTATTCATCTTTATTTTTTCCTTCCTGCTTTCTTTCGGGCAGGATTCTGCTACAGCAATCGATACCTATCTGAAAGAGAAGTACCCTGCCAACGAACCCGGTGTTATTGCCCTGGTGATCAAAGATGGAAAGACCATTCTCCGCAAAGGATATGGAATGGCAGATTTGGAAACCAACAAACCTCAAACCCCGGAAATGATTTCCCGTATCGGCTCAGTCACCAAGCAGTTTACATCTACAGCTATATTAAAATTGATGGAAGAGGGAAAATTGAAACTCGATGATCCGATCACCAAGTTTCTTCCGGATTATCCTACACAAGGAAAAACCGTTACCGTTTGGAATTTATTGAACCACACTTCTGGAATAAAAAGCTATACGTCCATTGAGACCAACATGACCACGGAGAACAAAGCTAAAAACCTAACACACGCGCAATTGTTGGAAACATTTCAAAATGTGCCCTATGATTTTAATCCCGGTGACCAATGGTTGTACAATAACTCAGGTTATTACTTATTGGGAATGATCATCGAGAAAGTTTCAGGCATGAGCTGGGATGAATACCTCACGAAGAATTTTTTCAAGCCATTAAAAATGAAGTCCACTGTTACGGATGACACCAAACTAAAATCAGGTGAAGCGATCGGATATCGTAAGGATGGTGATAAGTATGTAGTAGCTGATTTCGTACATCCATCTATTCCATATGCTGCTGGTTCAATTGCCTCTACCGTAGATGAGTTGTGGAAATGGAACAATGCCATTTTTAATTACAAAATAGTTTCTCAAGCTTCATTGGAGAAGGCTTGGACACCCACGAAACTAAATGATGGTTCGCTGGAGAGTTATGGTTTTGGTTGGTCGATTTCACGTGTGGGTAATCAAAAAGCAATTTCACACGGTGGTGGAATCGATGGTTACTTAACCTATGTACTTTATATTCCTGAATCGAAAGTGTTTGTGGCGATGTTGTCGAACAACAATAACAATGGCCCTACGGAATACGCGAACCATGCTGC
>JBGTGG010000154.1:0-18343 GCA_041746855.1 Cyclobacteriaceae bacterium | reverse complement strand
CCATACAGGATTCTTCAGTTTAAAATCAAAATAAAACCCAAGATTGAAGTTGCCTTTAATATCATCTTCCAACCCGGCAAACTCAGAAAAATTGACACCACCTTCCAATCCAAATTCAAGTTTATCAGAATTTAGTTTATCGCCCAGCAACAAGGTGATGAGCACCTGGGCGCTCGCTGCACTTGAAATTGCGAAAAAGCAAACAGTAAATATAAACCGTATCATAGGGGTTGAATTAATTTAATCGTATATAAATAAAGTAAGTACATTCATAATTTATTTCAACCTCCCGTAGTGTTAGCGAAAACGGAAAGGCAGAAAATCAATGCAATCTATACAATAGTGCAAAGGAAAATACTCCCAGGCATTAAAGTTTTAAAAGTTGTGAGTAAATATTTTTTATTGTTAAAGGCAATGGAGGCTCACTATATGAAGCTGCTTGTAGATTACCGCAATTTTATATTCAAGCTTCCCCCTAAATTAAATTGATAGATCGTTGAATACGTTGAAACCCCCGCACTGGCACCTCCTGAACCAAACCACAAACCTCCACCAAAACCCTGAACCGGAGATAGCAACTGAGCATGGATCCGTAGACTCACCCGTTCAGAAGTAGTAACGCGCAAGCCACCACGCAACCCCCACGCAAACCGGGTTATCGTTTCATAACCGCTATCTTTCGGATCAAAAATTGCCGCGCCAAGGTCGACTGTTCCAAAACCACTGATCACTTCATTTAAAGGAAAGTAATGGGTACCCCCTGCCATAATATAATTCACACCTACTTCAACAGATTCAGCATCCGTGGTTCCAACATAATAGCGAACAGAAGCAGTAGGGTCTTGACGCTGATAGATTAACTCAACAGCTTTCGTATCATCCAATGCTACTTCGAAGCCTCCACCCCATTGAAAACCATCACCCAAAACGGCTTTGGCGTTGCTGTAATTAATTGTATTCTTAAAGGTATAGCCGCCAAACGTAAGCAGGGTAACACTTTGCGCATGTACTCCTGAACCAACAGCTAGCGCAATTAATAGTAGGAATCCTCGTTTTTTCATTAGGTCGTTTTTTGAATTATAAATATATGCGAAATCAAACAAATCAATGCATACCCTTTTACCAAAAGATTTTCAGTTGCGAATTTCTTATTCCTTCTCTATATTAAGATTAAAATTAAATTTATGAAAACACCACTCCTATTACTTTTGTTGATCACGATCAGTTGTATGCCTGTCCGGGTTGTTGACTATCAAAAGCAAAGCGAAACAGACTTAAAACAATACAAAACGTATGCGTATGCGAGTATTGAGGAACCGGAAAACAAAGGACCGTTCTTTGAAGAGAATGTAACCATTCTCAAAAAAGCCATTGATAAAGAAATGGCTGCACGTAACTATGCAAGGGTTGAAACCGGGGCTGACCTATTGATCAATATAGGATCAAGTATTGAAGAAAAAGTACAAACACGGGAAACAGATTTTCGTACCGATGGCATGCAATACATGGGGCAACGAAATTACCATTGGGAAACCGAGGAGGTAGAAGTAGACCGGTATAAAGAGGGAACGGTAGCGTTGGATTTTATCGACATAGAAAAAAACAAACTTGTATGGAGAGGAACTGTTGCCGGAACAGTTACCAACAATCGAAAGAAAATCGAGGCACGGATCAATACGGCCATCGAAAATCTGTTTAAAAAATTTCCGAAATAATTTCTTTAAGCTTAACACTGTGTATATTTACAAATTAATAAAAAATCAAAATTCAAATAATATGAAAAAACTGACCCTTATTATTTTTTTAGCCACAACCCTTGGGGTACAGGCACAAAGCCGATCTGAATTAGAACTCATTAAAGATGTATTCAAGGTTGAAAAGAAGGCCTTGGTTTCTGACTTCTTAAAGTTGAGTGATGAAGAGGCCAGCAAGTTCTGGCCTACGTATGATCAATACGAAACCGAACGCGTAAAAATCTCTACCATGCGTATCGACAATATCACCAAGTATGTCAATGAATACATGAGCCTGACCAATGAACAGGCTGACGAATTGGCGAAGAAAAGCATGGAGATTGATTCGAAAGGGTTAGCGTTGCGCAAAAAATATTATAAGATTATTTCAAAAGAACTTGGTGCATTAAAGGCGGTTAGTTTTTTCCAACTGGAAAAGTACATCAGCATTGCCATTGACGCATCAATCTACGACAACCTTCCGTTAGTAGGAGAAAACAATTAAAAAACCGATTATGAAAAAACCAATTTTTAAAAAGTTGATGGGCCTTGCACTGTTTGCAAGTGCGTTGATCTTGCTGGATGCATGTTATCCACAAGGGGCAGAGTTTGTAGATGAATTGGATTTGGTTCGCACTGATTTCAATAGTAATTATCCTTTTAAAGATCAAGTCACCTTTGCAATTAATGATGATATCCCGGAGATTGGAACTGACCCGGAAGATCCTGAATTTGTTTCTCCTATCAGAGCAACAGTCATCATTACTACCATTCTTTCGAATATGGAGGATCGCGGATTTGAGCGCGTGGAACTTGACGAAGATCCAGATATCTATCTTACTGTCGCTGCCTTGGAAAACAAAACCACGGTTATCAGTTGTGGTGGATGGTGGGATTATTGGGGCGGATGGTATTATCCTCCAGCTGCTGGCTGCTGGTATCCGGTGGGTTATAGTTATTCTACGGGATCAATCTTCATCACCTTGTGGGATGAAGTTGAGTTAAATGGTCCGGATGATGATAGTGTTGCTCCAAAATGGTCAGTGGCAATCAATGGACTTCTTCAAGGAAGTGAATCCTCTATAAATGCACGCATTCAAAATTCAATTGATCAGGCGTTTGCACAATCACCTTATATCCTATCAGAAGATTAAGACCTCCTCACCATGAAAAAGATAATATTTATTCTAGCATTTTTTGTAACGGGGTTTTCTGCACTCGCGCAGGACACCTTCACCTCCTTACACTACGACATCAGTGTTCCATTATCGAATACCCAGGATTACATTGGGAGAGGTAGCTGGCGGGGTGTTGGTTTTGATTATAGTAAAAAAGTTTCAGGCAATCTGGCGGTAGGCTTTTCGTTGGGGTGGCATGTTTTTTATGAACGAAAGGATTTCGATACCTATACGGAGGGAAATGTCTCATTGTCCGGCATTCAATTCCGGTACATCAACTCGTTTCCCATCCATGGAAATGTTACTTACTTCTTAGGGGTTGAAGAGTCAGATTTACAACCGTATGTTGGCTTGGGAATTGGAACTACCTCTTTTAATATGCGCACCGAGATGGGCCTATTTCAGAGTGAAACAAATTCCTGGAATTTTAGTATGCAACCGCAAGCCGGTTTTCTTTACCGTGTCAACTACAATGTTGCAGTATTGGCAGGTGCGAAATACTATACAATCTTTAAGAACAGTAAAATTGACGCACAAGGCTATCTGACCTTTAATGTTGGTGTAGCCTGGACCATCGATTAAACCTTAACTTCAATATTTATAAAAATGGCTATCTTCGGGTAGCCATTTTTGTTTGTTTCAATTGTGTGGTAAAATGAAATCTGCATTTCTCTTTCTTTTTGTTTGCCTTGCTGTCCCAGTTTTCGGACAACAACAAAATAACGTCTACGAGCTTTCGGATCCTACAACGATGAAATCCCGGGTGCCGCTCGACTTTGAATCGTACTTCTTTCAGGCGGGAGACCAGTTCTATGCACTTCGGTTTGGATTTATTTATGGTCTTCAAAACGAACGGCATTCGCTCGGCATCTCTGTTCCGTTTGTACACAATATTTTCACGCAAGATTACGCAGGCTTTGAAAACACAACCGGAATCGGGGACTTAAAAATGATCTATACAGGCGTACCTTATTCTAATAAAAATGCCATGGGGTTAACGCGGGTATCAACCTACTTTGAAGCTACTGCCCCTACCGGTGAATCCCGTTTGGGAAGAGGTGCTGGAACATGGCTCTACAAACCGGGAATTATTTTCGCGTTCAAACCAGCTCCGGAGATCGGCATCTATCCGGAAATCAAGTTTCAATTCTCCGGACAACCCGCCAATAGCCAGGGCGGTGGTGGGGGCATCCCCGACCCCGATGATCCAGAAAATGACGGCACCCTTCAAGACCTGTTTATTTCGTTGCCTGCTGTTTTGGTAATTGACAGTTGGGATGGATGGTTTTCACTCAATGCGCAGTATATCCGCTCATTTAGTGAAGGAACCAACTTCTTTTTCATGCGTATGGATTTAGGAAAAATGATTGGGGAGCGTAGCAGTGCTTCTTTAAATATTTCCAAATTCATTGCCGGCCAGCCCCGTTTGAATGTAATTGTACAGGCGCGCTTTCAATTCTTACTTGGAAAATAACTTTTGGGATGTGTGGAAATTAAATAAATTTGCCACTCCTTTGGGGTTAGGTAGATCAAACGATCAACAAATCTTAAAATAAATTGGGGGATTAGCTCAGCTGGCTAGAGCGCTACCATGGCATGGTAGAGGTCATCGGTTCGACTCCGATATTCTCCACAATAACAGTCCCACTGAAACCTATTAAAATGAAGGCTATCTAATCGGATAGCCTTCTTTATTTTACATAACAATTTTCTAAAATCGACTACCGCAAGAACGATAATTCGGTATTTTTACTAAATTCTTAAAACGATTAAATGAAACCCACTATGAAAAATTTTACCCTTTGCCTACTAGCAAGTGTCTTGCTCGCTGCATGCAGCAGTATTTCAGTTGTTACAGATGTTGACAAGAATGTTGACTTTTCGCAATTCAAAACCCTTACCTTTCACGGCTGGGCCGATAACTCCGATAAACTTTTAACCGACCTTGACAAACGCAGACTTGAAAATGCTTTTCAGGATGAGTTTGCCAAAAGAGGAGTTACGGTGGTACCAGAAGGTGGCGACATTATCGTTGCACTTTATATCGTGACGGAAGAAAAAACAGAAACCACTGCTAACACCACAGGAGGAATGTACGGTGGCGTCTATAGAGGATATGGCGGATATTATGGATATGGTCCGGGCTGGGGATACGGAGCAGGCATGTCTACCACTACATACTCACAACATGATTACCTGGTAGGAACACTTGCCGTTTCCGTTTACGATCCTAAAACTGAAAAATTGATTTGGGAAGGTATTGGTAAAGGCACCATAAAAGAAAATCCCAAAGGAAGGGAAGAGCGTGCAAATGCTGCTGCGAAAAAAATTATGTACAGCTATCCGGTAAAGCCTAAATCGACAAAATAAAATTGATCTACAAAAAATGAAAAGCCTCTCTAACCAAGGGGCTTTTTTTATTGTCCCATTTTGTAACGATCAATAAAATCCATAAAGGACTTTTTATAACTATCGCTGATGGGAAGTAATTTGCCCCCGATCAATACTTCATTTTTTTGAATGGATTCGATAGCGTCCAGCGCTACGATAAATGAATTGTGAATACGGATAAACTTTGCCCCCGGCAATTCAGTTTCCATCGCCTTCATCCGTTGCAGTGACGTAATTTTTTTTGTGGGCGTGTGAATCACCACATAATCCTTTAGCCCTTCAACATATAAAATATCATCGTATTTTACTTTGATAATTTTTGTTCCGTCCTTCACAAACACAAATTCTTGTTCACTTGTCTTACCGTGTTCGGTTTCACCAGCTACAGGAACGGGTGTAGTGCGTAGGTTTACTTTCTCGATCGCTTTTAAAAAACGTTCGAAGGTAATAGGCTTTAATAAATAGTCGACAACATCCAGCTCATATCCTTCCAATGCATATTCCGAATAGGCTGTGGTAAGAATAACCATGGGATGGACCTTTACCGTCTTTAAAAAATTTATGCCGGTAATCTCAGGCATCTGGATGTCAAGGAAAAGTAAATCAACATTCTTGGTCTGTAAAACTTCACGCGCTTCCAGCGGATTGGTACACGTGCCCACCAAGACAAGGCTTGGTATTTTTGCGATGTAATCCACCAACAGCTTTCGCGCAAGCGGTTCATCATCTACAACCAAACATTGAAGGCTCACGATAAGGTAAGTTTCAGTTCAACAAAATATTTGCTTTCAGAATCTTCAATAAGAAGCTCATATTTGTCAGGATAACTCAATGCCAGTCTTCGCTTTACATTTTGCAATCCAATACCCGATTTTTCAGTGTTATCGTTTGTTGCAGGTACATGGCTGTTTTCCACTGTATAAATACATGTGTTACCCGCTACAATCAGTGCCGCCTTTACATATGCTCCTTGCTGATTTCCAAGCCCATGCTTAAAAGCATTTTCCAAAAAAGTTATCAAAATTAAAGGAACGATTTTCATTTTTTCAACCGGCCCCTTCACATCAAAATGAATGGCCACTTCATCATTCAACCGCAGGCGTTCCAAACTAATATAGTTGTTCATATAATCGATCTCTTTCGATAAGGAAACTGTTGGATGATTGGAGTCGTAAATCATGTACCGCATCATCTGCGAAAGCTTATCAATTACCACCGTGGCGTTGTCTGATTTTGAAAAGGCGAGATAATAGAGATTGTTCAACGTGTTAAACAAAAAATGCGGATTGATCTGTGCTTTCAGGAAATTCAGTTCAGCCAACAACTTTTCATTTGCGAGTTCTTTCTTCTTTGCCTCTAATTCAAACCAATCGGAAGCAAAGCGCAACATTCCAACGAAAATGACAATGAAGAGTGTAATGGAAATTGCTTGCACCACAAAAACTGAAGAGTAGAAATATCCTACTTTATGGGTATACCCATCAATGAGGTAGCGCTGAAGGATGATTCGTGATGTAATGATGACGATAAAAGGAATTAAAAACTGCCAAGCATAGCGCCAGGGATTTTTATGCTTTTGAAATTGAGGGAGCAGGTAGAAATAATTAAAATATGCGATCACCATCGTAAACACGAGCTGGGTAGCAAAATTGGTAATGAGGTTATACCAATCGTATCCCCGTGCTTGCTGAAATACCGAAACCTGATATAAATTAAAGGAGAGGTACACCAACCAAAACGAGAGGTGAAGAAAGAATATTCGCTTACGTCCTACAATAGATTCCATGAAATTTTACCGATTGTCCTAAAAGTAAGCCATTCATCTGAAAAGTTGGTTTACTCACTTCAACTATTCGACCGATCCCGCCAAAGCTTCTACAAAACCTGAAATTCGGGCAGAATACGGAGGAGTCGAATAAATAGCCGATGCATCGAGTAAATGGCCTGATGCGTCTAATAGCACCTTTTGAGGCCGAACAAAACATTTGTTTTGCGGTTTAATAACCCGTGGGCAACAAGCAAGCCCCATAGAAACATATGAAGAAGCTATTATTCACTACCATTTTACTTTCGGTTATCGTTATTACCACCTGGGCGCAAAGTGTTAAAATTTCAGGAACCGTACGCGATGATGCAAATCAGCCTGTTGAATTTGCCACGGTGGCATTAAATGATCCTGCTACGAATAAACCAGTCGATGGTGCCATTTGTGATGAGAAGGGAAAATTTACCATTAAGAATGTGTCCAGTGGAAAATATAACCTTACCATTTCATTCATAGGTTATGAATCAATCAATGTTCCGCTAACCGTAACCAATCAAAACATTGATTTGAATGATCTTCAGTTAAAATCAGAAGACAAAATTCTGAATGAAGTAGTGGTGGAAGGGCAAAAAGCGTTGATAGAAGAGAAAGTTGACCGCACCGTGTACAATGCCGAAAATGACAAAACTACCAGTGGTGGCGATGCTACGGATGTTTTGCAACGCGTTCCACACTTGACGGTTGATTTGGATGGCAATGTTTCTTTACGTGGAAGTAGCAATATCAAAATCTTTATCAACAACAAACCCTCGATGATGGCCGCCAGCAGTGTTGCGGATGCATTGAAACAAATTCCTGCCGATCAAATAAAATCCGTGGAAGTGATTACTTCCCCTTCCGCCCGTTACGATGCTGAAGGAACTTCCGGGATTGTCAACATCATCACGAAGAAAAACAATTTGGAAGGTCTTTCCCTAAATGTTGATGGAAGTGCTGGGTTGCGTGGTTCAAACCTGAGCGTGAATGGTGGTTACAGAAAAGGTAAACTTGGCTTGAACCTGGGTGGCTTTGGAAGGTCTAATTATAATGTATTGGGATCCTTTGAAAGTACACAAGGTACCTCCAATCTTAACTATACTACACAGACAGCAAATACAGAAAACAATGGTTTGTTTGGTCGCTATACATTAGGGTTTGATTATGATTTCAACGCTAAAAACTATATTACCGGATCGGTAATGTACGGTTTACGCAACCAGAATAATTTTCAAAATGATTTATTGTCACAATCATACGCGGGTGGAGTATTAAGTGAAACCCGACTCGCAAATGTAGAGACTATTGACAATTCAGGTACAGTAGATGTAAACTTCAATTACACCCACTTATATGATAAACCACAACAAGAACTTAGTTTCCTGATGTTGTACAGCAAAAACAACCGCACCAATGATTTTGAACGCTTTAATCTCGACACAACGGACGAAGCTATTCTTGAAAAAACAAGAAATGATAACATTAGTGCAAACCAGGAAACCGCGTTTGAAGTGAACTATCAGTCACCTATTGGTGAAAATCAACTAATCGAATTTGGAGGAAAACAGACAATGCGTTCTGTTTCCAGCGATTACGAATATTTTACAGCTACCGGAAATGGAGCCTACACTCCCGTTGAGAATATCCAATTCACAAATGTTTTCGATTATAATCAGGACATCTCAGCTGGATATCTATCCTACACAGTAAACTTTAATAAAAAATATTTCCTAAAAGCAGGTGGCCGATATGAGTACACTACCATTAATGCAGCATTTGCACAAGAATCTTCTCCAACAGAAATTCCTGACTATGGAACCTTTGTACCCAGTATTAACGTGTCTACCAATTTAAAAAATGGAAGCACAATTAAAGCTGCTTACAATAAAAGGATTCAACGTCCCTCCATTCAATATCTGAACCCAAATATTCAAGGAGCGAACCCCTTAAATATCACCATTGGTAATCCAGATTTGGAACCAGAGTTTACAGACAACTATGAAGTAAGTGTTAGCAAGTATATTAAATCTACTTCCTTAAGTTTGACAGGTTTTGTGCGGCATACTTACAACTCAATTCAATCGCTAAGAAATCCAGTAAATGAAAGTGATACGATCTTAACGACCTATCGAAATATTGGTACTGAAGATGCATATGGACTTAGCCTTTTTACGAACGTCAATGTAAAAGACAGACTTACCATCAGCGGTGGTATCGACACATACTATGCCGTGTTGGACAATAATACGAGTGATGCTTTTGCTGCGCACAACGAAGGTTGGGTCGTAAGTGGTCGTCTTTTCGGTGGATACAAATTTGACAAAGGATGGGCATTGCAACTCTTTAGCTTTTACCGCGGTAACCGTGTCCAACTTCAGGGATCACAAGGCGGTTTTGGAATCTATAGTTTAACCGTTCGTAAAGAAATATTTGACAAAAAAGGAAGCATTGGTGTGGGTGCTGAAAACTTCTTCAACTTCAATGGCATGAAGATCAAATCGGAGACTGTAACACCCGTGGTTCAACAGAGTAGTGTGAACACCATGCAAAACATGAACTTCAAAGTGAGCTTCAGTTTCCGTGTTGGCAAAATGGGAGTAGACAGCAATCCGAGAAAACGCAGGAAATCAATTTCTAGTGATGATTTAAAAGAAGGTGGTGGTGCTGATATGGGTGGATCAGAAATGCCTGCTACTGGAGGTTCGCGGCCTACTGGAAACTTTTCCGCACCAGCTGCTGCAGCTATAAAGCTGGCTGAAAAAAATGATTCAATCACATTGGATGCCTCCGGAAATTGGGAGTATGTAATTGAATCACCGCAAGGACCGAGCAACGGAGTGATTGCTATCACTCAAACCGAAGGGCAATATGCAGGAACCATCACCAGTAGCCGCACTCCGGAACCAGTTACATTAACCGATGTAAAAGTTTCGGGCAATGAAATGACAGCATCGTACTCCATGAACTTTGGAGGAAACGAAGTAATCATCAATATCATTGGTATGATCACCGATGATGCTATGGAAGGATCAATCGCTTTTGGTACTTTCAGGACGGTGCCTTTCAAAGCAACGAGAAAAAAAGAATAACATAGGATTAAGTTTGGTATAAATTCCCGGTCGATGTATAATTGGCCGGGAGTTTTTTTAATAATTAGACGATGAATGATTTTGGACTGCTAATACTTCGAATTTTTGCAGGGCTATTTATGGCGTTCGGTCATGGATTGAAAAAGTTACCACCATCCGAAGGGCTTATTAACAATGCCGGAAAAATGGGATTTCCGCTTCCGGAACTCTTTGCATGGTCCGCTACCGTTGCAGAATTTTTTGCGAGCTTATTGATTGTATTAGGCCTCTTTGTCCGTCCTGCTGCATTCCTGTGGATTTGCACAATGGGCACAGCAGCTTTTATTGCACACGCAGACGATGATTTCGGAACGAAAGAAAAAGCCCTTTTGTATTTGGTGATCGGTGTGTGCTTGTTGCTGACCGGTGGCGGAAAATATAGTTTGAGTAACGTTCTTTTTAAGAAGAAGCATGCGCTGTTATAAGCTCGCTTTGATTGTTTGGATTTTCAATTGAAGCTTTATATATCTACACTAATTTTCTTCTGGAACTTGTCCCCCGCTGGCGGGGGCTAGGGGGTGGATTTGTTTTCTCATACTCTTCAATCCATTGTTCCAACTCAGCAACAACACTGTTAATTGATTCTAAAACATCTTCATCTGTAAAACGAAGCAGCGTAAAGCCAGCTTCTTCAAGTGCCTTTGTCTTAATCTTATCTTTTTCAACTGTCTCTTCCCACGTGTGGGTAATCCCATCGACTTCGATTATCAGTGAAAGTTCCTTGCACATAAAATCAGCAATGAAATTTAACACAGGACGCTGCCTTCTAAATTGATAGCCTTTCAACATTCTTGCACGAAGTACATATTTCCACAAACATGCTTCAGCTTTGGTCATCCGCTTCCGCAAGGAATTAGCAAACGGTCTGAGGTTTTTATTATAAAGATAGTTGTTGTCTTTTCTTGCTTTCATCTTGCTAACGGTTCGTTGGAATCTGTCCCCCTCTAGGAGGGGGCGCAGGGGGAACCCCCTACCCCCGCCCGCGGGGGACAGGTTCCAAATCAGCTCATTTTAAATGTAACGGAATTCCCATTCTCGTTTTTTAAGATTAAAGAATCTCCTTCAATACTATATTCAACTTTGGTAAGCGTCTTAAATAAATAGTCCTCCACTTGCATTGTTTCATTGCAAAACATTTTAGTGCTGATAAGGGTAAATTGAATTGTGTTTCCATCCAGCTTATAACTCCCCGAAAAAGAATTACAACCACCAAAACCTACAATTCTATTTTCTTCAGATTGTAACGTTAGTGAAGCTAATCGGCTTTGTGTAAGTTCTGGCTCATACAGTTTCCCATCAAATGAAACTAAAAGCCAGTTTGTGTTTTCCAATGAGCTAGGCTGGTCAACATTTTTTGAAGATGAGCATGCCATGAACGCGAGCAACCCAACTACGATTAATAATTTTTTCATGATAATGGTTTTTAAATTCTTAACTGATCAATTTTCTGATATTCCTTACAATTTGTGTATCAACTGTTCGGTATAAATATTCAGTACCCCCATTCGATCCCATAGCCGAAAGTTTTTCATTTTTATACTCCATTTTACCGGGAACCATTTTCATTGCAGAGAAATGCACTTCCTTCACTCCTGTCTTTTGTACAATCTCCAAAACCACTTCTTCATTCACCCCACTCCCTGCCATAATACTAATCCTGCCAGCAGCTTGTGTTACTAATTTTGCAAGTGTATCAACACCTTCAATCGCTTTTGTATAACCACCCGATGTAAGAATACGATCAAAGCCTATCTCAATACAATCTTCCAGTGCTTCAAAAGGATCACGCGCCATATCAAAAGCGCGATGACACGTCACTTTCAATGGACGGGCTTTATCGATCAACTCTTTGCATCTCCTTTTATCAATTCTTCCCTCTGCTGTCAAAATCCCAAACACAACACCATCCACACTCAGGCGCTGGCTTTGGTAAATGTCACGCTTCATGGAATAAAATTCATCATTCGAATACAGAAAGTCGCCACCGCGTGGACGAATCATAACATATACATCAATGTTTAAATGCTTCCGAACAACTTCAATGGTTCCGTATGAAGGTGTTGTTCCTCCCTCTCCCGGATTATCGCACAATTCAATTCTATCCGCTCCTCCTTCCTGGGCCCGCAGCGCAGAGTCGATATTATAAACAACAACTTCTAATGTCATGCTATAACTGATGTAGTGAGTCTATCAATTGATTTCCGCTTGCATCATATACCGCATAATTAAATCCCGTTTGAATACAGTACGCTCCATACTCCCCATTTTTATTCAAGGCAATAAAACCAACCTGGATTTCTTTGGCGCGTTCCGGATTCTTTTTAATAATGCGAGACACGGCTTCCTTACAAGCAGCTTGAGGACTATACCCTTGTCGCATCAATTCAACCACGAGAAAACTTCCCACATTCCGGATCACTTCTTCGCCCATGCCGGTTGAAGTAGCGGCTCCAATTTCATTATCAACATAAAGGCCGGCACCAATAATGGGTGAGTCCCCTACCCGACCATGCATTTTATAAGCCATACCACTGGTGGTACATGCCCCTGATAAATCGCCATTCGCATCCAATGCGAGTATGCCAATCGTATCATGGTTCTCAATGTTGACAATCGGTTTGTATTCCGATTTTATGGTCCAATCTTTCCAGGCTTTTTCAGATTCCTGCGTAAGCAATTCCTTCTTCTTGAAACCGTTCTCCAATGCAAATTGCAAAGCACCATCGCCCGCCAACAATACGTGTGGTGTTTTTTCCATCACCATACGCGCAACACTGATAGGATGATCAATGTGTTGCAGAAACGCAACCGCTCCACATCCACCTTTCTCATCCATTATGCTTGCATCCAGTGTTACTTTTCCTTCACGATCCGGAAGACCACCATATCCAACGGAAGTTTCTGTTGGATCTCCTTCAGGAACTTTGGCGCCTGCTTCAACTGCATCCAATGCACGGCCACCTGTATTTAAAATTTCCCATGCAGCAATATTGGCATCGAGGCCAAACTTCCAGGTAGAAATTACAACGGGTTTATTTACTTCTGGTTTTGGAGTAGAGCAGGATGAAAGCAACGGGCTTACCGATAAACCGGTGGCACCGGCTGTGGCCAACTGCATAAATTTTCTTCGTGATGTCATTCAGCATTTAGTTAATTATCCTCCTCGCAGTTCGATACCTTTTTTGATAGTAATCGGCATACAAGTTTGTCTCAATGACACCCAACGAACTGGAGGCATGGATAAATTTAACATCTTTTCTGGCTTTTACCTCCGTCACCATTCCCACATGGGTGATCTTTCTTTTTTTATTTCCGGTGGCAAAAAATACAAGGTCACCAGGAAGCAAATCCTTCATCTTTACTTCTTTGCCAGCATTGGACTGATCATGTGAGGTGCGGGGCAATGAAACATCCACTGTTCGAAAAGAATTGCACAACAATCCCGAACAATCCATGCCTACGCGTGAAGTTCCTCCATATTTGTATGGTGTACCGATGTAGGTGCGGGCTTCTGCAATCACTTTATTGATTTTTTCTTCCCTTACTTGTGCTTTTTTGTGCGATGCACACGATGTCGAAAAAATCAAAAAAATCAGAAGGGCTTTATGAACAGGGAATTCCTTAATTTTGAAATGAAAAAAATAGGACATTTCTAAAGTTTAAAAAATAATTTCCAAATATATTGAATTCATGGCATTAACTGAAGTGAAAGAGGGTGTGGTAGCGCGGTTCATCGAAATTGTTGGCGAGAACCATGTACTACTAACGGAAGAACAAAAGAATAATTATTCACACGATAAAACAGAAGACTACTTCTTTATGCCCGACATCGTAGTGAAACCGGGCAGTCCTGAAGAAATCAGTGAGGTGTTACAATACTGTAACGAACATAAAATCCCGGTGACTCCCCGGGGTGCTGGAACCGGGTTAGCGGGTGGTTCCATTCCGGTAAAAAAGGGTGTGGTCATTTCGATGGAGCGCTTCAATAAAATCCTGTCGATTGACGAGTTGAATTTGCAGGCCACCGTTGAACCCGGGGTCATCACCGAAGTTTTCCAACAGGCCGTCATAGAAAAAGGATTATTTTATCCACCCGATCCTGCCAGTGGAGGAAGTTGTTTCCTTGGTGGAAACCTGGCCAACAATTCCGGTGGACCGAAAGCTGTGAAGTATGGCGTTACCCGCGATTATGTCATCAATCTGGAAGTGGTGCTTCCCACCGGTGAAATTATCTGGACGGGCGCCAATGTATTGAAAAATTCTACTGGTTATAATTTAACACAACTGATGTGCGGAAGCGAGGGCACATTGGGAATTATCACAAAAGTTGTTTTTAAACTGCGCGGATATCCACAAAAAAATGTTTTGCTTTTAATTCCGTTTAGCACGAATGAAGAAGCATGCAGAGCGATTGCCTCCATTTTTATTAATGGGATCACACCTTCAGGAATGGAATTTTTTGAGCGTGAAGCCGGAGTAAAAACCATTGCTTACTGTGCTGAGGTTTTGAATAGCCCCGTAACAACTTTGTTACCGGAAGATATGGATGCATACCTACTGTGCGAATTGGATGGCAATGATGAAGAAGTACTGATGCGGGATGCGGAACGCGTGATGAACGTAGTCGAGAAATTTAGTGTAGGTGAAGTGTTGTTTGCCGAAAGTACCGCCCAAAAACAAGAACTCTGGAAAATCCGAAAAAACATTTCCCCGGCTGTGAATTGGAAAACACTTACGAAATCAGATGATGTCGTAGTACCGCGGGCTAATCTTCCTAAACTTATTTCAGGCATTAAAGAAATCGGAAGACAATACAATTTCAATACAGTGTGTTTTGGCCATCTGGGTGATGGCAATTTGCATGTTAATATTTTACGTGATGACATCAGTGAAGAAGATTGGAACACCAAAATTCCCGAAGGCATTGGTGAAATTTTTAAACTAACCGTTAGTCTGGGCGGAACACTCTCCGGTGAGCACGGTATTGGAATAGCAAAACGTCCGTATATGCCTATTGCGATGAGTGAAATAAACCTTAACTTAATGCGCGGAATCAAAAAAGTTTTTGATCCTAACGGGATATTGAATCCGGGGAAAATATTTTAATTAGATATTAGATACTAGACCTTTTACTTGTACACACAGCCAAACTACTCAATACTAATTACTCAATACTCACAACTATAACCATGAAGAACTTACTCTACACGTTGCTTGCCCTTTTTATGTTTGCTTGCGGTACCTCAACAAAGGAAACTGAAGATCAAACAACCGAAACGGAAGCAACCACTGAAACTACCGAATCTGAATGGATCACACTATTTGATGGTGAGACCATGAATGGATGGAGAACTTACCAAAATAAAGAAAATGATAGTTGGGAAATTGTTGATGGAGCCTTGCATTGCAAATCATTTGATGTTGCTAAAAAAAGAGCGGACTTGATTTCCGAAAATCAATACGAAAATTTTGAATTGGTGTTGGAATGGAAAATTTCAAACCAAAGCAACAGTGGTATTATTTACCGCGCAAGTGAAGCGAATGAACATCCGTATTTATCGGGTCCGGAATATCAAGTGCTGGATGACCAAAACTATCCGGGCGAAACACTACCAAACCGGATGACGGGTGCCAACTATGACATGCATGCACCGTCTGCTAAAGAACTTAAACCTGTTGGCGAATGGAATGAAACAAAAATTGTTGTTAACGGAAACCTGGTAGAACATTGGTTGAACGGAGATAAAGTTGTTGAATATGAAATCCAATCAGAAGATTGGGTAAAGAGAAAAAATGAGAGCAAATGGAAAGATGTAGAAGCATACGGAATGACCTCCAAAGGCCATATCGATTTACAAGACCATGGCAATGAAGTTTGGTTTCGGAACATTCGTATCAAAGAACTATAAACATCGATTTTTCAAAAATTTCTTCATTCTCAAATCATTGGCTAACTTCCCGCCATGTGTGGCATTACCGGGATATTTGCATTCAATCTTGTAGGACGGTTTAATAAAATCCATGTTGCCAATGCTACGAATGCGTTGGCATCACGCGGCCCTGATTTTCAAGATATCTTCACAGATGAATGGGTAGCGCTCGGACATCGAAGGCTTTCCATAATCGATACCTCCACCTCCGGACACCAGCCAATGTGGGATGCATCCGGAAGGTATTGCATTATTTTCAACGGTGAAATTTTCAATTACCCTGATCTCAGAAATGAACTTGAGGGGAATGGTATTTCTTTCACATCACAATCCGATACGGAAGTATTGCTGAATCTCTATATTCAAGAAAAAGAATTGTGTTTACCAAAACTCAACGGTTTTTTCTCTTTTTGTATTTACGATAAACAGGAGCAATCCTTTTTCATTGCGCGCGATCGGTTTGGTATCAAACCCCTGCTTTATCAATTTGATGACAACAAATTCATTTTTGCTTCCGAAATGAAATCGTTGTGGCAATATGGATTGGAGAAAGAAATCGATTACAGTTCGTTGTACACGTACATCCAACTCAACTATATCCCTGCCCCCAATACGATTTTAAAAGATGTAAAAAAACTGATGCCCGGACATTTCGCAAAAGTGTCTCCCGGAAAATTAGAGATTCAGGAATACTATTCTATTCCAAAAGAAAATTTAAACACACATTATTCGTATGACCAGGCAAAAGAAAAGCTTTCAATTCTTCTGGAGGAATCTGTAAAAAAGAGGTTAGTTGCTGATGTTCCACTTGGCTCTTTCCTTAGCGGGGGAATTGATTCTTCTGTGATTACCACATTGGCAAGCAAACACAAACCTGATCTTCATACCTTTTCCATCGGGTTTAAAGATGAGAAATTCTTTGACGAAACAGAGTATGCAATTTTAGTTGCGAAAAAATTAAAAACTGAGCACACCGTTTTCTCACTCACCAATGATGACCTGTTCAAACATGTCCACTCAATTCTTGATTATATCGATGAACCCTTTGCAGATTCTTCCGCCATTGCAGTTTATATCTTAAGTCAAGAAACAAGAAAGCACGCGACTGTAGCCCTTTCGGGGGATGGAGCTGATGAATTGTTGGGTGGATACAATAAACATTCAGCTTTCTATCGAACACTGAATCCAGGTGTAAAGGAAAATCTTGTTTCGGGTTTGCATTCACTTTGGAAGATATTGCCAAAATCCAGAAACAGTGAAATCGGAAATAAAGTCCGGCAGCTTGAGCGTTTCGCAGAAGGCATGAAACTCTCTCCACAGGAAAGATATTGGCGCTGGGCGGGATATAGCACAGAAACAAATACATCCAAACTCTTAAGCGAAAATTCTTTACAAGAATTCGATAAGAAAGTTTATGGACAAAGAAAATCAGAAATACTGAAAAGCATTTCTGCGCATCCTTTCATGAATGAAGTTTTGTATACGGATTTACAACTCGTGCTTCCGAACGACATGCTTACCAAAGTAGACCTGATGAGCATGGCCAATAGCCTGGAAGTTCGCGTTCCGTTTTTGGATGTGGATGTTGTAAATTTTATAACCTCACTTCCTGATGATTATAAAATCAATGGAACGGGAAGAAAGCGTATTTTACAAGATGCCTTTCGTGATGTCTTGCCTGCTGAACTTTACAACAGACCGAAGAAAGGTTTCGAAGTACCTTTGTTGAAATGGTTTCGAAAAGAAATGAAATCAGTAATTACAGATGATCTGCTGTCAAAAAAATTCATTGAAGAGCAGGGGATTTTTAATTATGCTGAAATCGAAAAACTAAAAAAGCAACTTTTTTCCTCCAACCCCGGTGATGTGCATGCACGTATTTGGGGGCTGATTGTTTTTCAATCGTGGTGGAAAAAATATTTAGCGTAAGGCAGGCGTCCGACCGCTTATAGCGGTCTGACGCCTAATTCAATAACTAAAATAATTAACGTATGAAAAATACATTGCGCCTCGAAGAAGGACTAATGTTGATTCTGGCAGTTTATTTAAATACATTGGTACCCTTTGCGTGGTGGTGGTATTGGGTATTCTTTCTTGTTCCGGACATTGGAATGGTCGGATATCTATTCAACTCGCGGGTTGGCGCTATTCTGTACAACCTCTTTCATCACAAAGGAATCGC
>JBGTGG010000153.1:0-44303 GCA_041746855.1 Cyclobacteriaceae bacterium | reverse complement strand
CAAATCAGTGAACTTCAGTTTGTAATAATTTCCAGCAGCATCTTTGATTACATAAAAGCGGTCTGTTCTCAGTGAAGGTGGTCCGCCCGGTCCTCCACCAGTTCTCCAGTTTGCTCCAATGGCAAGTTGATCACTGCCATTAAATGTCAACCCTGCCACATCAGATGCAGTAAATCCATCATATGTTTTATCCGCTTCCAGTACCTGTACTACTTCTGTCCCTCCATGAATATTGGTCAATACAATATCCTGAAAGCCATAGGGGATTAAGGCACCGGGTCCCAATGGTGTGGTATTTATAAAATAAGTCCATGCAATGTCCCAACGGTCTTTTATGGGTTCAAAAGAGACTTCTCCTTGTGTGAAATGGAAATACTGAAAATTGTTGGAAGCATCTTTCTCGATGGATGTTTCCTGAATAGTAGTGGAAGCAATATCTGCGTACTGAACAGTATACCCGGTAGCGGTGCGCAAGACGCGGATCTTCTTCCAATTCCCTTCTTCCGGCTTCACTATGTACACTTTATTCTCTGAAGCTGTTGCGGAAACAGCTGCAATTGCTGTTCCACTAAGAGCTCCCGAAGGAGCGTCAATCCATGCGGTGGAAACATTGGGTGTTGCACTAAATGACAATATCATTTCGTTGGCAAACCCTACCGTATCGGCTGCAGTTACTGCAGTCAAGTCATTCTTGTCAAGCGGACGGGCAAACATTGCTGTTGAAGAATTTATTGCAACACGATATACATCACCAGTGTAAAAACCAAGATGCCAGTTCTTGCGATTCACTGCTCGCTGACGGTTCGCACTTAAATCGATAAATACTTTGTTGGTAAAATTTTCACCACCACCATTCACTTCCATTGTTGCACCTTCCGAAATGATTTCAGCAAACGTTACGGTTGTCGTATTCTCTGTACCAATAACTAACCCTGCTGGAGCGTCTTCTATTGTAAATATAATTTCTTCATCACCATCCAACACCAATCCATCAACTTTTGAAATTGTGAAAGATGCCTCGGTGCTACCGGAAGGAATGGTAACACTTATCTTATCAGCCACAACGGCCGGATCAGTGGTGAATTCAGTTCCATAAGCAACACCATCTGTAACCAATCCTATCACTACTACTGCATCCTGGCTAAGGGAACGAGAAATACGGATTGTTACATCCAGATCAGTTTCAGTTTCTTCCATACCGAGAGTTGTTGCTTCAAATGAAACAACATTGTCCGGCAAGGGAGGATCATCGTTACACGCTGCGGCTGCAACCAAAAGAGAGAATACAATAAAGAGATTAAGGGCTATACGCATGTGTTTATATACATTCATTGTGATTGATTTTTATTTGTAAAACGATAGTTTAAGGTTAAAAAATAAGAACGGCCATACGAAACGGAAGCGCTTCCGCCTGCTGTATGTGCTGTACCTGTAGAAGTGTTTGTAACATTGGTGACATTGCCAATATTCCGTGCACCAAGGGCAACATCCAGTTGCTCGAAAAATGTTTTTTGAATACTCATATCGAGCCAGCTAAAGGAGTCGATGGTTCCTAGCTGTACTTCCCCGCTTACAATATCATAACGATTGAGCTTGCCTGTAAATTTGTAAAAAGCATTTACCGATATGCCGGGTTTTGAAAAATTGTAAGTAATGCTTGCGTTTGCTTCAGGCGACCACATAAATTCCGGCAGTTCGTCATCCTCTTCATTAAAATCGTTGTAGCGACCGGTGTAGGAAAATCCTGCACTAAGATCCAATCCACCAATAAGGAACGAAGAAGTGTAGGTCACACCCGTACTCTTAAACTCGTCAATATTTATGTACGTGGTGACGATTTGATTGCCCGGCAAAAATCCGGTAGTAATCATATTGTCAATTGAATTATAAAATCCACCTAAACTGTTTGTCCAATACGTTCGGTTCTTGCTCCATGTTCTCCACGTAAACGTTCCATTGAAACTATTTGACAGTTCAGCTTCCAAATCAGGATTACCGGAAATGGAATGGCTCGCATCAAAAAATTCAAAATACAATTCCCGTAAGGAAGGTGCCCGAAAACCTCTTCCGTATGACAATCGAAAATCAAGGTTATTGGTGATGTTGAATTTTGTATTCAAGGAAGGAATAACCGGAGGCGCATCAAATTGTGAGTTTTCCTGAAACCGCACGCCTGGACGAATACTGATTTTTTCAATGGGTTTATACTCCAATGATAGGAAAGCAGCATAATCAGCAATGGTATGCGTACCTTCTTTCAAACGGCCTCCAGAACCTGCTTCTACATTCACGTCATAGCCCGGCTGAATGGAGAGTTTATTTCCAAACTTAATTTGAAATGTGCCCCGTGCCGTCAAACCCGAGTAAGGAGTTCGATCTTGTTGTCCATCACCCAGCGAAAGTGTTTCCCTTCCTGTATTTTCATCCACATTTACACTTTGTGTTCTTCGCTCATAGTTCGTGTATGATATAGCACCGTTAAAACTTGAGTGTTCTGATAATCGAATATTTGCCTGCAGCTGATTAATCAGACGTTTAGAAAGATAGCGTTGATCAAAAGCTGAACCACTAATAAAATCACCATACCGTATAATGTTTTCGTCCAATGCATCCAGTCGATAGTAGATGTCAAGCCCATCCGTTTTGTATCCAAACAATCCCGCACCCAACCACTGTGTCTTGGGATTCCATTGTTTGGCCCGTCCAACAGAATCTCCTTGCCATCCACCAAAATAATTATGACCGGCATCAATTCCCGCATAGAATTTTTTCCAATTGTAGCGGAACGAAACATTTTGGTTATGTACACCTTCTTCTATTCCGTACTCATCCGCTACGGTTTCCTCCTGTATTTTTAAATTCAACGAAAGTTTCTCAGCAGCAGCTTTTTTGGTAATAATATTGATCACACCTGCCAACGCATCTGCACCATACATCACCGACATTGGTCCTTCAATAATTTCAATCCGTTCAATGGTGTTGATATTGATTTGATTGAGGTCCGTTGCATTGCTGGTGCCTTGTCTTCCGACTACCGGAATGCCATCAATCAAAACTTTTACATTTTGACCCGACAACCCATTCATGGTAACGGTGGATACACCCAGTGCTGCATCTTGCGAAAATCTAAAATTCAATTGTGTATTCAACACATCTTGTATCGAAGCAGCTGCTTTGGCCTGAATCACATCGTTGGTAATGGTGCGCACCTGATACACCGACTTATAAGCCGACTGCGGTTCATATTGACCCGTTACCACCACTTCATTGAGCCACTTGTTCTCCAATGAATCTTGTGCGAAAGAAACTACAGAAAGACTGCTAAAAACCAGCAGCAAAAATTTTCGCATCATAGTCTTGGCAACCCATCCACCAACTTCTCCCACGCCTCACGTTGCGGTATACCTGGCTTCCGCAATCCAAAAAATTGGGCAATCATTCGGTTTTGATTATCGAACAATTCGATAGAAGTAACCGGACCATCTTCTGTTGGTTTTACCACCACCCAGGCAGTTTCAACATCACTCTGCTTTAAGTGCATATTGAAATCAGGATCCAATACATTCAACCAAATATCTTCTCCCCTTTCCATCAAGCGAATCGTTTTCACTTTTCCCTGGTGGATTTGAATGTTGCCTTTGCTTCCGGCAAAAATCATGATTGGAAGTTTTGTTTCTGAAGCAACGTTCAACAATTGCTCAGTAGCATTGATTTGGATTTTATAGGTAAATTTTCCTTCGGCAATTTTCAATGCATCAAAACGATCTACCTTATGCTTGCGGATCATCCCAAAAAAGTCATGTGTATCTTTCATGCTTCTCCAGTCTTGCAAAAACGCTTCAACATCTTGCGGTCCGTTTAGTTCTTCTTTTGGATACGGAGTGAATTCAACAACAAGATCATTCGGTGCTATAAAATCGGCTATTAGTTGGTTGTACGCTTCTTCATTGCTTCCTTCTTGCAAGTAAACTTTCAAAACTGCTTCACCAGATTTATCAAAAATTTGAATGCTTTTCAATATGCGATCACTGCTGGCATCGGTAACAGCATAAGCTGCATGCCATGCACCAAAAAACACGCGGCTTTCAATCGGGCCGATAACGGTAGCCATCGCATGGGGACCACTGCCCATGATATCAATTTTTTGAAATGGACCTTTATGCTCCAATACACATGAATCATTTCGTGTTAATGACATCACACGACCTAATGTTTTAAAACCATTCAATAAGTCTGGCCACGAACCGGATAGGCGCGTTGCACCATCACCAACTTTCGTTTCCAACAATTCAGCTTCGCTTACATTCAATGCTTTTGCAGCATCGCGAATACGCATCGGTTTCTCTTTGATAAGGGCGTTCCATGCGTTGGCAAGTGCTGTGTTCTTTGGTTCCAGTAGTGTATCCATCTATTTCGTGATTTTAATTGATTACTAATTTGTTTCGTTGAATTCTTTCAAATGTATCGTCCATTCCTTGCGGGATAATAAAAGGACAATCGGTGCATTCGTCATGGTAAAAATTGACGCGGCAACCAAACGTCTTTTCAATGTTCATTTTATTGAAAACGGTTTTGCTCTCCCCATGGGAAATGATTTCTCCGTTCTTCAAAAAATATAAGGTATCCGAAAATTGAACCGCCTGATTCAAATCATGAATGATTGCCATCACTCCTATATTTCTTTTGCAGGCATTCTTTGCCAACCTGAAAATTTGCTGTTGTTGTGAAATGTCCAAGCTAGCGGTAGGCTCATCCAACAAAATGTAACGTGGGTACAACGACTCTTCCCAAACTTGCACCAACACACGTGTGAGTTGAACACGTTGTTGTTCGCCACCTGAAAGCGTTGCGTACTGGCGTGTCCAAAAAGATTCAATCCCCGTAAGGGAAATTACTTCTTCAATAATATGTTGATCTTCTTTTTTGGTAAGCTCCGATGCATACCGGCCTAGGCCAACAATTTGTTCAACGCTGAATCCAAATTGTATGGAATTGTTTTGCGAAAGGACAGCGCGTTGCTTCGAAAGTTCACGCACCGAATATTTAATGATGGGTTGCCCATTGATGTTGACCTCCCCTTTGTATGTTTTGTTTTCGTTGGCCAATGCTTTTAGCAAGGTGCTTTTGCCGGCTCCATTCGGCCCAACGAGTGCGGTAAATTCCCCAGGTGCAATCGAAAAGTTTACATCCTTCAGGATTGAATTTTTACCGGCATCAAAGGATAGGTTTGTACAACTATACATCAGATTGAATTTTTATTTTTAGCCTGAACCAAAAGCATGATAAAAAAAGGTGCGCCCAACAGTGCCGTTACGATTCCAATGGGAAGTTCTGCTGGTTGCACGATGGTGCGCGCAATAATGTCGGCAGCCAGTAAGAGAATTGCGCCACCTAAAAAAGATGCCGGCAATACAATTTTGTTATCACTTTGAAACAACACACGAATCAAATGCGGAATGATCAAGCCAACAAAACCAATCATCCCGGCAAGGGAAACACTAACACCAACCGCCAGTGCTGCAAAGATGATGATCATCTTTTTGGTGAACTCTACATTAACACCAAGATGAAAGGCTTCCGCTTCGCCCATTGCAATGGCATTGAGGTTTCTTGAAAAAGAGGAAAGCACAATTGAGGAAAGAATCAATATAGGTGCTGCAATCAATAACTTTTGATTGGTGGCGCCACCTAAATCACCCAATGTCCAAAATGTAAACGTTCGTAATTGATTTTCATCGGCATAAAAAATTGACAATCCAATCAATGCACCTGCAAATGCATTCAAGGCTACACCTACTAATATCATTGCACTGATACTGGTTTTCCCGCGAAGGGTACTTAACCGAAGTACGATGATCGTGATGATAATTCCGCCAATGAAAGAAGATAAGGACAACACAGAATCGTGAATCCATCCTTCTGTTGGCAACATAAATGTTGCTCCGAATACAATCACTAAAACTACAGCAGCCGCAGATCCTCCAGAAACACCAATCAACCCGGGCTCCACCAATGGATTTCGAAACAAACCTTGTAATGCAGCACCACTAATCCCTAATGCGCCTCCCACCAACATCGTCATTAATATTCGTGGAATACGAATGGAGTTAATCACCACTTCGTGGATGCCATCCACTTCAATGCTTGAAAGAATTCCCAACTTTTGCAACACGATAACAGAAACATCCCCAAAAGGAATGGTAACAGCGCCAATAGTGAGCGCAAACAATGCCACCACTACCAGTAGCACTGATAAACTTATGAGAATAACAGCGGTCGTACTTTTAGGAATAGTAAGTGACACGCGCATCATTTAACCTCGGGATAAATTGACGTGACAAGTTCTTTTATAGCAGTGCCCAACCGTGGACCGAAGTTGGTCAGCATCATGCTCTCGATAGAAATAATTTGCTTTTTCTTTCCTGCTGTAGTCTGGGCGATGCCGGGTATTTTTAATACACCCTCCATTCCGCCAATGCTTTCATATCCGGAAGATGCTAATACAATATAATCCGGATTGGCAGCGATAAGCGCTTCGGTATTGACGGGTTTAAAACCTTTTATAGCAGCAGTGGCCGGAACTGCTCCCGTATATTTAATGATATCGCCAAAGGTGCCTTCACCGGCAACACTCACCGTGGCTGTGCCCCTGTTAAAAATACACAAAACGGAAGGATGTTTCCCGGCTTTTGAAACCACAAGCTTCGCTTCTTTGATGTCGGTTTCTAATTTAGAAACAATGGATTCCCCTTCCCTAACCTTGCCAAGTTTTGCAGCTATTAGACGGATGAATTTTTTGGTATCCTCAACCGTATACTCCCGATCAATAATCAAAAGTTGAATACCGGTTGACTCCAACTGGCGCAAGACTTCATCTTTTACATAATCCTTTTCAGCAATTATTAAGGTGGGTTTTAGATTGATTATCCCCTCGGCACTGATGCCACCACGATAACCGATGGAAGGAAGGTTTTGGATGGAAGCAGGAAACAAACTGGTTTTATCAGCGGCAACAATTTTATCACAATCCCCAAGAGCACAAACCGTTTCGGTCATGGCGCTTCCCGCTGTAATGATTCGCATTTGGGCAAAACAGCCGATGGAGACCAAAAAGAAACCCAGTACCGAAACTAACTTTGACATTCTATTTAGATTAATTCTAAACAAAAGTAGAGGTTGCGGTTTCAGTTGGCAATCACCTATATCAGGTAATTTGTCTACCCTTTAGCGGGTAGATAAGCAAACTAGATCAGGCCACGATCCATTGCGTGGATCACAAACTGTGTTGGGGACTTAATTTGAAGCTTTTTGATAATGTTCTTTCGGTGGGTTTGCACCGTATGCGGACTAACAAACAAATCGCTTGCAATAGCAATTGTGGATTTGCCCATGGCGATAAGTTTAAGAATCTCAATTTCCCTTGGCGTGAGGTTGATATCGTCATCCTGGGAAGTTTCGGGTTCATTAAAGAGGATATCCAGGATAGAAGGGCAAATAAACCGTTGGCCATTTGCCACCGTGCGGGTGGCCAATAAAATTTCATCAAGGCTACACTTCTTGGTAATAAAGCCTTTTACGCCTAATTCTTTCGCCTTATTAAGATTATCACGGTCCACTTCTGAGGTAATTAGTAAAACCTGGGTTGTCTTAAAAGAAGTGGAAATCCGCTTCAAATCCTCCAACGTAAGGAACTCGATCGTATTGAAATCCGAAATCAGAACATCCGGAGTGTGGACCTCGAGCTTTTCCCAGAGCTTATTTTTGGTCGTTACCTGGTCCAGAATGAGCATATCTTCCTCCCGGGAAAGGATTCCACGAAGACCTTCAACAGTTATGATTTGCTGATCAGCCAGCAGTATCCGAATTGATGCCTTCAAAGTCTACTGTTTTCAGTGAGTGTAAAGTGGAAAAACCTTATTAAAACTAAACAAACAACCATATGATGGTCTATTTAGATTTATTTTAAATAAAGAGCAATATTACGTGCTGTGTAGAATTATTCCAAATAATGAAGGGTCTATCTGGTGATCGAAAGGAGCCATTCAAAGACTCAATTTATCTTTGTCCCCTACAGCTCAAGAAACATATTGTTTACCTCTCTGTACTAAATCTAGGAATTTGTGACAAGGTAAAACCCAGCCTGGGATATACTTGTAGACTTCAGTCACACACCTCACTGCCCCCATCCATCAGACAGAAGCCAAATTGGGGATTTAAATAACAAAAGGTAAAATTTCATTTAACTTTTTAGGAATTCTTGTAACGAGAAAGTAAATTTATTTCAGCCCCCTTTGGGATTATATCAATGCGTGAGGAGAGACTACAATCATTTACGTAATTAAAGATAGACAACAAAGGTATAGTTGTTTAATGCCTGCGGAAGAAAAATAGAAGTTATAGTGGATAATAATGTGGTACAGAAATTCTGTAAATTCAGTTAAGCGAGTTTTGGGAAGTCTGCCAGAAATGATTTCTTAAAAAGCAAATTTCTTACAAACCGCAGGAACAGAGTATATTGTTTTGAGGTTGTTATGTTATCCTTTCAATTGATGGCTGGCTCAATTTCTTAAACCATCTTAACTGCCTTGCTCGATGCCAAGTTCCGGCTGGGAGTGGTGCGGTTGCGATACATTAGAATTGCATTTATAATGGCACCCCCATGAACAATAACAGTAACTATATCCAATCTTATGAGGTCAACTTTACTTGTCTGCTTTATTCTTTTTGTATGGACTCCATCAAGTGCCCAGTTTGACAAAGGAAAAAAGGTGGCGCCTTTTGGGGTTTTTATGATGGCAGGTAACAGTGCAGGCAGAAATTTAGATATCAATTCGCCAGTAACGAATAGGTTAGACGAGGCTCGTTATGGATATGTGTCTACAGGATTTTATAAATTTATTAAAATTAAGAATGATACGCTTCCAGGCTTTATTCGGTACTTAAAAGTTGACTTAGCTTATTTTGCTTTCAGATCAGGTGCTTTTGATATTGGGAATGGGAATCTCGCGCGCCTCGGAGCAGGTTCCGCTGACTTGTCCGCCTCACTGCCAATATCCTTCAAAGTAACTTCTGAGATAGAAGGGTATTGTTCATTTGGAGGCTTTTTAAGTTATCGATACGAAAGTACAATTACACCAATACAACCTGTATCGGGTTTGGATTTCGGCAGTAAGCTTAGATCTGGAGTTGTCAGTGAGTTTGGATTTAAAACCCTTAGTGGATCAGTAATTGGAACAAGGCTAATGGTAGAACTCAACTACAATAAATTTCCGCTAACATCTGCAGGAATTTTCTTCGGGTTTGTACCCACACTCGTAACAAGAATTAAATGACTGTAAAATTACTCACTTCACGATACAATAAGTGACAGGCAAGAACTTTGAATTTACAAGAAGGTAATGTTGTATTGGCTTAGTATGCCTTTGCTGCTGACTTAAACAACCACATCATTCCAACCTCTCCTGCCTTATCTTTGAATTAGGACTGTAAGGCTTCCAATAGTTTTTGTTTACCACAGGAAATTATTTCACATGCCATCAAAAAATCCATCGGTTTAATATTGGAATTCTTGATTTTGTAAATATCGTTGGAGAGATAAATGAGATTGGCGATAGCACTTTCCGAGATAAAAAGTAACCCTTCCATTGACCGCCAATTCTAGCAGCCCTATTTGATTTATCAAAATGAGGTGTTCTTTTAGATATAATATCAAAAGGCCACATCGGTATCTAAAAATATGTCAAGCATATTTTTTTGAGATGTGCGACTTTACTAAAATCTTATCATCCAATGTTTTCACACGCTTGGATTTTTGTAAATGCTGGAGCAATCGCTGTGCTGCCTTTTGAGGTTCCGTTTTTATAATTTCAGTATCAGCCTTACCAAATATTTGCTCAAAAAGCTGAGATAGGGATATATTTCTCTCTTTAGCCATTTTTTTGGCCGAATCAATAATTCGCTTTTGAACCGTTAAGGTTAGCTTGGTTTTCATTATACGTGTTTTTATAAATACGTGTAATTTGGAAAAGTATCAAGAAGCTTCTAGCTCACTTCCATCCAGATTCTGATATAATTTCCTTCACCACCATCCGAAACTCATTCAGCATCATCGCGGTGGCCCCCCAAACAATTTCACCTTCCACTTCAAAGTGAGGAGCATTGAGTCGAAACTGGTTCGCGGCAACTATCTCTTTGGTCTGGATTGCATCATCATGGATCAGGTCGCTCAACCTTCCCTGGAGAACACGGGCAACCTCGCGCGGGTCAGGTATAAAGTTTGGCTTATGATCAATTTTTGCAACCACCGGAGTTACTATAAAATTGCTGGGGATTACAAAGAACTTGCTCAGATGACCGATCACTTCCACCTTCGCAGGATTAACCCCTATTTCTTCAAAGGTTTCCCGAATGGCGGTTTCATTCTCCGTTTCGCCCTGCTCCTTCTTTCCTCCCGGTAAACTGATTTGTCCGCTGTGTAGGCCTTTGTAATCAGTCCGCTTTATTAAAGGAAAATGAATTTCCCCCTCATCTTCATAAAGCAAAATCAAAACACTTCCCGGTTTTGGCGGTTGCTTATGCGCAAAGGTTGGGACTACCTTACCTGTGGGAACTGCACGAAGTGGTTCGTGGGCAGTACTTCCCGGTAATTCGCTCGTCAACCGTTTTACTAAGATGTCTAAAAAATCACTATTCATTTACTCATCTACTCATCGCAAAACAACACATTTACTTACACGGTTTCATCGTGGTAGTTCTTCCTTCCTCATCACGAGCCGTTGATTCCTTCCATGCTTTGCACGCTTCTTCCCATCTGCCTAACTGAAGATACGCCTCTGATAAATAAAAGTAAACAGGTTCAACATTCGAATCCATTTTAATGGCCTGGGTAAAAAGTCGGACAGCATCTTCAAACTTTCCGGTTTTCAAATTATAGATTCCCTTGTTTCGATAGGCCCAGGCATTCTCTGTTTCAAGCCGGATGCTCATGTTGATGTCGGCCAGGGCAGCATCCAACGTATCGGTCAGTAAATAGATGTACCCTCTGTTGTTTAACAGATACGGATTCTCGCCTTCCATTTTTAAGGCAGTGTTAATCAATTCCAATGCACGCGGGTAGTCTTTCCGTGCTATTTCAATCAACGAGAGCGTATTATAGGCAAACACCTCTTTAGGATTTAAATCCAGAGCTTTGTTCAAATAGTTTGTTGCATTGGAAAAGTCATTGGAGAAGTAATAGGCCGAACCCAGGTTCACATAAATTTCCGCATTCAGGCTGTCTTGCTCACTTGCTTTTAAAAATGATTCAATCGATTTTACATACTCCTTCAATCCCACCTGAATCAATCCACGCATAAAATGAATGTTGCTGGAATCCGGATACACTTTAAAAACCTGGTCAATGTCGTTTGATGCGTTGGCGTAATTTTTCAATTCATAAAAAATCCTGGCACGGTTATAATACGCATTTGTAAAGTCATTCCTACAAAACAAAGCCTGGTTGATGCTGGCAAGTGCTTCCAACATTTTGCCTTGTCTGAATTGCAGGATACCAATATTATTCCAGGCATCTGCATAGCAAGAGTCCAACTTGATGGCTTCCTCATAATAATCCAACGCCTCCGGAAAATTTTGGCGTTTTACCATTTCATTTCCCTTCTCCAAAAAGCCTTGCAGCCGGGCTTCTTTCGTTTCCGAACACCCCACTAGTACAATTATTAAAAAGAGGGCTATCCTTTGCGAATAAATCATTGCTAGCTATTTGTCTTTGGTTTGAATATTTTAGTGCAAAGATCACTATTTTGAACGATCTGGCAGAAATAAAAGAGGAAATCACCAACCTTGTCTTGACCGGCAAGAAAGAAGAAGCCATTGTACTTATTCAAAATAAATATGGCGTCAATCGGGCGGAAGCAGAAAAATTACTGACCCTCGCCATTAAAGAGTCGGTTCAGCCCATTGATTTAGTAAAACGGATACCACAAATACTAGCAAACGGAAAGGGTTGCAAGAAAACCATTTATGGAATGCTTGCTTTTGGTTTTGGATTTTTTGGAATACCCATACTACTGGGAGCCATCGGAATCGGGATTTATTTTAATTATGAAGAAAAGCATTCGATACCTGTGGAAGGAACGGTTATCGATCATGAAACCTATATGGATAGAAATGGCACGATGCAATACACGCCAATTGTTTCCTATACTGTAAAGGGTGAGCCGTATTCCTGTAAAGGAACCATGTATTCTTCCCCACCGGAGTATAAAATCGGTGATGTCTTACCTGTTTTTGTTAATCCTGCAGAACCACAATCGGCCTTTATCAATACTTATTCCGAACGATGGTTCGTAATCACTTTTCTGGGGGTCGGCTCTTTCATTCTTATTATTTTAATGTTGGTCTTCACATTCCTGAGCAGAAGGCTTTGAAATGTGGATGTGTTTTGATTTCTTTGCTGGCATAATGAGAACAACAACAAATATCAGTCTTCACCACCATCATCATATACTCCTGATGCGTGGCACGGCTATGTTTGCATAAAACATATAAACTTTTTAGAAAAGGGCTTGTCACAAAAATGACAAGCCCTTTTTGTTTTTTAACATATTTACCAATACCAAATGAAAAATCCTTTACGAATTGCCATCCAAAAATCCGGTCGACTGCAGGAAGGCTCTCTGAAACTCCTGAAAGAAAGTGGACTTGCTTTCAGTAATGGCAGCAATCAATTAAAAACCCAAGCGCGAAATTTCCCGGTCGAATTGCTTTTCCTTCGCGATGACGATATACCGCAATATGTGGAAGACAACGTTGCCGATATTGGTATTGTTGGGGAAAATGTTTTCGTGGAAAAGCAGAAAAAAAATACGCTTGTTAAGAAACTTGATTTTGCAAAATGCCGGTTGTCGATCGCAGTACCACGTGCCCTCCCATACAATTCCATCCAGGACCTTAATGGAAAAAATATTGCCACCTCTTACCCCAACATTGTTAAAGCATACTTGAAAGCAAACGGTGTGGAAGCGGGCATCCATGAAATCAGTGGGTCCGTTGAGATTGCTCCAAGTATTGGATTGGCCGATGCAATTTGTGACATCGTTAGCACCGGAAGTACATTGCTCAATAATGGATTACGCGAAGTGGATCATGTGATGCATTCCGAAGCTGTAATCATTGGAAATCCAGAAATGGAGATCGATAAAAAAGTTATTCTTGAAAGTTTGCTGTTCCGAATAGAAGCGGTACAAAAAGCAAAAAGTAACAAATACATCTTGCTGAATTGCCCCAACGAATCCATCGAATCCATTACCAACGTTATTCCCGGAATGAAATCCCCTACCATACTTCCGCTTACACGGGAAGGATGGTCTTCCTTGCATTCTGTTGTTGACGAAAATGATTTTTGGGAACGCATCGATCAACTTCGTTCCTTTGGTGCTGAAGGTATCCTGGTAGTTCCTATTGAAAAAATGATTCTGTAACACATGAAAATTTATACCAACCCATCTCCCGAACAATGGCCGGCACTCTGTGAACGACCACAACTGGAACTTGAATTTTTGGACAGTACCGTTCGAAATATTTTAAACCGCGTTAAAAAATCAGGTGACTCCGCCTTACGGGAATTCTCGCTTCAATTTGACAAAGTTCAACTAAAAGATTTACGCGTAAGCGAAAATGAAATCGAAAACGCTGTACAAAGCATTCCTGAAAAGCTCAAGAATGCCATCACACAGGCGGCTGAAAACATTAAAAAATTTCACAAACTACAAACAACAGCGGATATCAAAATCGAAACGATGCCGGGTGTTACCTGCTGGCGTAAATCTTTGCCCATTGAAAGTGTTGGCATTTATATCCCGGGTGGATCAGCACCTTTGTTTTCAACCGTTCTGATGTTAGGAGTTCCGGCAAAAATTACAGGTTGTTCACAAATTGTTTTGTGTACACCCCCAGATTCAACCGGTAATATTAACCCTGCTATTTTATTTACAGCCAAGCTAATTGGCATCACGGAGATTTATAAAGTGGGTGGTGCGCAGGCAGTTGGCGCCATGGCTTACGGAACAGAAACCATTCCTGCCATTTCAAAAATATTCGGACCCGGAAATCAATATGTAACGAAAGCGAAACAACTCGTAAGTGAAGAAGGTGTTGCGATTGATATGCCCGCTGGGCCATCAGAAGTATTGGTGTATGCCGATGAAACTTCAACGCCAGCGTTTGTAGCTGCCGATCTCTTATCGCAAGCCGAACATGGTGAAGACAGTCAGGTAATATTGGTGCTTACAAGCGATATGTTGGTGGCAGCTATCCAAAAAGAAATTATAACACAACTTGAAGCACTCCCACGGAAAAATATCGCCCGTATTGCGCTGGAGAAAAGCAGGATCATTGTCATGGAGAATGAACAAGAAGCCATTGACTTTATCAACGTGTACGCTCCAGAACATTTGATAATCAATACCAAAATTCCTGAAGCGATTGCAAATTCAATCAAGAATGCTGGCTCCATTTTCTTGGGTGATTATACACCAGAGGCCGTTGGTGATTACGCCTCCGGAACAAATCACACCCTGCCTACCAACGGATATGCAAAATCATTTTCCGGGGTGTCGCTCAATAGCTTTATGAAATTCATCACCTATCAGCAGCTTACAAAAGAAGGGATTAAGAACCTCGGCCCTATTGTTGAATTGATGGCAGAAGCGGAGCTGTTGGAAGGCCATAAAAATGCAATACGCGTAAGGCTTGAAAATCTCGGGTTATGAATATCGAAAGACTAGTACGCAAAAATATTCTGGAACTTAAACCCTATTCGTCTGCGCGCGATGAGTTTGTGGGTGCTGCTGAAATATTTTTAGATGCGAATGAAAATCCATTTCCATCGCCATACAATCGATATCCCGATCCGTTGCAACGGGAGTTAAAAAATGAACTGAGCAAAATCAAAGGAGTTGATCCGACCAAAATCATTTTGGGAAATGGAAGTGATGAGCCCATTGATTTACTCATTCGTGCTTTCTGTGAACCGAATGCAGATTCGATTTTAATTACACCACCAACGTACGGAATGTATAAAGTGTGCGCAGATATCAATGCGGTGAATGTGCAAATAGCTTCATTGACTTCTGATTTTCAGCTTGATTTGGAATCGATCAATTCCACTATCGATGAGACGACTAAAATAATTTTCTTATGCAGTCCCAACAACCCTTCCGGGAATCTTTTAAAGGAAGAAGACATAAAGAAAATCATTACTACTTTCAACGGACTGGTTGTGCTCGATGAAGCGTATATTGATTTTTCATCTTTTGCTGGGTTTAGTCAATACTTAAATCAGTATCCGAATCTTGTAATCTTACAAACACTTTCAAAGGCATGGGGACTTGCCGGACTTCGGCTTGGGATGTGTTTCGCGTCAAAAGAAATTATTGGTATTCTAAACAAGATAAAATATCCCTACAACTTAAATGTGAGTACGCAATCATTAGTGCTGGAGAAATTAAAGTATGAAGATGAAATCAAGAAGAACATTTCTGTAATTCTTGAAGAACGGAATCAGCTTCGCAATGCTCTTTCAAGCTTAGATTTTGTAGAGAATGTCTACCCTTCTGATGCTAATTTTTTATTGGTGAAAGTCATGGATGCAAAAGGTATCTACAACCAATTGATGCAAAAAGGAATCATTCTTCGCGATCGATCGAGTGTTACCTTGTGTGAAAACTGCTTGCGTATTACCATCGGTACTCCCGAAGAAAATAAAACATTGATTGAAAATTTGAAAACCATTAAATAGTATTAAAAAACGTAACACTTGCTAATAACTGTTTCACGCAAAGTTCGCAAAGACTTTCGCAGAGCGCGCTAAGGCTCTGCGTGCTTAGCGTTTTCTTAGCGGTCTTTGCGAGAACCTAAAAATTGTAAACATGAAAAAAGTATTATTCATCGACCGTGATGGAACCATCATCCTTGAACCAGCCGATCAACAAATTGACAGTCTGGAAAAGCTGGAGTTTTATCCGGGTGCCATCACAGGGTTAAAACAGATCGTGGACCAAACTGATTATGAATTGGTGATGGTAACGAACCAGGATGGACTTGGAACAGACAGTTTCCCGGAAGAAACTTTTTGGCCAGCACACAATAAGATGTTAAAAACACTCGAAGGAGAAGGTATTGCCTTTCATGATATTATTATTGACAAAACATTTGGCCATGAAAACAAACCTACAAGAAAACCGGGTACAGCATTGCTCACCAAGTACATGGATGGAAAGTATGATCTTGCCAATTCGTATGTAATTGGTGATCGCCTTACTGATATTGAATTAGCCAAAAACTTAGGCGCAAAAGGAATTCTTATCAACAATGGAAATCTTAAAAGTGAAGTAGATAAAAAAGGACTTCAGTCTTCCTGTTCCATTATCACTTCCGATTGGAAAGCTATTGTAAAAGAAGTTTCAGTGAGCAATAGAAAAGCAACTGTTGAACGTATTACCAAAGAAACCACGATCCGCGTAGAAATTGATTTGGATGGAACGGGCACTTCTTCCAACACCACGGGCATTGCGTTTTTCGATCACATGCTTGATCAACTTTCCAAACATGGTGGTATTGATTTATTGGTGCATGTAAATGGAGATTTGCATATTGATGAACACCACACCATTGAAGACACTGGCCTGGCCTTGGGCGAAGCTTTTATTAAAGCGTTGGGAGATAAGCGTGGCATTGAACGCTATGGCTTTTGTTTGCCTATGGATGACTGTCTCGCGCAGGTGGCTTTAGATTTTGGCGGTCGCCCATGGATTGTATGGGATGCTGAGTTTAAACGTGAAATGATTGGTGAGATGCCGACCGAAATGTTCTTTCATTTCTTCAAATCATTTTCCGATGCAGCAAAGTGTAATCTGAATATTAAAGCAGAAGGAACCAATGAACACCATAAAATTGAAGCCATCTTTAAAGCTTTTGCGAAAGCAATGAAAATGGCGATCCGAAAAGAAGAAGGAAATTATTCGTTGCCCACAACAAAAGGTGTATTATGAAGTCTTCGTTAAACTCAGACTTTCATTCTAACTTTAAAATTGATTTAAAATGAAAGTAGTCGTGATTAAATATAATGCGGGCAACATTCAATCCGTCTCTTTCGCGCTTGAAAGAATGAACATCGACTTTGAAGTTTCCGGTAATCCTGAAACCATTCAACAAGCCGATAAGGTAATTTTTCCGGGCGTTGGTGAAGCAAGCACAACGATGCAGTATCTCCGTGAATCGAAATTAAATGAATTGATTCCAACATTAAAGCAACCCGTATTGGGAATTTGTTTGGGGATGCAATTGATGTGCAAATACTCAGAGGAAAACAATACAGATTGTCTTGGTATTTTTGATGAGCATGTTAAAAAATTCATACCCACCGTCAACCAAAAGGTGCCTCATATGGGATGGAACCAACTAACCAATGTAAAAGACTGGCTTCCCACTACATTGGAAGATCAGTTTACGTATTTTGTACATAGTTACTACGTTCCTGTAAATGCAAATACAGTTGCAATCACCAAGTACATTGAACCCTTCAGCTCAGTAATGCGAAAAGATAATTTTTATGCCGTCCAGTTTCATCCAGAGAAATCAGCTGAGGCTGGATCACAAATTTTAAAAAACTTTTTAGACCTATGAGGATCATCCCTGCTATCGATATCATTGACGGAAAGTGCGTACGACTTTCACAAGGTGACTATTCAAAAAAGAAAATCTACAACGAACGGCCGGTAGAAGTAGCAAAGGAATTTGCAGATGCGGGATTGCGCTACGTCCATGTAGTCGATTTGGATGGGGCAAAAGCCGGGAAGGTTGTTAATTGGAAAGTGATCGAAGACATTTGCGAACAGACACCCCTTCAAGTAGATTTTGGAGGTGGTGTAAAAAAGGAAGAAGATGTAAAAGGATTATTGAACCTGGGCGTTACGCAAATCAATATCGGAAGCCTTGCCGTAAAAAAACCCGAAGTAGTCTATAAATGGATTTCACAATTTGGCCCAACGTCTATTATCCTGAGTGCAGATGTCAACAATGATAAAGTTGCCATTGAAGGATGGCAGGCTGATTCCGGAATAAATATCCATGAACTGATTGAAAATTTCTTAAAGAACAAGTTGAAGTTTGTAACCTGTACGGATATTTCAAAAGATGGTATGCTGGCAGGTACGAATACAGATTTATATAAAGCGTTGATGTTGCGTTTTCCTACCATCAATTTCATTGCAAGTGGTGGTGTGAGTAGCATCGATGATCTTCTTCTGTTAAAGTCTCAAAAACTCTATGGGGCGATTGTAGGAAAAGCAATTTATGAAGGGAGAATTGGATTGGATGAACTAAGTCAATTGCAATAAATATGCTAACAAAGAGAATTATTCCTTGTCTGGATATCAAGAATGGTCGTGCTGTAAAAGGCATTAACTTCCTTGAACTGCGTGATGCCGGTGATCCTGTTGAATTGGCGGCCACCTACGCACAACAAGGTGCGGATGAACTGGTCTTCCTTGATATTTCTGCTACCGATGAAGAACGAAAAACATTTGCAACCTTGGTGAAAGAAATCGCCAGGCATATCAATATTCCTTTTACGGTTGGTGGTGGGATCTCGTCCGTTGAAGATGTTGGTCCTTTGCTGGAAGCCGGTGCGGATAAAGTAAGTGTAAATTCTGCTGCCGTTCGGAATCCGGAGTTGATTCGTGAACTTGCGAATGCTTTTGGTTCGCAATGCATTGTATTGGCCATCGATGCCCGAAAGGAAAACAATCAATGGATTGTACACACCCATGGAGGAAAAAAGCCAACCGATAAAAAATTATTTAGCTGGGCGAAGCAAGGTCAGGAAAGTGGTGCCGGTGAAATCCTTTTTACGAGTATGGACCATGATGGAACCAAGGCAGGCTTTGCAATTGATCCGTTAACCAAACTTCATGAATTGTTATCCATTCCGGTGATTGCATCCGGAGGAGCAGGACTAAAGGAACACTTTTCGGAAGTGTTTACCCTAACCGGAGTTGACGCTGCATTGGCGGCAAGTATTTTTCACTTCGGTGAAATTCCAATTCCTGAATTAAAAAAATATTTGAATAAAATAGAAATACCCATTCGATTATGATTGATATCGCTCAAATTGATTTCTCAAAATCAGACGGACTTGTTCCCTGCATTGTTCAGGATGCCAATACAAAAAGTGTATTGATGCTTGGATACATGAATACCGATGCTATTTTAAAAACATTGGAAACCCAACGTGTTACGTTTTACAGTCGTTCGAAAAAACGTTTGTGGATGAAAGGTGAAACCTCCGGAAACGTTTTGAATTTTGTTGACATGAAACTGGATTGCGATCGGGATACAATTTTGGTTAAAGCAAATCCAACGGGACCAACATGCCATACCGGTGCGGATACCTGTTTCAACGAAACCAATTCAGAATGGAATTTACAAAATCTGGAATCCATTATAGAAGACCGGAAGCAAAATCCAAAAGAAGGATCCTATACTTCGGATCTATTTTCGAAAAGCATCAATAAAATCGCACAGAAAGTAGGAGAAGAAGCAGTGGAATTGGTGATTGAAGCAAAAGATGAAAACGAAGAATTATTTCTTGGTGAAGCTGCCGACCTGATGTTTCATTATATGGTGTTGCTTCAGGCAAAGAATTATTCCCTACAGGATGTGCTAAGTGTACTTAAAAAAAGGCACAAACCTGATTAACTTGTCGGCAAGCTTACAAGTTGTTAGCTTTCGGAATTCTTAATTACAAAAAAAATTAAGTATGAGTGCACCCACCAAACTGATCGAGGGATATCCTTTTACCCGTTACGAACGCGAAACTTATCCAGCTGAAGAAATGATTTCACGCAGCAAGGAATTTTACATATGGATGGACAAGCGAAGAACGGTTCGTGATTTTTCTGATAAACCAATCCCGAAAGAAGTCATTGATAATATTATTCTAACAGCTTCAACAGCGCCATCCGGTGCACATAAGCAACCGTGGACTTTTTGTGTGGTCTCCAATCCGGAAATAAAAAAACAAATCCGTGTGGAAGCTGAAAAAGAAGAGTACGAAAGTTATACAAGCAGGATGAGTGAAGAATGGCTTGCCGATTTACGTCCGTTACAAACGGATTGGAAGAAAGAATTCTTAGAAATTGCGCCTTACCTGATTATTGTTTTTAAGAAAGCGTATGATGTGGGAGATGATGGCAACAAGCAAAACAATTATTACGTCAGCGAATCGGTTGGTTTGGCGTGTGGCTTTTTGCTATCCGCTATTCATCATGCGGGGTTGGTGGCATTAACCCATACTCCCAGTCCGATGAATTTTTTAACGAAGGTATTGAACCGTCCCGCCAACGAACGACCCTTTCTTTTGATTCCTGTTGGTTATCCTGCGGATGAAGTGTATGTGCCCAAGTTGGAGCGAAAGCAGTTGGAAGAAATTGCGGAGTATTATTGAGTGAGTAGTCTTGAGTAAATAGTCGTGAGTCTTGAGTAAGAAGTATTGAGTAATGAGTATTGCGTGTTCCTCGAGAATACAGAAACCTAGTGTCTAGTACCCAGCATCTAGCAGTATCAATTTAAAGTGTACGCTTCTTCCTTAGGAAAAGTCTTGTGATAATAGAGCGAGTAGGTATAATGCGCATTCCCTTTTGAGCGGGTATGCACCCCATCTAGTATGCCGGGCTGATCATCATTTATTAAAAATGTAAAATTCCAGACCTCCCCTTTTGGTTCGATGTGTTTGTAAATAAACCCACTGCCTTCGTTCAATAAATTTATCTGCCCAACAATAGGATGTACTTCATCATGCTTTTCATTTAGGGATATTTCGATAAAATCATTATTCGATCCGCTCCAATCCCGGATAATCGCTACCCGTGCATAATTATCTTGTCGGGCGATCACTTTTGTTTTGATCTGTGACGATAACAGCGCCTTCTTTTTTCGTGTAATAGAACTGGAGACAGTATAAACGCCTTCGATCAAATGCGGTTCACCATCGCGTGCGATAAATCTTCTGATCATATCTTCTGAATCGACAAATTGATAAACCGCTTTCTTTTTTGAACCGCGTGGCCCCGGTTGGTTGATGGTAATGCAAGAAGTTGCACTAAAAGCCAGTAACATTAATATGGTAAACCGATTCGCCACTCTCAAAAAGTAATATCTGTATACGCTCCATTGCAGCACGTCCTGCATGTAATTTTTTCGCTTAATGCTTCCGGCTTAAACAACGATTTGCCAAGAAGCGTCCGTACGCATTCCTGAATACCTTCTGTAATGGAAGGATGTGGGTGCACACATTCCGCAAGTTCTTCTATTCCTTTGTCCATAGAGATCAATAACGCAACAGCCTGAATCGCACTAGATGCGTGGTTCCCAACAACTTTCATACCGAGTATTTTCTGATGCTCATCGTTTGTCACCAACAGTTTGATAAATCCTTGCGTATTACGCTTGGCTATCGCGCGGGGTATGCAACTATAATCGAGTGACACCACGCGGTATTCAATTCCCTTTTCCCTTGCTTGATTTTCGTTTAACCCAACGCCAGCAACTTCCGGATTTAGAAACATAATGGTACTGATATTTTCGTATACGAGCTTTTTAGGATTGCCAAAAATCTTCTCCACTGCGAAGCGTCCCTCCAATTCGCCTACATTAACCAACGAAATGTCCGCGGTTATGTCGCCAACAGCATAAATATTGGAGATGTTGGTTTGGGTTTCATTGTCTTCAATTCCGCGTTTGGAAATATTGATCTCTACACTATCATCCCATAAGTTTTCATAATTCGGAATACGGCCCACAGCTACCAATGCCTTTTCTACATTGAAAATTTCTTTTCCTCCATCATCGTACTCCAATTCATACTCCACGCGATCATTGACAATCCGCATACCCACCAACTTCGAGTTACGATGGATCAAAACTCCATTGTTCTCCATGTTACGTTCAATCACAGAAACAATATCATCGTCTTCAAACGGAAGGATTCTTTCCCCTTTATCAATCAAATGCACTTTGGTTTTCCCAAATCCTGAAAAAATTGTTGCATACTCACAACCAATAACCCCGGCACCTACAATCACCATGCTTTCGGGAAAATCCTCCATCAATTCGATGCCGTCACTTGTCATCACAATTTTTTCATCAATGGGCAGTTCGGGCAAATAACGTGGCCGGCTTCCAGTTGCAAGAATAATATTCTCTCCATAAAATCGCTCAATTTCTTTGCCCTCATGGGTTAACTCTACTTCATGTTGCGTAAGAAGTTTCGCTGTTCCAATTTTGAAACAAAAATTTCCATCGGGGTACAATTCCAACATCTGGTTTAAATGTTCTTCCAACATTCCTTTTCGTTCTTTTACTGCGCTCACCACCTCTCCTTGAATTTCTTTATAGTTGATGCTTGGTTCTTTTAAATTAAAGCGTCTTAAATTCTTTCTAAAAGAGGCCGTTTCGCGCGAAAGCTCCCACCATGTTTTAGAAGAAAGTGCACCATTCGAAACCCCTGCCCCACCAACAAGGTGGCGCTCAATTAGCAACACCTTCTTTTTAAAATCCAATGCCCGCATGGCAGCTGCATAGCCTGAGGGTCCGGCACCAATTACAATTAAATCAAATCTTTGCATAACAAAAGTCCACGTTAGATTCACTAAGATAGAAATTATAACCTACTTTCGTTACCTGAAAGAAATGGATTGAATGAAAATATTTCGAAACAATCGTGATCTCTCTATCCTTCCCTGGGACATCAGGAGAAATATCAATATTACCAACCGAGTCACAATTGTCCTTGCGGCACTTACTACCCTCTACTCGTTTATTTTGGTCTTCTTTTTTGGTTGGTCCGTTACCTCACCCTACATTATTGCGCTGGTTTTCTTCTTTATCCTGATCCGGATTTTAAATGAATACGGCCATCACAACAGTAGCCGGTTGCTTTTTACCATTGTTCCGCCTCTTACCATTTTGCTGCTGTCACTTAAAGCGAAAATTACCTATCCTGGAAGCAGTGACATCAACTATTATGACAGCCGTATAATCCTACTTGCTATTATTATGTCGCCAGGGCTGGTCTTCAGTATGCATGAGAAATACAAACTTCTGGTTTCTTTTGGAGTTGGGTTTCTCTGTATCGCTTTATTTGATCCGATACATGAACAGTTGAGTGTAGGATACTATCAACGGGGTTTTACAGGACCGTCATACTTTTATATCAATTACCTTATGGTGATCAGCTTTTTCGTGATCACCTCTGGAATCATCACCTTAAAACGAATCATTGAAAAATCCGAGGCTCGTCAATTTCAGTTACAGCAAAATCTTGAAGCTAAAAATTCAGAACTTGTAGCGGCATCCGAAAGCATCGTTCAACAAAACAAAGAGATTCTTTCGCAGCGCGAGGAATTAAGGGCGAGCCAATCCAAACTTGAAGAAGCGAAACGAATTGTTGAGCACTACAATGAAGAATTGAAAATAAAAATTGAAGAAAAAAGCGAGGAATTGATCAATGCCAACAATGAACTTCTTCGAACCAATGCTGATCTTCGCCAATTTTCATATACCATTTCGCACAACCTGCGCGGACCAATAGCCCGGCTGCTCGGCCTTACACAACTTTTAAAGGTTGAGGACAAGGCTACCGATGAAGATACCAAAGAGGTTCTTAACCTGATTACCGATACTGCTCATGATTTCGACAACATTATCAAAGACTTAAATAAAATCATTGACATCCAAAAGGAGTTGCACAAGATCAATGAAAAAGTATATTTTGAAGATGAATGGAAAAAAGTAAAATCAATAGTGCTTCGCGAGTGGGAACATGACATTACGCTCCATGTCAATTTTGAAGCTCCTTACATTTTTATTATTCGCCCCTTCCTTCAAAGTATCCTTTTTAACCTTACGAGCAACGCTTTAAAATATCGCTCGCCCGCCAGAAAACTTGAACTTGCTATCGCCAGTAAAATTGAAGACAATAAAATTATCCTATCCGTGACCGACAATGGTTTGGGCATGAACCTTGAAGCACATCGCGACAAGGTTTTTGGACTTTATAAACGATTCCATACGCACACCGAAGGCAAAGGACTTGGACTCTACCTGGTGAAGACACAAGTAGAAGCCATGAATGGGAGTATTGAGGTTTTTAGTGAACTCAATGAAGGAACCACCTTTCGTATTGAATTCAATATCCCGGAAAAAATTGACGGGCAGGTTTGTTATGTGAGCGAGTTTGGAAGCGTATATTACAACGCAAGTAGCAACACCGTTGGTATTGTCTGGCAGAAACAAGTTACGTCTGAAGGATACCGTCATTTGTTTAGCAAGTGCCGTGAAATGGTACAACTCTACAACACCCCCGCTGTGATTAGTGATATGAGAAAACAAGGGAACGTTAGTGATGAAGACCAAGGTTGGATGGTTCATTCCGTTCTTCGGGATTCCATCCGCAATGGCTTACAAAACATTTGTGGAATTTATGATCCCGACCAACACAATGAAGCATATCGCAATAAAATTGAAGCGGTTGGAAAGCAAGAGGGAATTAGGATTGAATTCTTTACATCAAAACGCAAGGCCGAAGATTGGATTGAAAAAAACGTTGCCCGTATCTAATACTGATTATTCCTTAGGTGGTAAATGTATTCCCGCCAGCATACACCGAACACTTCCTCCTCCATATTTTTCAATGGTGGGAATAGCAATCGGAACGATATCTATAAATTTTGTGATGGCATCCAATTGACCCGGCAACAATGCTTGAACGGCAGCCTCTGAAATAACCAATACCCGCTCATTATTATTATTGAGTACCTCCAACACATTTCCGGCAAATGCTTTCATTTGTTCAAAACTAATCGCGATAACCGTATGCCCCGTTTTTTGAAATGAATCCAAAATCAAATCCAGCTCATTTTCATCCTGAATGGAGTCGAGGCAAATCATTGCAAATTCGGTGGTAACTGCCAACATCACATTGGTGTGATAAATCGCAACACCTTCTTCATCGTATGCGGAAAAGATGATGAGAACATATCCAAGTTGTTTGCAAATTTCGCGTACAAGGACTTCAGTGGTTCGGGGTGAGCGCGCAGCGTAGGCTATTTTATGAACATGGTCAAAAATCAAACTGCCGGTTCCTTCTACGATCTCTCCTCTATTTTCAAAAGAAGTAAAGTCAAGCGTTTCCGTAACCTTATACTTTGATTTTATCAATTCCAGAATATCATCTCTTCTTTCCAACCTTCTGCTTGGAACAAGCATCGGGTATAAAATGAGTCTGCCATCGGGTTGCATCGACAGCCAGTTGTTTGGAAAGATGGCATCGGGTTTTTGGGGTAGGTCTATTTCCTGAACCACAATCGTATTAATACGGTTGGCCTTTAATTCATCCACCATTCGATTGAATTCCTCAAGCGCCAGTTCCTGAACCTGATCCCTGGGTATATCTTGTTTATGTTGAAATGCATTCGATTGAATCGTTTCTTGATTCGAACCAAAACATGCGGGGCGTATCATTAATACGCTATGAGGTGCCTGAGAAGTCATATTACGAATTTCCGAAAGTTACCCAACTTATAGTATATTGCCCCGAATGAATCGCTTGAATTACATCCTTCACCTCGGGGTGAGGTCAATGGAAAAACCGTTGGAAAGGAACATCGTGTTATGCAATGCCGCATCTATTATATTAGTTGTTGTCTCCCTGGTTTTCGGGGTCATCCATACATTGTTTTACGGTTTTATATTTACATCCTGGTTCGTTTTTATTTCTGCTTTTTTCTTTTTGCTCCCCATTTTGATGAACGCAACGGAGTTGACGTCCGCCAGCCGGCTCGTCCTTAGTGTGATCTTCCCTGTTTTTACCACACTGGCTTCCCTTACCACCAAAAATGTTTCCCCTACATTAATCGCGGAGACGGGTTACTACGACTATCGTTTTATTCTTTTGATATCCGGGGTGTTCCCGCTTATTTTTATCAATCTTAAAGAAAGAAAATTATTAGTATTGAGTTTGCTGGCTGGTTTTTTGTGCCTTGCGCTCTTTGATCCCATTCACAATTATTTTGGTCTTGGATATTATCAGACAATCCCACCAGGAGACCCTACCTATTATTTTACAAATGTTGTTGTTATACTTTCTTATATACTCTTGTTGGCAACCATCATTTCGCTGCGTTTATATTTCGAAAAATTTGAACATGAGAATACAGCGTTGGTGAAACTGTTGAATGAAAACAATAAAGTCCTTGCCGAAAAAAACGATGAAATCTCTGTCCAACATGAAGAGTTGGTGGCACAAAATGAAGAAATCATTTCGCAGCATGAACAGCTAAGTGCATTGACCGAAGAAGTACAATACCGCAACAATGAATTAAACGAAGCAAAAGCAACAATACAAAAGCAAAACAAAATACTGGAAGTTGAAAATCAGGAACTATCCTTTGAATTGGTTGAAAAAAGCCAACACCTGGAACAAACCAACCATGAATTGATCAAACACAACAAAGAGTTACAGCAATTTTCATACGCAGTATCGCACAATTTGCGTGGCCCGGTTGCCAGTTTACTTGGTCTGATCAACATCTTTAAAAAAGACGAACTATCGATAGAGAATAAAAAGGTATTTGATTTTATGAATACTTCCGTCCATAATCTGGATCAGGTGATAACCGATTTGAGCAAGATTGTGGATATCCGACATTCTATTTTTCAAATTCGACAACGGATCAGTTTACTAGAGGAAATTGATCAGATAAAACAACACCTTCACAAGGAAATTAAAAACAACAACATCAGTATTCATCTCGACCTGAAAGAGTGCCCTGAAATCTTTTCCGTGCGCCCGCTAATCCATAGCATACTTTATAACCTGACTAGCAACGCTGTGAAATACAGGAATGAATCACTAACACCTACTATTGACATCATCTCTTCTCAAGATGATACCCATTATTTTTTGAGGATTCGTGACAACGGGTTAGGGATTGATTTAAAGAAATACAAAAATTCCCTCTTCAAATTATACAAACGATTCCACCTACAGTCAGAAGGTAAGGGCCTGGGATTATACCTAGTGAAGTTACAAGTAGAGTCCCTGGGCGGAACCATTGGCGTGATCAGTGAAGTGAAAGAATTTACTGAGTTTTCAATCTCGATTAAGAAACCCATCAACCTGTCGAAGCAAATTATTTTTGAAGAAGTGTATGCAAAGTTCTTCTTCAATGCCCACTACGATACGTGTGGATTGGTGTGGTCGGGTGCAGTTTCTAGCGAGCAATATCGCACTACAATGACACGTTGTTTGGAACTCTTACGGGTTTATAATACACCCAACTGGATTTCTGATGCGATGGATCGCGGAGCCGTGAGTGCCGAAGACCTTGATTGGTTAATGAAAGATATTGTGACGCCCGCTGCCAAAATTGGATTGAAGCGCGTTTGTTTTATCCGCAAAGATGCAAATGAACCTAGAACACTTGCCTTTGTAGAAGGCCTGCGTAAAAAACTTCCTACACATAAAATTGAATTTGGTGTTTTCACGGATTTTCAACAAGCCTTAAATTGGGTGCAAGAGAAAAACTTAACCGACTAAATTGATGGATCAACTTATTGCCTGGGATCAGGAGCTACTTTTATTCCTGAACAATTTACATGCCTCCTGGTTGGATCCGGTTGTTCTTTGGGCCACTAAAACTGTGGTATGGATTCCTTTCTATCTTTTTTTGATTTATCTAATCATCAAGCAATTCAAGTCCAAAGCCGTGCTGGTTTTGTTGTTTGTCGGGGTGTCGATTGCCATTACAGATCGTGTAACCAGTGGCTTTATGAAACCCTACTTTGAACGGTTTCGCCCTTCAAAGGAACCCGCTTTGGTGGGGAAGGTACTTTTAGTAAACGGATATACGGGTGGTACCTATGGATTTGCTTCCAGCCATGCTGCAAACTCGTTTGGGATTGCCATGTTTATTTGGTTGTTGTTTCGAGATCGCTATTCAAAAATTGGATGGATATTTTTATGGGCATTTTTATTTAGCTATACCCGCATTTATCTGGGAGTGCATTATCCTGGGGATATACTGGTTGGTGCCGTGGTGGGATTGCTTGCCGGGTTTATTGCCTTTAAAGGATTTACTTTTTCGTTGTTAAAACTTGAGAAGCAGACTTAAACTTTTATCTCTTTCTGACTTCCCCACCAAGGTTACGGCTCACATTTTTTACGGAAGGTGAACCTACATAATATACTTCTGCTCCAAGGGAAGCGTAAGCTTCAAGTTCATCATCAACATTAATTCTGACATCAGCGCCCATTGAAGCGCTCACGTTTGCCACACGCGATTTGAGATGAGATGCCTTTAGCTCACCTCCCATACTCGCCCGAACATTAATGTATTCAACTTTTCCTGTCAATGTTAAAATCCCACCCATACTGGATTTTATCTTTGCACGCTGGGCTGTCAATTCAAGATCGATTTCTGCACCCATGCTGCAATCCACATACAGGTTTTTTGATTTTATAGCTGATCGTGAACTTATAATCGCAGCAGCCTGCCCCTGGATTTCTTCCAATTCGATATAATAAGCCTTAACCCGTACGTACTCCGAGCGGTTGTAGTTGTGCTCAGAAGACCAATCATTCAGATAGTGCCGGTTCTTTATTTTTAATCGCAGCACACCGCTGTTCACATCTGCAACGAAATCCTCTTTTGATATTCCGTTATACTCAATCTCAATAGAATGCCGGTCCGATTTTATCAATTCCACCTCTACGGCACCGAACACATCGATAGAATTATAATCGGATACATCAATTTTACTCTTTTGACCGTATAGAAAAGTTGATGAAACCATCAGGATAAGAAACGAAGCGAAATATTTCATAGCATGGGAGAATTGGTTAACAAAGGTATAGACGCCTCTATTCCCCCCAAGGTTGCACCGACTACAGGACTATTTTAAATTCATTAACCGTTGCACATACTTACCAATTATATCAAACTCCAGGTTTACCCTATCCCCAACTGAAAGTGCATTGATATTGGTGTTTTCAAAAGTGTAGGGAATAATTGCAATGGAAAATTGATTGCTTTGCGAATTAAAGCAAGTCAGGCTGATTCCATTCACGGTAATTGAACCCTTTTCTACAGTGATGTGTCCGGTTCCGGGCGCGTATTCAATATCGATAAGCCAACTCCCGCCCTGCTCTGTGATGCTTCGAATTGTCCCAACCTGATCGACATGCCCTTGTACCACATGCCCATCGAACCGGCCGTTGTTGAGCATGGCGCGTTCTAAATTAATCTGGTCGCCAATTTTCAGGTTACCCAGATTGGACTTTGCCAAGGTTTCATCAATGGCAGTAATCCAATGGGTATCGTTTTCAAGGGCGGTTACCGTCAGGCAAACACCATTATGCGAAAGGCTCTGATCAACTTTCAACTCCTGACTAATAGCACTCCTGATTTGAAAATTAATATTCCTTCCAACGTTTTGAATCTTAACGACTTCGCCCTTAGCTTCAATTATTCCTGTGAACATAACTATTTTATCAAAGCACAAAATAAGCAAATTGAAATGAAAGCGAACGGATTATCCTATTCGAATATTGAATGGAAAAGATTAATTTAGAGGTTGGATGATAAACCCACCGATCAGCTTTATGCCGTTGTTTTTAACGATGAATGATTTATGAAATGGCTAAAGGCAAATAAACTTCTAAGCATTGGAATCGCTTTACCATTTTTACTGGTGGTGCTATACAACACCCCCTTTGTGCAGAACTATACCCAAAAAGTGATTGGCGAAAAATTGGTGGCATTAGCATTGAAATCAAGCAACCAGATAAAAACCATTCACTACTCCGATATTCATTTCAGCCTGGTCACAAGCCAACTTTCACTTAATAAACTTGAGGTGTCTTTTCATGCCCCCATTCATGATACATTGTTCAATTCATTCTCCGCAAGCAACCTAAAACTGAATATCAATGGGCTATGGAAAATCTACTTTCAACAATCACTGGAAATCGAGGGATTGGTGATCCATCAGCCCGTAGTGCAACTCCATAAAAAATTGAACGCAAATGAAAAAACCACCGTAACCCTGCAAACAGGCGACCTCTATCAGTCAATCTCCAAAATATTAAAAGAACTTGCCATTGCGACTTTTGAATTGACCAACGGCCATTTTACATTTTTACTCCATGCCGTTGATGGAACCAGCACGATTGCAATCAATGACATTTCCATGTGGATCACAGATTTTGAACTCAACAACAAAAGTAAAAAACGGGACGATAAATTTTTTTATACAGAAGATATTAAAATAAAGCTCGGTGGTCAATCTGTTTATTTACCCGATAGTATCCATACAGTACACTTTGATAGTTTGTTACTCTCTACAGTTGACGAATCATTTTTAATCCACGGTTTTAGGATTGTTGCCAAGGAAGACGATAGCAAAACTGTAAACCTTTATAACCTGCACATCCCCTTGCTCAACATTACAAATGTTGATTTCACAAAAGCGTACAACCATCATGAATTGGAAATTGAAAAAATTCTTTTCGAAGGGGGTACCATTACCGTTGATAACCAAAAGAATCTGATCCAAAACAGAAACCCGGATCTGCTTGCACAACTTAATGAAGTATTTGGAAAGCTTGAAATCAAGGAATTGGCACTGGTCAATACCAACCTGACCATCAATGCCCATCCCATTGGACTGGAGAAAAAATTTAACCTTACCCAACTCGATCTTTCAATTTTTGAAATCAATCTAGACCATAATAATACCGACATTGACTTTGAAAACCGTTATTTCAAAGACCTTGAAGTCAGGCTTAAGTCGCATTTTTTTGAATTACCGGAACACAATCACCGATTACAAATCAAGGATTTGCACATTTCCACCAAACGTAAACTTTTCGCAGCTGGTAACATAGAGCTGCAACCCATTCTAAATAATAATGAATTGGGTTCTTTGAATGAAATAGAGATAGAAAATTTAGTGGTGGAGGGTTTTGATCCGTATGAATATGTGAATGATCGGAAGCTGTTGTTGAAGCTCATGACAGTTCAGCAATTGTCGATAAAAACCATTCCAAAACCAACTGCTCAACAGGCGGGCGTCCAACCCGTCAAGAGCCTTGAAAACCTTTTTCCGTATATCCAACCTTATCTGGACAAAGTAAAAATCGATAGTCTATTTTTTCAAAACATAAACCTTAACCTGGCAACGAAAAGTGGCCCCTTCTTAATTGAAGGTGGTTCATTGCAAATAAAATTGTTCGATCTTGATAGCACCACCCACCTGGATCCGGAAAATATTTTCCATCTTAGGAACTTTATAGCATTCGCAACCAAAGCCACATTGCCGCTCAAAAACCAGCTGATAAAAATTGATAGTCTCTATCTAAACAAGGACTTGTCATTGATTACCACGAAAACCATTCAATTTTCCAAAAATAACAAACTATCAAAATCTGGTATGAATGGCACCATTGCCGAAGTGTACTTTAAGGGATTGAAATTGAGGCAAATCCTTTATCAACAACGCTATTTGTTCGATTCATTGATCATCAAACATCCCGTGCTAGAAATACACGAACAGCCGGGTTCCATTTCCGGAAAGAAATCCAAAACAAATATTTCCGATTTTATTGCAGAATTCGAGATTGGGATGATCGGAATAAAAGAAGGTGAAATAAGTTACCAGGAAGGGGAGCTTGAAATCTTAAGTATTGATAATTTTAATGCTCACCTTGTTAACGCAGCACTCAGCACCCCCAACTTATTGCGCGATGAACTGCTGGTAAAGTATGAAGATTTTCGTGTCCAGTTTAATGACCTCTATTATTCTACACCAGAGTTCAGGCATATCCTTCAAATTCAGTCCTGTCAATTACATCTAAAGGATTCGACAGGGACCATCCAGAATATAAGGCTGAATCCAATCATCGAAGAGGATTCGCTTACTTTATTTACCGTTGCCATTCCAACCATTACTTTCAAAGGAATCAATGACTATAATTCATACTTCAATAAAAAAACAGATATCTCATCACTACACATTTACAATCCTTCCATTAAGGTAACAGCAGGAAATACAAAAACAAAAAGCATGAAAGGATTTCCAACTTTAAAAAGCGGAATGTTTCTATTGGAATGGGATAGTTTAGGAATAGATGATTTTCAAATTATCAATGGGGCATTGGGTTTTCAAAAAAACGATGATCGACTAACCATTGAAAAATTTCAGGTCAAACTTAAAGATTTTGAAGTATTTGCAGATACGGAAATGGTGCGGGAGAAATTCCTTTTCTCGAAAGAAGTAGACATTAATCTTTCATCAACACAGTATTTTAATAGTACAACCAAGGATTCCATAGCGATCAAAACAATCGCATTGAAATCAAAAAACAAAAACCTTCGATTGAACCAAACAAATTTTTCAATCAATGGGAAAACACCTGTCATGGGCGTTATCCCAGAAATGGAATTAATGGGCTTCTCCTTTTTCGATTTTACGCAAAACAAACAAGTAATAGTTGATGAAGTACAGTTACAATCACCTGAATTCCAGCTATCCTTTCCGGAAAAAAAACCTACTCTTAAAACCAACAGATTTGCCCAACTCAATACGTATCCTTTTGATACATACAAAATAGAAGCAATCCGTGTAGGCAATTGCAAAGTAACCGATGCCCGCATTCTCGGACTTCGTGATAGCACGCTTTCTGTCGGCAACATCGGGGTAACGTTAACACACTTTATCCTCCACCCCGATTCTATTGCAAAACACAACCTGCCTTTTCACTCTGAAAAATTTGAATTATCGGTTGCTGATTTAGCATACAAAATTGATCCACACAATAAAATTGAAATAGGCTTATTGGATTATAATTCCAAACCTTCGACCGCCACCATTCAATCTTTTGCCCTTGTGCCCTTGCACGATCCTGTAAAGTATGGGCAAGTTATTGGCGAACAAGCGAGTTGGCTTTCAATCAAAAATTCAAAAACAACAATCAATAACCTGGACTTTGAAGCACTCATTGGCAACAAAGCTATCCACGCAAAAAATATAATTGTGGATGATGTGGTCATTGATGTTTTTCGTGATAAACGATTGCCCTTCCCTGCTCATCAGGTGCGTGAATTGCCCCATCGCGATTTGAAAGAATTACCCTTCGGTGTAAAAATCGATAGCCTAGTTTTGAAAAAAGGTCGGGTTGAATATGTAGAGCAATCTGCCAAAGTGGACGCAACAGGAAGTATCTACTTTGACAACATGCAGGCGAGTATTATCAATATCACCAATGATACAATGCGAATTTTAAGTAATCCTGTAATGACCGCAAAGATTGAAACCGAAATGTATGGAGTAGCAAAAACCGTAGCGCATTTTGATTTTAACCTGGCAGATCCCGAGTATGGTTACCAATACACAACTGCCATTGGTTCTTTCGATCTTTTAAAACTGAACGAAATCCTTGAACCGGCAATTCTTGCAAAAGTAAAAGAAGGACAACTCAATTCTTTGCAACAAGTAGTTACAGCAAACGACAACTATGCACAAGGGGAAATGATTTTTCGATATGATAATCTCAAGGTTGGTTTGATAAAAGGAATGGATGACCCAAATCCGGGAGTAGGAAAAGCCCTTGCTACTTTTTTCGCCAATACCTTTATTGTTCGCTCCCGTAACCCCGCTCCTTTTCTCCGGAAAAGTGATGTGTTCTATGAACGCAACCATTCCAAAAGCATTTTTGATTTTCTGGTGAAGAGTACGCTGAGTGGTGTGGTGGAAAGCATTGGTGCCCGTAGCAATCGTAAAAAAATAAAACAACATAAAAAAGAAGCCAAGCAGCAGGCCAGAAAAAAATATGAAGTTCCGACTTCCGATGTTGAATAAGGTGAAAGCGCTTAAAAAATGCAGGTATAGCCTCGCTTCCAGCAGGATGAAAAAAAATTGAGTAATTTTGGTTTATTTTATAAACTACTTTATATTTACATCGTATAAGGAAGTATAACCTTAAAAAAATATGGAAACACATGATCGTAATTTAGACCCCAATGAAAGCTTAGATATCATCGCGAAAATGATCCATCAGGCGAAAGGAAATGTTCGGAATAATGGCATTTATTTTCTATTGTGGGGATGGGTCGTTGCCCTTGCGAATTTGGGAATGTATGCACTTATACAAGTTGATTACTCAGCCCCCTATTTAGTTTGGCTCATTACTATACCAGCCGTTTTTCTTTCAATGTATTTTGGCTTTAAACATGGAAAGAAAAGCAAGGTCACCACACACCTGGATAACATTTACATGTGGATGTGGATCAGCTTCGGTATCGTAATCTTTACACTGGTTGGTTTCGGTTACACAATCGATTATCAATTCAATGCCATTATTTTATTGATCACCAGCATTCCTACATTTCTTTCAGGAATCACGTTGCGCTTTAAACCATTGGTGATTGGTGGAATATTATTCTGGGCGTTTGGCATTTTGTCTTTCAATCTGGATTATCAAACACAACTCCTGGTAGGCGGCATTGCCATTGTCTGTGGATATTTAATTCCGGGATACATGTTGCGCAATAAAAAAGACGAGTAGGATGTTACGTGAACTAGATCCCCTACTCCATTCACAATTGCGCCTCGGCATCATGAGTATATTGATATCCGTGGAAACAGCAGAGTTTACCTACTTGAAAGAACAAACAAATGCAACTGCCGGAAACATCAGTGTACAATTGGACAAACTTTCAGAAGCAGGATATATTAAAATTGAAAAAACATTTAAAGGTAAAAAACCATTGACCACTTGTAAAATCACAAAAGCAGGGATCAAAGCTTTTGAAGCATATGTGGCAGCGCTGCAACAGTATATCAAAAAGTAAAAAATTTTATCCTTTTAGTTTATAAAATAAACCAGTTTATATAATTTAAAACAACACACCATGAAAAATGTATTAATCTTATTCGCATGTTTCGCAGGCCTCTCCTTTGGGAGCGCACTTGCACAACCCCCCAGCAAAGTTGCACAAGAGCAATTACAAAAACTTGCATACTGGCAAGGCGACTGGAAAGGTGAAGCCTCCATCCGCAGAGGACCCGGTGAACCTACTGTCGTAATTCAGGAAGAACATATTGAATTCCGTCTCGAAGGAACAATCTTACTCATAGAAGGTATTGGAAAATCCCCTACAGACGGCTCGAAAACTTTTAATGCACTTGCCATCATCAACTATGATGAGACTAGCAATGAGTTTAAAATGAAATCTTACTTACAGGAAGGAAGAAGTACAGATGCTTGGTTTAAAATCGTTGCCGATAACCAGTACGAATGGGGATTCGATATAGCTTCTGGAAAAATAAAATACACCATTATATTAGATGCCAAACAAGGAACCTGGAATGAAAAGGGCGCATATTCACAAGACGGAAACAATTGGATGCCATTTATGGAAATGAATTTAAAGAAAGTACGGTAGCGTTTTAGAAATTAGAAACAAGACACAAGCATTGGACTCAATCCAGTCTTGTGTCTTGCGTCTTGACCAATCAATTAATATCTTTAATCCATATCAATTTATTTACAATGGATTTTGGAAAAGTAGAGTCGCTCGAAAATATTGATTTCAGTTTGCCCGCAGATCGCCCTGAAACAACAACACTTTTGGCAAAGGCAAAAAAAATGAAACCAGAAATCTATGTGGGGTGCGCCAAGTGGGGCCGCAAAGATTGGATTGGAACCATTTACCCGGAAGGAACGAAAGAAAAGGATTTTCTGCCGCTCTATGCAAAACACTTTAATTGCATTGAATTAAATGCAACATTTTATCGACTTCCAACTGTAAAGCAAATTACTGGATGGAAAGAAATGGTTGGTGAAGATTTTAAGTTTGCCCCGAAGTTTACGCAAAGCATCACCCATTTTAAAAGGCTCAAAGATGCTGAAGAAGTAACCACACTTTTCTTAAAAGGAATATCTGCTTTTGAGGAAAACCTCGGCCCCGTATTCCTTCAACTTCCACCCAACTTTACCCCCAAAAGTTTTGACACATTGGAAGCCTATCTGAAATCGCTGCCAAAAGACCTCAATATTTTTGTTGAGTTGAGAAGTCCGAAGTGGTTTGATGACGAAGAAGTTTTTACGCGGGTGTTTGACATGTTTGAAAAAAACAATGTTGGAGCGGTGATTACCGATGCTTCGGGCAGAAGGGATTGTGTACATATGCGGTTAACGACAACTCAGGCTTTCCTGCGCTATGTTGGCAACGGACTGCACCCAACAGATTATAGCCGTATTGACGATTGGGTTCAGCGTATCAAAAATTGGAAAGAAAAAGTATCCCCCGTTTATTTTTTTATGCACCAACACGAAGAAGTTCATTCTCCTGTACTGAGTAAATATGTGATCCAACAAATCAATAAACATTGCGGGACCAGTATTGCTGAGCCTAAATTTATTGAATAAAAAAAGAGGCCTCAACGGGAGGCCTCTTTAAACTTAAACAACAACAAATTCCTTATTGCTTATCCTAGTTAGTGGATGTACAATAATTGATTCCTGCATCCCACCAGATTTTGGTATTTACCAAATCCGCACCACCAAGTAGTGTAACTCCTTTATTATATTCAGCCTCATTTCCCAATACTTCATTACTTGGATATTGAACCCGCTTAATATAATTGGCCGGATCCTTCACATCCGTGCTACCTGGTTGAGGCCAGATTGCTGTATAGCGGTCAATGGCAACATCTGTACGCGGTAGGTTTAATCTGCGCTTGTCGTTCCATGCCTCTTGCGACATATCCGGAAACAATGCAAGATATTTTTGAGTAATTATTTTTTCCAGCATGGTATTGCCAACACCATCTGGATCTGTAATTGCATCTTTTCCAGTGTTATCATCAAAGTTGGCGCTGGTTCCAGCCTCATTTTTTGCGGTTGAAGCAAGATAGGTATCTGCTTGAGCGCCTACACCCCATGTCGCAAATGAAGCTCTAACACCCGCCTCGTAAAGAGCCTTTTCATCACCTGCCGTATACTCCCGTAATGCAGCTTCTGCTTGCAAGAATAAAACCTCTTCATATAAGAACAAATCATAGGGACGATTCTTAAAGGGTGCTCCTGCACTATACATAAAACCTACTTCAGAAAAGTCAACGGATTCGAAATTTGCTGCCGTCAATTCTGGATGGTTGGTAATGTTCAGTCCATCCGGGCGTCCTTTCCAGTCACCCGTTTGGAAAGCGGGGTCAAACATAACGGGTCCACGCGGGTCTACTGTTGCTGGACGATTTGCCGACAAGGCCACATTACTACGCTTATTCTTTATACCCGTTGTCGGAAAATCAATGCCACCAATTCCAGTCAACAACTTTTCCAAACTGGTCGTCATGTTTAATGGGCCTCCCCACGATATCTGGAACATGGTGTAGTTATAATCCTGGCCCCAGCCACCATTGGCTGTCGGTAACTTAGCATTATCAGCAGCGCTTTCCATTACACCTGCACTGATTGCACTGGCAGCTTCAGCAGAAGCTGTTGTAGCATCTACTTCCGACAACCGCATTGCCAAACGCAAGTGAAGGGAGTTACCGAATTTGCGCCATCTTTCTGTATCATTTTGAAAAATGATATCGTACCGTGAATTTCTGAAAATAGGATTCGTATTGCCCGAAGACAATAAAGAATTGGCTTCCGCTAGTTCTTCAAAAAATTCAGCATAGATATCTTCAGGAGAACGATATGGTGGGTTTTCTACCACTTCACCTTCATAACTGGCGAACGGTATCGGTCCAAACCAATCAACACCCACAGCGGCAATCCAAACACGCCAAATCATTGCTACCGCTTTCGCATTTGCAACAGATTCCGGATCACTCTCTGCCAGGCCACGCAACACAAGGTTCATATTTGCTACCCCTGTCTGTGTTCTGCGGAACATACGATTGTTCCAATCATCGTTCATTTGATAGTAACGGGTATCAAAACCACCACCATCCAACATTTGCGAATAGAAATCAACCATTAATGATTTAACACGCTGTTCATCATCACCATCAATGGCCGGAACACTGGTTCGGAAAATTGAGCCTAAGGCTGCTTCCTGAAAATTGTAGTTGACACTTCCATCAGGACTATTAGGGTTCACGTTCATATCCCCAAAATCATCACAGGCAAAGGGAACACCCGCCAGGATGAAACAAGCTATTAATATTCTTATTTTTTTCATGTGTATTCTGTTTTACCTAAAAATTAAAAACCAACTTTTACATTGAAACCAATGCTCCGCATAGTAGGCATGGATGCATATTCTGCACCCTGGGCACTGCTTGCGCTACTGTATCCAGCTTCCGGATCAAAACCTTCTGTTGTGCTGTAAATCATAAAAAGGTTACGAGCAACAACACCCGCTTTTACCGATTTAAATGGAGTTCCAGACAACAACGATTGTGGCAATGTATAGCCCAATGTCAATTCACGAAAACGGATATTGGTAGCATCATATACAAAGGCTTCTTGTATACCAGAGATTCCTTTCCAGTATTGTTCTGCAGTAATGGCAACAGCATTGCCGGTACCATCACCTTGGGTTACGCCTTCCACGATTAATCCACCTTCACGATTGTTTTCTGTTAAAGCCAGCGTGCCGTTTGCAGTTCCCATATTGATCGATCCCATATAAATGCTTCCACCATAGGTCATGTCAATCAAGAAACTCAGCGACAAATTTTTATAGTTTAGATTGTTGGACCAACCGAACATACCTTTTGGCATTGCATTGCCTAATTTTTTTCTGGCGGGGGCCGCTACTGGAATACCGTTTGCATCGATAACCTTTTTACCATTCTCATCGCGCAAGTAAGCAGTACCATAGATGTCACCATACGAACCACCCACTTCAGCAACAATGGAAACAGGCAGCGCGCCCAAACTCAAATCCTGACGCGTCAATCCTTCCCTCAATTCAATTACCTTGTTTCTGTTCATCGACCAATTGATGGAGGATTCCCAATTTAAATTTCCTGTTTTCACCGGGGTTGTATTCAAGATCACTTCCACTCCTTGATTTTGAATATTACCTGCATTGATTAGATCATAACTATAACCAGTAGCAGGAGGAATAGGAACCCTCAATATCTGATCGAATGCATTTGTTCTATACCAGGCGATATCCAAACCAATACGGTTTCCAAAAAGAAGTTCTAATCCGGTTTCTACAGATTGAATGGTCTCGTTCTTTAAATTCGGGTTTGCACGCCAGTTATCTCGTGTCACACCCATTGTTCCGTCTATAATATTATAGTTCAAACCATAGGTGTTAATCAAGCGATAGGGATCAGTGTCGTTGCCGACCTGCGCCCATGAGGCACGAAGTTTTCCGAATGAAACAGGTCCTAAATCATTCAGCGTTTCTGTAAACACCCAACTTGCACCTACGGATGGATAGAAATATGAATTATTTGCTTCCGGTAATGTAGATGACCAATCGTTACGCCCCGTTATGTCCACATACAATTGACCTGCATAGGAAAGGGAAACCGCACCATATAATGAGTTGATTTGTTTTTCAGATTTCCAGAAGTCGGCCCGGTGTTCTTTACCTGCTGAAATAGAATAAAAATCAGGAATTTCCAATTCACCAGAGAAATCGTTGTTCAAAGTAGCCGACTGCTTCATCGTGTTTCCTCCAAATGATGCTGTCATTCCAATTTTGCTAAATTCCTTTTTAGCAACTAACAAGAAATCAGAGTTGGATTCTTTATAACGTTCGGTTTGTACACGGTATGAACCACCTGCTTCCCAGTAGGGGTTGCCGGTTGCCCGGATCAAATCAGAAAGGGTTGTATAATTATCCATCCCTGAACGTAGCTTCAAACTCAGCCAATCTGTAAGTGTAAAATCTAGCGAAACAAAGCCGATGTAGCGATCCCTTTCATCCGAGTTTTGATTACGATAAGCCGACCAAAAAACATTGTTGGGTGCTGCATTATGATCCATTACATATGCAGCTGGCTTTCCATCCGCGCGTTTCCAATCATTGGCTTCAAACGCGTAATAGTCAGAAAATGCAACACTTCGCGGACGATACAGGTTATCCATAAAAATATTGTTGGGATCGCGTGCAATTGAAATTCTGTTTTTAGCATTTTGATTGATGTAATTTATTTTCCCATCAACCGATAACCATTTACTGATTTTTGCAGTAGCGCGCAGGTTTACTGATGTCCGGTCCAACCCACTGTTGGGAACTACGGCATTGTTGTCCAACCGCGTTACACCAGCAAGTAGCGTCATCTCTTCTGTACTCTTTGAAAATCCGACACTATTGGTCCACGTTGTACCGGTGCGCAAAAAGTCTTTATACAAATCATTGTCACGTGCGGAGTATGGAAGATTGCCTAGCGTCATTGCTTGCGTGCTGCCGTCCATTTCAGGTCCCCAGCTTCCTACTACATTGTTGTTGAATGTTGCCGCTATACCTTGACCATACTTATTTTGAAAATCGGGTGTCATCATGGGATTGTCAAAAGTGAAGTTGGAACCAAAGGTCAAACCTCCACTTCCTTTCTTTCCTGTTTTAGTAGTCACCAGAATTACTCCATTGGCTGCACGACTTCCATATAATGCCGAGGCGGCAGGTCCTTTCAATACGGATATATTTTCAATATCATCAGGAGAAATATCCCCTAAACCAGAACCTTTATCGATCTGGCTGTTTCCCCAGTAATCATCCGGGGAGCTTGCAAAGTTGCTAATCGGAATTCCGTCAACCACTATTAAAGGTTGGTTGCTACCGGCAATCGTGTTGTTACCACGAATAGTAATACGCGTAGAGCCACCCACTCCGGTACCATTTTGTTTGATTTGTACACCAGCTACTTTCCCTGCTAGTGCGTTGGCTACGTTTACATCACGAGCTTCTGTCAATCGCTCGCCATTCACATCCTGTACAGAATATCCCAACTCTTTCTTCTCCCGTGTGATACCCAAAGCAGTTACTACTACCTCAGTAAGTTGGGTAATATCCTCTTCTAAGGTTACATCAATTTGTGTTCGCGATCCCACAACAATTTCCTGTGATGCGTATCCGATAAAGGAGACAACCAACACACTCTGTTGATTGGAAACATTTAGTACGAACTTCCCGGATGCATCTGTAGATGTTCCATTGGTCGTTCCTTTTTCAACTACGGAGACACCCGGAAGGGATGCTCCATCCGAACTACTGGTCACTGTGCCCGTGATGGTTTGTGCCATCGCGGAGAGTGATCCTACCAGTAGCAATACGAGGTAGAGTAAACATTTTTTCATTGGCATTTTTTTTTGGTTAAATGGTTTGTTTTCCCCCTTGAGGAAATGGTTTTGATACCGAAATCTCCAATGGTGGTGTAGTAAAGCTATTGGACAACTTCCAGAAAAAAAAGAAAAAACATATAAATGTGTACGCACACACGCACAATGTGTACGTACACATTGTATTTAAACATCTTTGTGTTAAATTTCGCCTGCTCAACCAAAAGGGCTCCAATCAAAATGGATCAGAAGAAAAACATTCGCATCAAAGACATCGCCCAAATGGCGGGAGTTTCTGTCGGAACGGTAGATCGTGTGCTGCATAACCGGGGACGGATTTCAGAAGAAGCTTATAAAAGGGTAACTGAAGTACTCAATAAAATAGAGTACAAACCCAACTTGCTCGCACGCACGCTGGGCTCTAAAAAGACTTTTCATATTGCCGTTATTATTCCCAATCCTCAACAAGATCCGTATTGGGAATTAGCAAACACCGGCATCCACCAGGCCACAGTGGAGTGGTCGCAATATGGTATCACCATCGATCCGTACTATTTCGATCTATATGATAAAAGCTTGTTTAAAGCAGCCATCGAAAAAGTTGTGCTTACAGAAATAGATGGTATTCTGATCGCCCCCATTTTCTATCATGAAGTGCTTCCTTTTTTAAAAGAATTCGAAAAAACCAAAATCCCCTTCATATTCTTTAATACCAACATCCCCGATGTAAAACCGATAAGCTTTATTGGTCAGGACTTATTTCAAAGTGGGCAGGTTGCAGCTGACCTGATGAACCTGGGACAAAATGGAAGCTACGATGTGGCCATTATCCATGTAGATGAAGACATCAAAGATTCCGTCCACTTGTTGGAAAAAGAAAAAGGGTTTAAAGAATACTTAAAGGAAAACAGGAAAACAAATTACAATGTAATCGGTCTCAACCTGGGAAGTCCTACAGAAAAAGAATTTGAAGATGAAGTAAGCAACTTGCTCACAAACCCAAATCTGAAGGGAATCTTTGTGAGTACTTCCAAAGGCACCTACATCATCGCCTCAATTTTAGAAAAGCATGGCAAGAAAGATATCCGTGTGATCGGTTACGATATGCTCGAGCAAAACTTAAAGTATCTGAAGTCGGGAGCGATTGACTTTCTTATTAATCAGAATCCGAAACACCAGGCTTTCTTAGGCGTAAGTCATTTGGCCAATCATTTGGTTTTTAACAAAAATGTACCTCCATTGAACCTGTTCCCACTTGAAATTATAACCCGGCAAAACCTTTCTTCATATGTCGGTTCCCTCATCCATTAAAATATTGAAATGAAAAAAATCTTTACTCCTTTTTTGATTTTATTAAGTGCGCTGGTATTTCTGAAATGTTCCCCTACCAAAACAATAGAAGAACAACCACCCACAGAAACCAATTTTAAAGTTATCGGCTACATGCAAGGCCACACCATTGATACCGCTACCCTACCCTTTGATAAACTTACCCACATCAATTTTTCATTTGCTATACCGGGTAAAGATTCTGGCCATCTTGAACCGCTTCGCCAATCCGATGTTTTAAGAGGGCTTGTAAAAAAAGCAAAAATAAAAAATGTAAAAGTGTTTTTATCGATTGGTGGCTGGGGCATTGGTGATGGTGGTGGTGATGATACGCGTTTTCATGTATTAGCAGAAGATTCAACTTCTCGAAGCACATTTGTAAAAGAATCAATAGCATTAGTCGATGAATACGATTTGGATGGGATTGATTTGGATTGGGAATATCCGGACCCTGATTCGCGCTCCGCGGATGATTATGTTTTATTGATGAAAGAACTGGCGGATTCGCTTCACGCAAAAAACAAGGAACTCACCGCAGCGGTTGTGCATTATGGAAAACAAGGCGATGGAATCAAAAATGAAATTTTCGAAATTGTAGATTGGCTCAACCTGATGGCCTATGATGACGATGGTGGCCAACCCATTCCTCACGCTCCGTATTCGTTGGCCGAAAAATCAATTAACTATTGGGTGCATGAGCGCGGACTTCCTCCGGAAAAAACTGTACTTGGACTTCCTTTTTATGGCAAACCCGGTGGTGGAAAAGGCCAGTACAAAGAACTTTTGGAACATGGTGCTGATCCGTATGGCGATGAATTCGAAGGCATCTATTATAATGGAATCAACACGATTAAAAAGAAAACACAACTCGCGAAAGACCAACGTTTTGCCGGGGTAATGATTTGGGAAATTGACCAGGACACCACGGATGAAACGTCCTTGCTCAAGGCCATTGTGGATGTCGTTAACGAAAACTGAATGCAAAGTATGAAGAAGTAAATTGAGCAGGTGGGAAACAGCTTAAATTCCCTATTTTTGCGCAATTGATTTTTTCTATGACACTGTTTTCCCAATATCCTGTACAGCTAACCAATTCCTTAAGCGGAAAAAAAGAACCGTTTGAACCGCTTAATCCTCCTTTTGTTGGCCTGTATTCTTGTGGCCCAACCGTTTACAATGAAGTTCATTTAGGCAACCTTCGAACGTTTACTGCTTTTGATGTGGTCTATCGTTACCTGACCCACATCGGATATAAAGTTCGCTACGTACGCAACATCACCGATGCAGGACACCTTACCAATGATGCAGGTGAAGGCGTTGACCGGATTGAGGAGCGTGCAAAACTCGAACAATTGGAACCGATGGAGATCGTTCAAAAGTATACCGTCAGTTTTCACGATGTATGCCAGATCTTTAATATTCTGCCACCTAGTATTGAGCCTACTGCAACCGGCCATATTGTTGAACAGATCGAAATGGTAAAAAAAATCATCGACAATGGTTTTGCGTATGAAAAAAATGGCTCTGTATATTTTGACGTTCGCAAATTCATGGAAAAGTATTCCTATGGTGATTTAAGCGGAAGAAATATTGATGA
>JBGTGG010000152.1:0-81915 GCA_041746855.1 Cyclobacteriaceae bacterium | reverse complement strand
TGTGCCGTATGTTATCGCTGCAGGATTTGACCAGGTTACAGTTGGGGTTGCTTTATTCACCGTGATCAACGCGGTTGCGCCAGTAATCGAATTATAGTTTGCATTATCATCAGGTACGAAATTGACAGACAATACCTGATTGGCACCTGTATTTAAAGTGGTTCCGGATGCTGGTGTATACGTGAAAGTTCCGGCTATACTGGCCGTAGCATTTAATTGTGTTGCACTTAATGCAGTTCCGTAGGTAATTGCTGAAGGATTTGCCCAGGTGATAACCGGATTCGCCTTATTCACGGTTAGCTGAACACTGGTCCCATTTACAGTATTATAATTCGCAGCATCAGAAGGAGAAAAACTTACGGTGAGAACTTGATTTGCACCTGCATTTAGTATGGTTCCCAATGATTGTGAATACGTAAAGGTTCCGTCTACACTGGAAGTAGCATTTAATTGCGTTGCACTTAGTGCAGTTCCATAGGTAATTGCTGAAGGATTATTCCAGGTGACAACCGGAGTTGCTTTGGTAATTGTGAGTGTGCCACTTACATAGTTGAAGGTATAATTGTTATCATCCCCAGCAGACACCGTGATAGCATAGGTACCCACTGAACTCGTGAGTACCGCATCAGTGCTGGCAACAGGTACTGTGTTTAATACTGTACTATTTTCTCCATTCACAAAACCTGAATAGTTAATCGTAAACACCGGGTTGGCTGTTTGATACACCCGACTTGCATTTGCTGCAGTGGCTGTTAGTGTTGCTTTTGTGACTGTTAATGTTCCTGCTGTATAGTTAAAACTGTAATTATTATCTGAACCCCCAGCTACAGTGATGGTATAAGCACCCGCGTTGCTGGTAACTATTGCTGTAGAACTTGCAGCAGGTGCATTGTCGATCACGGAAGCATCATCTCCATTAACAAAGCCCGCATAGCTAATTGTAAAGGTCGGATTCGTGGCTCCATATAACCTGCTTTTATTTTCTGCGCTGACTGTCAGTGTGGCCTTGTTCACCGTAAGGGTGCCATTCAAGTATGTAAAGTTGTAATTGTTATCTGCTGCACCGGAAACCGTAATTGGATACGTACCAACCGGTGACGCTGTTGTAGCGATGCTTCCGGCTGAAGGCGCTGTATCCAATACTGAAGGGGTGTCACCATTTACAAAACCACTATAGTTTATGCTAAAGGCAGGGTTGGCAGCTCCGTAGGTGCGACTCTGATTATTGGCTGTGGCCGTAAGGGTAGCTTTTGTTACTTCCAATACGACTGTAGTGCCATTGACTACATTGTAGTTTGTTGCATCGGTCGGTGTGAAGTTTACAGAAAGTACCTGGCTGGCGCCTGTATTCAATACGGTGCCCGCTACCTGTGAATAAGTAAATGAACCCGTTACACTGGCGGTGGCATTCAACTGGGTGGCCGATAACGGGGTGCCATATACAATAGGTGAAGGGGTGTTCCACGTAACGGTTGGAGTGGCTTTGGTAATGGTTAATGTGCCGTTTACATTATTGAATGTATAATTGTTATCCTCTCCATCGGACACGGTTATAGCATAAGTACCCACAGAACTTGAGAGTGTTGCGGTAGTGCTGGCAGTAGGCACTGTATTTAACACTGAAAAATCTTCACCATTCGCAAATCCCGTATAGTTAATGGTAAACACCGGGTTGGCCGTCTGATAGGTCCTGCTTGCGTTTGCTGCCGTGGCCGTTAGTGTTGCTTTTGTAATGGTCAGCGTTCCAGAACTATAAACAAAATTATAATTGGCAGCATTGCCTTCGGAAACATTTATCGGATAGGTGCCCACATCACTGGTTTGTGTTGCGGGTGTCGAAGTGGTGGGTGTCGAAATAAAAACCGCAGATGTCTCACTATTCACAAAACCTGAATAGTTGATTGTAAAAACAGGGTTGGCAGCACCATACACACGGGATGCGTTTTGGGCAGTAGCCGTAAGGGTTGCTTTGGTAATCGTGATGGTACCTCCCGTATTCACGATGTCATAATTATTATCTATGCCACCTGTTAATGAAATTGGATAGGAACCTACTGCTGTGGTGGCCACAACGTCCGAAGAAGCACCGGGTGTAGAATCAAGAACGGCTTGCGTATCACCATTTACAAAACCATTATAACTTATCGTAAATGCTGGGTTGGCAGCACCATACGTGCGTGTCTTGTTCTCAGCTGTGGCAGAAAGTATTGCTTTGTTTATAGTAAGCGTTCCTGGTACGTAGGTAAAATTATAGTTTGTAGCTGCTCCACCCGAAACGGTAATTGGGTGACTGCCCACATTGCTGGTCACCAAAGCGGTAGTAGTGGCGCTGGGCGCAGTAGTTAACACTGCTGCATCGTCACCATTTACAAAACCTGTATAAGTTAACGTTAAGGCAGGAATAACAGCACCATATGCTTTGCTTTTATTATCCGCAGTTACTGTCAGCATGGCTTTGTTTACCAAAAGATTTTGATCAACTGTCGGGGCTGCACTATAGGTGTCATCACCCGCTTGAGAAGCAGTAATTGTTGTTGTACCTGCTCCAACTATGGTTACCATGTTTCCGGTAATCGTAGCCACTAAAGGATTTCCACTGACGTAGCTTACCGGCAAACCTGAAGACGAAGTTGCGCTTAGCGCAAAAGTTCCATCACCATAGGTTCTTGCGGTCAATGGTGCAAACGTGATGGTTTGATCTGCTAATACCGTAATGGTTATGGTAGCAGTATTCGAAGTTTCCCCAGCGAGATCGTCTACCGTGTAGGAAATAATGGCCTGCCCCGAAAAGTTAGTGGTGGGTGTGAACGTCACTAATCCGGTGGCATTAACACTCCAATTACCTTCAGTGGTGCTTCGTGAACTCTGCTTTCCGGCTGTTCCCGGGTCTAAATCAACGGAAGTGGGGTCGATATTGCCATCGGGATCAGTATCATTGGCGAGCACATTCACGCTAACCTGCGTGTCCTCAGTGGTAGTTGCAACATCTGGAACCGCAACGGGAGGAGCTAAAAAAGAGCTATTCGCGGGTGAATAGTCGTTATCTGTGCCAAATGAAAGCACATTTAGCCCGAAACAAAAGATTAGTATGGAGACAAGAATTCTTCTTGAAAACAACATGATTTACACCAAATAGACTTGCAAACTTACATAAAATTCTTTTCTCTATTCGTTATTTAATCCTTTAGTAACTCTTAGTTTCGCGTTTTCAAAAAACTAATAAATGATGCTTTTTGGGGCGCAAATTACTTTCTGGACATGTTTGGTGGTGGTTGGCTACACCTATATTGGTTATGGAATTGTGGTCTTTATCCTTGATAAACTTACATCCCGACCAAAAATGGTGGCCGATCCGCTTGAATGGCCCCACATCACCCTATTGATTGCTGCTTACAACGAAGAATCCATCATTCAGGAAAAAATTGAAAATACACTGTCGCTCACGTACCCAGCTGATAAAATAAACTTGTTTTTCGTCACAGACGGTTCAACCGATGAAACCGGGGCTATCATCTCACAATATCCCCAAATCCGACATTTTCATGAACCGGGCAGAAAAGGAAAAATCCATGCGGTTAACCGCGTAATGAAAGAAGTGACTTCTCCCATTGTCATTTTTTCGGATGCCAACACGTTGTTAAATCAGGAGGCATTGAAAAAGATTGCACGCCATTATTCAGATGAAAAAGTGGGGGGAGTGGCCGGTGAAAAACGAATCTTTTCAAAATCTGCTGATAATGCTGCTGGCGCAGGTGAAGGACTCTACTGGAAATATGAATCTTTCCTTAAGAAAAAAGACAGCGATCTCAACTCCGTGGTAGGAGCAGCGGGTGAATTGTTTTCTATTCGCACCTCACTTTTCGAAGAACCTCCTTCCAATATTATTATTGAGGATTTTTATATCTCCTTAAAGATCGCTTCTTCCGGATATCGCTTTGTGTATGAACCAGAAGCCTATGCAACAGAAACTGCTTCAGCTTCCGTTGATGAAGAGTGGAAAAGAAAAGTACGGATTTCTGCCGGAGGCATTCAAGCCATTGTCCTCCTCTCCTATTTGTTGAATCCTTTCAAATACGGACTGCTCTCTTTTCAATATATTTCCCATCGCGTATTGCGCTGGACGCTTGCCCCCCTTGCTTTGCCGATACTATTTATTTCGAACGCTTACCTTGCGTGGAATGGAATTTTATTTTTTCAATGGGTTTTCCTCGGGCAAATATTCTTTTACGTAATAGCTGGAGTTGGATACCTCTTTCGCAATAAAAAAATTCCGATAAAAGGTTTTTTCGTGCCGTACTATTTTTCAGTAATGAACTTGTCTGTATACGCTGGTTTTTTTCGATACTTAAAAGGAAAACAATCGGTTGTGTGGGAGAAATCAAAACGAGCTGAAAGCTAGGGTTTCGACAGGCCTGCCTATGCCGAAGGGGCTACTCGCAGGCAGGCTCAACCTTACAAACTCGATAGGCCTGCCTTTGCCGTAGAGAACATATGTAAAAAGTGGTCAGACGGATAAAAAGAATTAGGTGAAACATTTTTTTGAACAAAAAACGAATCAGGCTTACTTTGCACAGAATTTAAAATAGAATCATGGGACGCATTTTTGAAAAACGAAAACACCGGATGTTCGCCCGCTTTGACAAGATGGCCAAAGCGTTTACACGGATCGGCAAAGAAATCTCCATAGCCGTTCGGGATGGTGGCCCGTTGCCGGAAAACAATCCGAAACTCCGATTGGCCATTCAAAATGCAAAAGGTGTTAACATGCCGAAAGACCGTGTTGATGCCGCCATCAACCGTGCTTCTGCTAAAGGTGAAAAGGATTTTCAGGAAGTAGTGTACGAAGGATACGGTCCTCACGGAATTCCCATCCTAATAGAAACTGCAACAGACAACCCTACGCGTACTGTCGCAAACATCCGTGTTCATTTTTCAAAAGGTGGCGGTAGTATGGGCAACTCTGGTTCCGTTGCTTTTCTATTCGAACACAAAGGTTCATTTAAATTTGACGCAGCTTCCATCAATCTCGATGAATTAGAGCTTGACTTTATTGATGCTGGTGCAGAAGAAATAGAGAAAGATGAAGAGGAAATTACAGTATACACCAAGTTCACTGAATTTGGGCACATGCAGAAATTTCTCGAAGACAAAAAAATTGAACCTAAAAGCTCAGAACTGGTATACATCCCAACCGTGACCAAAGAATTATCGGAGGAGCATCAGGATGAAGTTTTAAAACTTATTGATGTGTTGGAAAGCGATGAAGATGTGCAGCGAGTGTATCACAACCTAGCCTAAAGAAAATTACATTAAAATGATCGTTGGATTTTCAACCGGAAAAGCAGGTGATCATCGAAAAAAACATCAGGAGGTGCCCTTTGTGATTTAACTATCTGAATTTATGTTTAATTTGGCATACTTGACCTAACTATAACTGGGCCTCATGACCCGTTGGAACTTAACATTCATTATTCTTTTAATTCTCCCCGCTTCGGCATTTTCCCAGAAAATTGTTTCGGTAGGATTGTTCACGGGATTAACCGCGCCTTTTACCCTCGACCAGGGAATTGAAAATGACCCACGCTATCAATACCGCTACTTAGTAAAATATGCCCCGATCGGTTTTAATTTTGAAATCGACTACGATGCCTTTGGGCTCATCGCTAGTCCGAGCTATATCAAAAACGGACAAAATTTCAATGTCCTCAATTCCGTGGGTGGACAAATAGGCATCCGCAAAATCAATATGCAATACATCGATATGCCCATTGGTTTCAAATTGCATGTAATCGACCTTTCATTTTTTAAAGTGAGTTTTATTGCCGCAGCCGGAGTGCAATACCTCATCAGCGGAGAAGAAACCATATCCCACAATGCAGGTAAAATGAGATTTCCATTGGCGGTCTATCCAATATTACCAGATGATTACAGTATTGAATATGACGGTGTGGAAGTACCCAAAGTCAATGATTACCAAATGTTGTCGTCAAGTGATTTTAACAAAATCCAATTTACAGGTGCATTGGGTTTTCGATCCGATTGGGAAGTAACAGAACTACTCAAAATTTCTTTTGATCTGCGCGCCAACTATAGTTTTCTTGAACCGCGCACTACCACGTATTTAACAAAAGTCGATAACCACGAAACATTGTACGATATTTCCGGTGACCGTAAAGAAGTCTTTGTGTATTTTACAATTGGTGCTTCACGCACTTTCGATTTAGAAAACAGTAAGAAAGGAAAAGGAAAACGAAGAGGCGACAAAGCGTATCAATTCAAATCAAAACGCAAGCCACCAAAAAATTAAGCGATGCAAAAAAATGTGATCATCACCGGAGCGGCTGGAAACCTGGGCAAAGCAACAGTCGAAAAATTTCTTGCATTGAATTACAATGTCATTGCCACCGTGAGCCCCGGCAAAAATCTTGGCTACGATACCGATGCACCGATAGACATCCACGAACTTGATCTTACCGATGAAGCAGCCGTAGAAAAATTTACAACACGTGCAATTATGGCCTATGGCAGTATCCATGCAGCGTTGATGCTGGTGGGAGGATTTTCTTCCGGAACAATTGCAGAAACCGATCACGCATTGATTTCGAAAATGCACAAACTAAATTTTGATACGGCCTATTTTCTCGCGCGACCCATCTTTGCGCGCATGTGCAACCAACCCGATGGTGGTCGCTTGATTTTTATTGGATCACGTCCATCACTGATTGCCAATCAAGGCAAAAACAATGTAGCCTATGCACTTGCCAAATCACAGCTTTTTAAACTTGCGGAATTTTTAAATGCGGAGGGGGCATCTTCAAATGTTGTATCAACCGTAATTGTGCCCAGCACCATTGACACGCCTCAAAACAGAAAGAGCATGCCCGAGGCAAATTTTGATGACTGGGTAAAACCGGAAGCAATCGCTGAGGCAATGGCATTTATTTGTTCAGAAGAAGGGAAAGCACTTCGCGAACCGGTGTTTAAGGTGTATGGGAATGCGTGATAATTAGGAAATTGTCAATTTCTTCTGGGATGTAGATCGAGGTTAGAACGGCAAAATTTTTGATAGCTAAGCAAAAATAAATTATAATATGTTTCCTGTAACGGGATTAGTCTCATACCTTAGTAATAACCAAAAAGAAAAACGTTTCAAATGGCACAGTTAGACGAATTAGAGAAAAAAGTAGCACGCTTGCGTGTAATTACGGAAGCCAAAATGAGGTATCTACGAGACCATACTAAATTGCTTGATCAGGCTTTTAATGAATTAAAAGAAGTCCATGAAGGTGAACTTGATATTATTTATGATAAAATAAAAGAGATCGATAAACGAATGGACATAAACGGATTGTCAAAAAACAATTGACTTTTTTAGCTTCGTCCCCTACCCATTGGCTATCATCTTCACGAAAACAATAAGTCAATTTCTGAAATAGGATAGACCATCACTATGCATTCATTTTCTTCTTACTTACTCGCCTATTCAAACATTCCCAATTCCTCATTAGAAGTATTGCTCAAACTTTTCACTCCACGACATTTTAAGAAAAATGATTTTTATGCAAGAGCAGGGGAGCACGCCAAGAAAATTGGCTTCCTTGAAGAAGGGATCATGCGAGCATATTATCAAAATGATAAAGGGGAAGAGTTCAATAAATTGTTTTTTATGAACCCGTCTATTGTTGGGCCTTACTCTGCTCTGATTACCGGAGAAACCAATAAAATCAACATTCAATGGTTGACCGATGGCACCTTGCTGGAAGCGAACTTTCAAGACATCATTGATCTTTATCCGGACAATAGAAGCATTGAAAGCCTGAATAGAAAAATTGCCGAGGACTTCTTTGTGAAGAAAGAGAAAAGGGAAATGTCGTTGGTTATGTTTGATGCGGCAGAACGCTATGCCGTATTTCAAAAGGAATTTCCGGAGTTGGAAAATAACATTGCCCAATACCATATCGCTTCTTATTTGGGGATCACTCCTACTCAATTAAGCCGAATCCGGGCGAAAAAAGGCTAAGCTTCAATTTCTTTACAAATGTAAATGCAATTCGAATTGCATTGCTTCACATTTGATCTCAAATCAAAACGAAAAAGTTATGACTGAGAACAAATTGAATGAAGAATCGGATTTCAAATCACAACGGAATAGGTTTACTAAACCTTCTGCTGCGTTCATCGGTGCTGCCTGGATGGCATTGGTTATTGGCATTACTGCATACATCATCGGACTTATCAATGCCGACATGATGTTGAATGAAAAAGGATACTATTTTACGATCCTGCTGTTTGGATTGTTTGCCGTGATCTCTGTTCAGAAAAGTGTCCGCGACAGGCTTGAAGGAATTCCTGTTACCGATATCTATTATGGATTGAGTTGGTTTTCAACATTGTCGGCAATCTTGCTTTTAGTAATCGGATTATGGAACGCGCGTTTATCGCTAAGCGAAAAAGGATTCTACAGCATGGCGTATATTCTGAGTATGTTTTCTGCGGTAGCCGTGCAAAAGAATATTCGGGATAGTCAGTAAGAAACAAGTTGGTTTTAATAATGAAAAGGCAGTCCGATTATTCCGGCTGCTTTTTTTATTCATCTTGATCAACACTAATGTGTTAGGTGGAGATTTCGATTTCGGTGTGTGTGTGTGTGTGTGTGTGTGTGACAAAGACTGAGGAATGGAAAATGCGCTAATTGAAGAATATTAAGTAATTGAATACATAAGAAAAACGATGGTCAATATAATATAGATTGGTCCACCAAATGAGTCAATAGAAGTCTTCCTAAAAAGCATTAGATTAGAAATCTTCTCATATCTTTTATCATAAACAAAGTAAAAGTAATTAAATACAATTAGTGGCAGAACTGCTAAACCGGCAGAAGTGTAGGTAGTAAAATTCCTCAATATAGATTTATCAAAAAACAACGAAATAATAGTTATAACATTCAACGTCATCAACATACTTAAAAGCATCATAGACTTAAACCCTAGATCATAATTACCCAAACGACCGAGCATAAGATACATCAAATAGTACATTCTGTCGTAAAAATTAAGTTTCATGCATCTACAACTATTACAGAAATCTTTATCACTTAATTAACAAACTCGGTTTCACAACCAACACAATAATAAATCCCAGCGTTGGAATTGCAATCATCGAAATTGCAAACAAGTTAGTGGTCAATACTGCCGGTACTAAAGCAACGGCTACAACCAATCCGATAATTCCGCCACCCAAATGTGCTTCGTGGCCGATGTTGCCCATATTGCTTTTGATTCCGTAGACCGTGTACAACCCGTAGAGAATTCCGAATATCCAGCCGGGGATAGGAATCGGAATAAAGATAAACCCAACTTCTATTCCCGGGAAAAGTGCAATCGCTGCAAAGATGATTCCACATACCGCACCCGATGCTCCCACAGCCCGATAACTTCCATGGTGCTGATGAATAAACAACGACAACATATTTCCGCCAATTAAACTTACAAAGTATAATATCAAAAACTTAACAGGACCTAAATAGTATTCCAGACTGGTACTGAAACTATAAAATGAAATCATGTTAAACAACAAATGACCCCAGTCGGCATGAAGGAAGCCAGACGTAATCATTCGCTTGTAATCTTTTCCTGCCAGAATTGCCCTGACCTGAAATAAATTATTCTCAAAGAATATAGGATTGTTAAATCCTGTATACGACACAATTACATTTAGTCCGATAATGCCTAACGTTACGATTCCTATGTCTTCCATAAATTTTTTCTGCTCACTTTTAAATGCTAAACAATTTAATTGACTTCGACAAGCTCAGTCTGACAACGACAAGCTCAGCCTGACACTATGTGTGATCAACAACCACTTTCCATTCACCATCAATCTTTTTCCAAAGTAACGTAAAGAAACCACTGGCATCGCCAACTTCGCGCGTCAACATAAATTTTCCAATCACAAAATAACCTCCCTCACCAACTTTCTGTATGTGATGGATTTCAAAATCCAGTTTTCCGGTATGTGATTTGTCCGGGTACCCACGTTTATAATTCGCCAATGTTTTATCCCAACCATAGGTAATTCCCCTACTCCCCACAAACATCAACGAATCGGATTTCCAATATCCTTCCATAAATTTTTCAAGGTTTCCTTCCGACCAGGCGGCTGCCTGATCCTTCAATACGTTCTTGATTTGTTTGATCTCTTCCGCATCTCCTGATTGCTGGTTTACAGATTGACCGATTGCATTCAGGCCAATCAAAACCAACGATGCCATTAACAGTATTCTCACCATAGCACTATCCCTTTGGTTAAACCTTTCCGAAACATCGAAAAAAAAATTGACTAACCGTCTAAAAACTTGAAATTCTCATATTATCGGCTACCTTTGATAAGAATTGACCCGTAACCCGATGGCATTTTTCCGGTTTAGGAATCAGTTAGGTTTAATATCAACTTTGAATACAGACAAATGAACATTTACGTTGCAAACATCCCTTATAAATCCACCGATGGGGAACTAAAAGAATTATTCGAGCAATTTGGAGAAGTCTCCAGTGCAAAAATTATCATGGACAAATTTACACAGCGCAGTCGTGGTTTTGGCTTTGTTGAAATGCCGGATGAAACTGCTGCCCGTCAAGCCATTAACGATTTGAATGGTGTTGACTTTATGGGAAAGAACCTGGTCGTAAACGAGGCTCGTCCAAAAACGGATGCTCCACGTGGTGGCGGATACAATCGCTAACACCGGAACCGGATATTGATATTTGAAACTGTCGGCAGTAATGCAGGCAGTTTTTTTTATTTTTATAGTAAACTGATCAAACATGAAACTCACAAAAAACCAAAAAATTGTAGTGGGAATATTCACCCTTCTGCCCTTTGTCCTCGTTCCATATTTTCTGATCCAGATTTTCATTTTTGTAATGAACATGGTGGCGCACGAACATCAGGAACCGGATGTCGCGGTGATTTTGGCAGGTGTATTTTCATTTTTGATTCCAATCATCATTACCGGATTCATTAGTTTAGGATTACTGATTTTCTATATCATCCATGCAGTCAGTAACAAATCAATCAGTGGTACCGAGCAACTCATTTGGATTTTGGTATTCATCTTCGTCAGCACCATTGGCTTTCCGGTGTATTGGATACTACGAATTTGGAATGAGAAGGAGGTACTGGAAGCTAGGTACTAGATGCTGGATACTGGATGCTGGATGCTGGATGCTGGATACTGGATTTACTTTGTCACAACTAAACATGAAGAATATTTCATCCTAAACAAGATTAGTTAGCGCGTGTGTTCTTGTGTGGCTACCAATTTTTTCCTCTGGGAATTTCGCATGCCATTAGGCATTAAATATTAGTAGCCATTCAAATTGATAGAGCATTCCAAGTGCTGTAGGCACGCAATATTTAAACTTAACTAAGTAGGACTCGATGCTGAATGCTATCATTTGGGTAACACACAACACCTTGGTATGCCTTTTGTCACTTGACTAAGCTGTACCAAAATAAAGTATATGTTTGTTCCAATCACCTCAGAAATCACACTCAATACAGGGATGGTCCTTATGGAAATCGCCACGGACCGGCTTTTCAGGATAGGCCAACGAATCATGAAGAAAGCTGAAGTTTCAGGCGATGAAACCTGGGAATTAACAGAAATAACCCCGCTTCCAACATCTAGTGTTATTCAATTGCCCTGGCAGGAACTCTCGATGAAGTATCTCGCAGAGGTCGATGACGAAGCGTAAGACAAGGGGATAAAATTTCTACACGAGGGGCTGGAATTCCACAACGAATGTCTAAACTAAAAAAGAGTATGTTGGTCGTATATGCGGAAGATGATATCGAGGATTATTCCTTCTTCACCGAGGTGATGGAACTTATTGACCCACAAATCGAATGCATGAATGCGATGGATGGTGCGCAGGTAATGAAATATCTCGAGGAGTCGGGTGTGATCCCAGACTATATTTTCCTGGATGTCAACATGCCCACTATGGACGGAAAAGCTTGCCTGAAAGGCATCAAAAGCGATCCACGTTTTATCAATATCCCTACCATTATCTATACAACAGCCCCCAATCCATTAGACCAGGAGTTATGTATGCAACTAGGAGCATCCTATTACCTGTCTAAACCCTATTCGGTTGCTGAAGCGAAAGCTTCGATACAAAAAATATTCAACATCGAGGAATAGTTCTTTTGCTTTTTATCAATAGAACTTTTACATAAATGCGCTGTGATATTGGTGGTCTTTCTTGCAGTATTCCGAAAGATTCTTCGGTCCCCGATAAATCGGGGCGGGCTGTACCTCCCTCTGAATGACGGAGTGCGTGTCCCTCAGATCCGTCAACTGGCGGAGAAAAGTCTTTGGACAATGCTGAATGCTTGATGAATATTTCACAGAGCTCCACGAAGGAGCTCAAAGAAAAACAAAGAAATTCTCTGTGACCCTTAGTGCAATCTTAGTGGTCCTTTGTGCAATAATTTTTTAACCACCAAATCATAACTCACTAATCGCAAATTAAAAATCGCAAATCAATTGAACCGTTCAGGATCAAACATCGGATCAACTTCAGTTTTTCCCTGAATAATTTGAGAAACTACTTTTGCTGAACCCGGGGCCAGGCTAACACCCATCATCGCATGGCCTGTATTAAAAATTAAATTCCTGATCTTCTTTGAACGACCGATATACGGAAGCCCATCGGGTGAACACGGACGAAAGCCGTACCATACTTCTTCTTTCTTCGGCATGGCCACCTCCATCTCCGGATAAAAATCTTTAATCGAATCAACAATTCCTTTCACGCGATTCATATTAATAGTAGGATCGTTTCCGCAAATCTCCATGGTGCCTCCAAACCGGAGTGAATTTCCCATGGGTGTAACTGCCACTCTGGGTTCAAGGAAAATAGAAGGGATGTGAATGTTCTTTGAAACTTCAGGCAACGTAAAACTGTATCCTTTACCGGCTTGCATCGGAAGATTAATTTTTAATTTTTTCGCCAACTCACCCGACCAGTTACCTGCCGTCAACACCACTTCATCAAAATCATAATCGCCCGAACGGGTAATTACTTTTCTAATATTTCCATTTTCGATTTGAAAATTTTCAACCGTACACTTTTCTTTAAAAACAACGCCAACATTTTTTAAATGATTGTATAATCCTTTCATAAAAGTCTGCGGAGTAATGTGCGCATCACCAGGAAAGAAAACCCCTCCCCTCACCGAAACTTTTACGTCAGGTTCCATGGCCTGAACTTGTGCAGCGGTCAATACTTCTGCTTTGATACCATTTTCATTGGCAATCTCAACAGTTTCAATTTCCTCTCTTTCGGTTTCTGCTTTTTGATACAGCATTAACAAACCACGCTCATGGTAATCAAAGTTGAAAAGAAGTTCAGTGGCAAGTTCCGCAAAAGCCGCCCGGCTTAACAAACTCAAATCACGCAACGCAGGAATAGATTTTTTTACATGCGCTGCATTAGCATTTCTATAAAAATGAAAACCCCACTTGGCCAAATCAACATCCAGGCGCGGCTTCACATAAAACGGACTGGAGGAATTAAACATCCAGCGCAATCCTTTAGCAATCATGCCCGGAGCTGCCAACGGAATAATATGACTCGGAACAATCATCCCGGCATTTCCAAAAGAGCAACCCTCCTGTATGTTGCCTTTATCAAGAACAGTAACGTGATGTCCTGCTTTTTTTAAATAGTAGGCTGTGGATAATCCGATGATGCCACCACCGATGATCCCGATTCTCATAAAGGATTCTGGTTACTGGATGCTGGATCCTGAATATTGGATTCTGGTTGCTGGATACTTGATTCTTGAGGCTGGATTGAGTACCTGTTTACATATTCGACATCGGGTTCCTGGGCGGAGAAATTTTTGTTATGATCTCGGTGCAATGCTGCAAGAAAGTTGTTTAGCATTTTTCCAAGTGATACTAGACGGCTCTTTAAGTCATTAAATTCATTCTCATCCGTTAATGACTTGGTTTCGAACAAAGTTTCCAGATGATCAATCGTTTCATCGTTGGAAGCCAATGCTATGATTATAAACCGGACAAATTCCTGCTTATAAAATCTTCGACCATATCCTTCAACAATATTTGATCTTACAGATTTTATCGATCTTCTTATTTGTTGAGCCTCTTCGAACTGTTCCATCTTAGGCAACTTTAAAGACATCTCATGAATCATGATCGAAAGTTCCCTTGCCTTTTCCCAAATTTGCAGCTTCTTATAACTCATTTCAGTAATCTAAAATAATTTGCAAATAAATCCAGTTCCAGTATCAAAATCCAGTAACCAGTATCCAGTATCTAGTATCTAGCAACCAGCTCATATCACCTGAAACCCATGCGCATACGGATCGTCATCATCAATGATAATTGTATTGTAACCCGTAACACGCGCCCACCCTTCTATGCTCGGAATGATGGCGGGCTTACCAGCTAATGTTGTAGTTTCCTCTACTCTTCCAATAAACTTTGAACCGATAATACTTTCATGAATAAACGGCTCTCCTACTTTTAGTTTTCCTTTTGCAAACCATTGGGCAAGGCGTGCTGAAGTTCCGGTTCCACAAGGCGAGCGATCGATTGCTTTATCTCCATAGAAAACAGCATTGCGCGCAGTTGATGTTGGATCAATTGTTTTGCCTGCCCACAGGATATGACTGCACCCATTGATGGTTGGATTTTCAGGGTGTACGAATGTATACTTGTCATTTATATTCTTCCGCAACTCACGACTCCAACTGATCAGTTGGTCCGCTGAATAATTTTCCAATCCTGAAAAATTCTTTTGCACATCTACGATTGCATAAAAATTTCCACCATACGAAACATCCATGGTGAGCTCCCCTAAATCCGGACATGCAGCGATTACATTTTCCTGAGCCAGATAGGATTTAATATTTTTAAGTTTTACCGAAGTGACTTTCTTACCTTCTTGTTGATACTCGATTTCGACCAATCCTGCAGGCACTTCCAGTCTCAGCTTACCTGGAACTTTCGGAACCACCAACCCTTGCTCAATAGCGATCGTAACAGTGCCAATCGTACCATGACCGCACATCGGCAGGCAGCCACTGGTTTCAATAAATAAAACCCCTATATCATTTTGCGGATCGGAAGGCAGATACAAAATGCTTCCGCTCATCATATCATGCCCACGCGGCTCGAACATCAATCCCTTGCGGATCCAATCATATTCTTTCAAAAAGTGTTGGCGCTTTTCGCTCATGCTTTTCCCTTGGAGAATGGGGCCACCACCGGCTACTAATCTTACCGGATTGCCACACGTGTGCGCATCAATACAAAAAAATGTTTTGGTCATGGGATGAATTTTTTAAAGATACTAGATGCTACTCGCTAGATACTGGATACTAGTCGCTAGATACCAGAATCCAGAATCCAGTATCCAGTATCCAGTATCCAGCATCCAGCATCATTTCGTTAATTCGTTATTCACCAGTCGTAAAATCCCCAACGGATTTCCATCCTTCAATTCCTCCGGAAGCAATGCATTCGGGAAATTCTGAAAACATACCGGGCGTACGAAGCGCTTTATGGAATCTCTACCCACAGCGGTAAACCTTGAATCTGTTGAAGATGGAAACGGTCCTCCATGGTGCATTGCGGGGCAAACTTCTACTCCGGTAGGAACACCATTGATCACAATCCGACCAGCTTTTTCACGAATTACATTGATGATATTTTGATGCTTCGTCAACTCTGCTTCTTCTCCAATAATAGTAGCAGTTAATTGTCCGTGCAGATTAGAAAGTATCGTATGCAGTTGATCGATGTCTTTGCATTTTATAATCAATGAAAACGGACCGAACACCTCTTCTGCCAACGCAGGGTTTTTCAAAAATTCTTCAGCTTGAACGGAAGCGACAACAGGTTTGCCTTTAGGCGATTCACCACTTACTTGTGCTTCAATGGAAACACCCTTTTGCGCCAGCGCACTTTCCAATTTCTTATAATAGTTTTTTGCAATCCCATCATTGAGCATGTGTTCAGGTGCAACGGTTTCAATTCCTTTCGCCAATGCGGAAATGAAGTTTTTCAACCCATCATCTTCTATCGCGATGATCAACCCAGGGTTGGTGCAAAATTGTCCAGAACTAAGCGTGATTGATCCAGTAAGATTACCAGCAGTTTGCGCATAGTTTTTCTCTAATGATTCGGGTAATAAGATCACCGGATTGATGCTGCTCATCTCTGCAAAAACAGGAATCGGTTCCGGACGTTTATTTGCCAGATCAAACAATGCTTTTCCGCCACCAAAAGAACCCGTAAAACCTACTGCTTTTGTAAAGGGATGTTGCACCAATGCAGTACCCACTTCATAACCGCTTCCATGCAAGTGATGAAAAACACCTTCGGGGATTCCATTATCTTTTGCTGCTTTCGCAATACAATCCGCAACCAACTGAGAAGTCTTGGCATGATCAGGATGGGCTTTCACAATGACCGGGCAACCGGCTGCCAATGCACAAGCCGTATCACCTCCTGCTGTTGAATAGGCCAGCGGAAAATTACTTGCGCCAAAAACAACCACCGGTCCAATCGGCACCATCATTTTTCGTAAATCCGTTCGAGGCAAAGGTTTACGATCAGGCATGGCAGTGTCAATACGTGCATCTACCCATGAACCCTCTTCCAATAAATCCGCATTCATGCGAAGTTGTCCCATCGTCCTTCCACGCTCACCAAGAATTCGGCCTTCTGGCAAATGTGCTTCTTCCATTGCCGTATGCACCAGGGTATCCCCTAGTGCTTCCATCTCATCCGCAATTGCACGAAGGAATGTTGCCTTCTTTTTACCTGAAAAATTTTTATACGATTGAAAAGCGAGATGCGCTTCTTTTAATGCCTGATCAATTTCTTGTGGTGTTGCGTCTTGAAACATGTTGTGTTGTTTTATAAAGTTGGTCTTGTTTTAATTCCATCCCGGATAATTTTTAGAACTTCCTCACGCTCAGTGCCTACTAATGTTAATCTCGGAGCACGAACAATCTCGGAACCAATTCCGGTTTCTTGTTCTGCTAATTTAATGTATTGCACCAACTTTGCGTGGATATCCAACTCCAACAACGGAATAAACCAACGATAAATTTCCAATGCCTCTTTTATTTTTCCTGCTTTAACTAATTTATAGATCGCAACCGTCTCTGCAGGGAATGCACACACCAATCCTGCAACCCAACCATCAGCACCCATCACCAATTCTTCCATCGCTAATGTGTCTACTCCACAAAGTATTTTAAACCGATCACCAAAGCGATTGATCATTCTGCTTACGTTGGTAACATCACGTGTAGATTCTTTTACAGCAACAATATTCTTTTGTTCTGCCAACTCCTCAAACATCGCAATTGTAACATCAATTTTATAGTCTACCGGATTATTGTAAATCATAATCGGAAGTGAACTCTCCTTTGCTACATCCAAAAAATACCTTACTGTTTCGCGATGGTCGGATTTATAGCGCATCGGTGGCAACATCATCAATCCTTTTGTACCGAGCTTTTCTGCTTCCTGTGCCAACGTGATCGCTTCGCGTGTACTTCCTTCAGCAATGTTCATCACTACCGGAACTTTGTTGTCGATCTCGTCTATGGTAAACTTTACCAACTCAAATTTTTCTTCATTTGAAAGAACACTGGCCTCGCCTAACGTTCCGCCAAGGATTACTCCTTCTACACCTGCGGCTAGCTGCGCGTCCAGGTTTTTCTTGAATAAGGGAAAATCGAGTTTATCATCCGCGGTAAACTTAGTGGTAAGTGCAGGGTATACGCCTTGAAACATGGGGTTTATTGTTAATGGTGAATTATTAATTGTCAATTTGTTATCAAATGTAGGGAGGTGTTTCAAAAAAATGTTTACTGAAAATAGTCAGTACTGATACTATTTTGACCTGTTTAATGAATCAGGTACCTTTAAACCGATCAAATTAGTTCAACAATGAAAGTCGTACCCTTTAAAGTACCCCAAACCAAGAATGAAGCCTTTCGCTTACAACTGGACAGTCTACCCCATTTTTATGATCGACTACACCAACATGATGAACACCAAATCATGTGGATTCAAAAAAGCGAAGGTATGTTGATTATTGGTGATTATGTTGGGCGGTTTCAAGCAGGCGATATTTTTTTCCTTGGCGGAAATCAAGCCCATGTTTTTCGCAATGATGAACGCTTCTTTATAAAGAAGAAATCCAATCAGGCAAAATCCATCTCCATTTACTTTAATGAAACCTACTTAGGAAAAACCTTTTGGGAATTAACGGAAATGCAACAACTGAAAAAATTATTGGTTGATGCACAAAAAGGTATTCGCATTACAGGTAAAACAAAACGTTTACTAACAGCGCAATTGGAAAGTATTGTACAATCAACGGGAGTTGAAAAAATCATACAGTTTTTTCATGCGCTACAGATTATTCAAAAAGGCAAAAAGGATTGCGGATTTTTAAGTGTGCTTTCGAAAAGCAATACCTATTCCACCAATGAAGGAAAACGCATGAACGATATTCTTCAATTCACTTTTAACAATGCACATCGCAAAATTTATATTGAGGAAGTGGCGCAAATTGCAAACCTATCATCAGAAGCATTTTGTCGCTATTTCAAAACCAGGACGATGAAAACCTATACCACTTTCCTGAATGAGGTTCGTGTAAGCCAGGCTTCGCAATTATTAATCAATAATAAAGATAAGTCGATCACCGAAATTTGCTTTGAAACAGGCTTTTCAAACGTATCAAACTTCAATCGGGTCTTTAAACGCATAACCGGAAAAACGCCTTCACAATACGTGTGATTAAACTTGACCTTGGCCGGAAAATTTCGTAAACTTTGTATAAACCAAAACGTACGATTATGAGCCTTGTCACCGATGTTGAAAAATGGGGCAACTCACACCGCCCCGGTTTCCTTGATATTTTTAGAATTGCACTCGGGATTTTCCTTACCTATAAAGGATTGTACTTCATCACCCACATGGACGAATTAAGAATGACTGCACAAGGTGCCAATGTTTATTTTGCCGGAGCGGTGATTTCCCATTATGTGGTCTTCGCACATATTTTAGGGGGGCCGCTCATTGTTTTAGGTCTGTTTACTCGAATTGTCAGTACGATGCAACTTCCTATCCTTATCGGAGCTGTGTTTATGGTCAACTATCCCAAAGGGTTTCTTTCGCTCGGAAACCATATGGAATTAGAAGTCTCTATTATAATCTTGCTCGGTTTGTTAGTATTTATGGTATTTGGTGCCGGCAAGTATTCACTGGATGCAAAACGCAGGAGAGAAATGGAAGCAGCACATTAAAATTTTTTCCTTTACTTAACCTAAACTGGAAGGGGACATTCGAAAGGGTGTCCCTTTTTATTTTTTTGTTATCTTCACCGCTTACAAAAGATGAGCGCATACACGATTGGTATTGATATAGGAACGGGTAGTACGAAAGGTATTGCCATTGATGAAAGTGGGGAAGTGCATCAATCCCTTTCTGTTAGTTACCCAACCCACGTTTCGAATTCGTATCACGAACAAAACCCCGAAGAAATTACAGACGCTTTCATCTCCTGTATTCAATCCATTACAAAAAAATTAGGCCCACCCGCTTCGATCGGGATCAGTAGTGCGATGCATAGTATAGTATTGGTGGATGCGGATGGAAAACCCATCACACCTTTAATTACATGGGCAGATGGACGCGCTATTCCGCAAGCAAAAGCATTGCAGGAATCAGTAGTGGGGGAAAAAATTTATAATACCACCGGCACTCCTATCCACCCGATGTCGCCCCTTTGTAAAATCAAATGGTTTGCAGAAAACGAACCTGACAAATTAAAGAATGCCTATAAAATTATTGGCATAAAAGAATTTATCTGGTGGAAACTGTTTGGGATTTATGAAATTGATTACTCCCTCGCATCTGCTACCGGATTGTTTGATGTCAATTCCAAAACCTGGTCGTCCGTTGCCATGGAATATGCCGGCATTACCTTAGGGAAACTATCCATACCTGTTGCTACAAATTTCACTCGGCACTTAGATAAAACAAAAATCCTTCAGGATTTTGGCGTTGACGCGCATACACAATTTACCATTGGAGCCAGTGATGGTTGCCTTGCAAACCTGGGAAGCAACGCCATTGAACCGGGTGTTGCCGCATTGACAATCGGAACCAGCGGGGCAATTCGTGTAGCCAGCAAGCACCCCTTGTTTCATTTTGAAGCCATGCCTTTTAGCTACATTTTAGACGATGATACGTTTATCATTGGTGGCCCCATCAACAATGGTGGCAGCACATTGAAGTGGTTTATAGAAGAAATTTTACAGCAAGATGAAAATGTGTTTGAAAAACTTCTTGAAAAAACAGCACGTGTAAAGACAGGAGCTGAAGGATTGCTATTTCTTCCGTATTTGATGGGGGAACGCGCACCAATATGGGATGCCGATGCCAGCGGGGTTTTTCTTGGCGTTCGCAACTACCATTCACAAACACATTTTGTAAAAGCCTTGATGGAAGGCGTTTGCCTTGCGCTTTATGATGTAGCAGAAAGTCTTCGCGCTAAAAAAATCGAATTCAAAAAAATCCATGTAAGCGGTGGCATTGTTCGTTCGAAAGAATGGCTGCAAATGATCGCTGATCTTTTCAATACTGAAGTTTGCTTGTTGGAATTACAAGATGCTTCCGCACTAGGTGCTGCTTATTTAGCCAATCCTAAAATTCAGCGCAATCAAATACCTTCAACTATTTATTATCCAAACGTTGAAGCACACCAAACCTATCAACAACTGTATACGATTTTCTCATCACTCTATAAAAAACTGAAGCCGGAAATGAATTCGCTTTCACTGCTGGCTAACCTTTAATTGTACTGACAAAATAAACAACTATGCAAATCGGATTAATTGGACTTGGCAAAATGGGATTTAATCTCGCACTTAATGCAAGAGATCATGGACATGAAGTGATTGCTTTTGATATTAATGAAACCGCTGTAAAGAAAATAGCAGCAGAAGGAATACATGGCGCTTCGTCAATTGAATCCCTTTGTTCATCATTGCAGCCAGCGCGCGTGATTTGGTTAATGATTCCGGCCGGTGAACTGGTGGATCAAGCCATTCAAACATTAAAACCATTACTTGAAAAAGGTGATATCATCATCGATGGTGGAAATTCATTTTTTAAAGATTCTATCCGAAGAGGCGAAGAACTGGCAACATCAGGAATCGGTTTTCTGGATTGTGGCACCAGCGGTGGTCAGGAAGGTGCGCGCAATGGTGCGTGTACGATGGTGGGAGGAGATCCATCCTCCTATGAATATTGCAGCAAACTCTTTACGGGTATAAGCGTAAAAGATGGCCACTTGTATTGTGGACCTTTCGGCTCCGGGCATTTTGTGAAAATGATCCACAACGGAATTGAATACGGCATGATGCAGTCGATTGCCGAGGGATTTGAAGTGATGCAAAAAAGTGAATTCAATTTAAACCTGGAAAAAGTAGCCAAGGTATGGAACCATGGAAGTGTTGTTCGCTCCTGGCTAATGGAACTTACCGAACGCGCACTTTCAAAAGATGCCAACCTTGATCAGATCAAAGGGATCATGCATTCCTCCGGTGAAGGTAAATGGACATTGGATACCGCAATGGAAAGACAAATTGCTACCCCAGTGATTGCGCTTTCCGTGTTGATGCGCTATCGTTCATTGGAAACGGATACATTTTCAGGAAAAATTGTTGCGGCTTTACGAAATGAATTTGGTGGGCATGCGGTGGAGAAGAAGTGAAAAGTCCTATCTTTCTTGTCAATCATTGTTTGGGTGCCACCATGAAAAGTTATCGGAAATAATAATTTCGTTTTTCTCTAAATGATGTGTTGTCTTCATTGGTATCGTCTTATACGCTAAGTTGTAATGATGGGCTAAATGTCGTATTTCCGATGTGTCATCATAAGTCAACATAAACTTTCCTTTAAGTTTTGCTGTCAACTGAAATAATTTCTCATGGTCAATATCAAAATGAGTGTAGAGACGTCTGCCTGCAACTGTGTAGGGTGGGTCAATAAAAAAGTAAGCGTCTCTCTTGTCTTTATTGTCCTCTAAGATTTCAAATGCGTCTCCATTTATAAAATCTATTTTATTTTTTACATAATCAATTGCAATTATTCTGTCGTGTAACGTCTTAGGATACCAACGAGAAGAGATTCCTTTTCCGTTTTCTCCCTTTTTTATCATTCCAGAACCTTTTGCAAGAATGCCGCCATGAAAAATTCTGTTTTTTAGTATCGTGCAAAATGCGATGTCATGAATCCTCTTATTTGGTCTGTCAAATTCAATCTTAACGTTTTCATGATTAAGGTCAAATTTAAGTATCTTTTCTGCAAGCCATTTATTTCTTTTATTAAGAATCACTTCCCATACGGCAGCTATTTCTTGGTCCATCTCAACCATGGTTATATGGTCAGCCAATTTTTCAAATGCAGCAGTCAAGCTTACAATACCCCCTCCAGCAAAGGGTTCAATTAAAATACTTGCAGGTTTATGATTTTGTTTTAACCATTGTCTAACCGTTGGGATTAACCATGTCTTTCCACCAGGATACCTGAATGGACTTCGTTGTGGAACTGAAGCGACATTTATTACCGGACTTACTTGCCGAGTTTCAGAAATATCAAATATGTTTAGTTGATTTTTCATTCCACAACAAGGTTATCGGTATCAGTTTTTCCTGAGCGCTTTGCATCAAGTTTCTTCTGTAGTATTTCAGTAAAATCCTTAATTGAACCAGCTTCAAAATTTGCGATCTGTTCTAAAGCTTTTGCAAATTTTGTATAAACTACTCTTTGCAATTCTAGTTCTAGGGTTTTGCTCTTCTTTACAGGAACAAGATCATAGAGAAAAAAAGCAAAGTCAGACTCCGCCTTGTCGAACTCTGGTAATTCAGGAAGCGTATTGTAAAAACTAGTTTGTAGAGCTACAACCTGTTTTTTTTTCCACTGCTTTAGGATAGAACCCTTCGCAATTATTTGGGGAATTAGTCTTTTTCTTGAAGATGAAAGATAGTCGGGCTTGGGGGATTTGAATGCTTGATCCCAAGTAAAGCTTAGTGACGGGTCTTCTAAATAAGCTGTAAAAGGCCCTGTTAAATTCCCTGAAATGTAAACCGCTTGAACTTCCAATGAACCAAAATCAAGAACACGGCCTTTATCATCATACGAAACCAGAACGTAGTCAATATTTCCTGCTGACTTACCGTGCTTATCTTTCAGCCGAACTTCACCTACATGTGTCCACGTGGATTTATTGTCAAAAATGAAGCTTGCTGCATCGCTAATAATATTCCAGTCTTCCCTAAACCTTATCGGACAAATAATTACAGGATCCCCTTTATGATGTATACTGCAAACACCTAAAGGGAACTCAATACTATTCTTGGTGCAATTGGAAACTATATTATTGAATGGACAAAGCTTGTTGTCTCTATAGCGCTTCGCTCTTTCCGACAGGTTATTTATAGGAAACCCAAAGATTTCTGCTAATGGCTGTTGCGTAGGGTCTTTTTCATTAATCATTACTCAAATTTAACTAAATCCAGCAGTTTTTTTGCCGTATTTGGCTCTAACCAAGTCTTTAATATATATCGCTTATTGATAATTCCCATCTAAAACTATAGAGCTCCACTTGTAAATTTCTTGCAAAGAAGGCAGTAAAACCTAACCCTTTCCCCGCTTCAATGTAACAATCGTAAGCTCAGGAGGCATCCCTACCCTGCCAGGGTATCCAAGAAATCCAAACCCTCGGTTTACATACAAGAACTGATTCTCTTCGTGGTATAATCCTCCCCATTGTTTGTATACATATTGAGAGGGGCTCCATTTTAAATCGCCAATTTCAACGCCAAATTGAAAGCCATGTGTATGTCCTGCAAACATCATATCAATGTCTGTATAGTCTTTACGCACCTGCGCATCCCAATGGCTCGGGTCGTGCGACAATAAAAGTTTTACCGGTGCTTCTTCTGAGCCTGCATGGGCAAGGTTCAGTTTACCATATTTTGGAAATCGCCCGGTGCCCCAGTTTTCAACTCCTAAAATCGCAATCCGTTCGCCATCCATTTCAATGAATCGGTTTTCATTCATCAACAAATCAAAGCCCATCTGTTTGTGCGCGGCAATCAGATCAGTGAAATTCTTTTGTTTCGCTGCTTCCGATGGCCAGGATTTGTATTCACCGTAATCATGGTTTCCAGTAACAGAGAAAACCCCCAACGGTGCTTTCACTTTATTGAAGACATCGAAATATTCTTTTACTTCTGCAGTTTCATTGTTCACGAGATCACCGGTAAAAAAAACAACATCCGGCTTTTCATTTAAAAACATTTCAACACCACCTTTTACGGCAGTCTTGTTGAAAAAACTTCCCGAGTGGATATCCGAAAGTTGGCCAATGGTAATCCCATCAAAAGAAGATGGAAGGTTGGGAAGGTAAACAGTTTTTCTTCTAATACGGTAATCGTAGGCACCAGAAATTATCCCATACACCATTCCGGAAAACGGAACAGCAGCAGCTACCATGGCGGTCTTCATTAAAAAGTCGGATCGTGAAATTGATTCTCCAGGCAAGTCGCCCGAAGCTCCTTTATTTAACCAACGCGATACCCACCGAACGCCCCGTTGGGCATCATCGATAAACAAAAAGAGCACTGCAAAAAGTTTGGAAAAATAATTTATGAAAACAACCACCAGGACTAAGCTGCGGTACTGCGTTGCATGACGATACGGATCACCATAGAAAAACCAGGTCAACCCCGCCCACGTCACCAACGAAACAAACCAATATCCATAGCGAAAAATATTTTTCGGTATCGTTGTCCAATTTTTACTAAATGACACTACTGCCTGAAAGACGTAGAGGTCAACAAGGAAAAATATACCCAACAACACAAAAAACAACATCAGCTTTCGAATATTCATTGTTTAATCCCGACCATGTTTTCACATAGTCGGGATTGAAATATTTTTATTTTAATCGGATGTAAATCTTGCCGTAATCTTTTCGATCAAGAGATACATCACCGGCACCACCACCAGCGTAAGGAAGGTAGCGAATGTCAAGCCATAAATAATTGTCCAGGACAGCGGGCCCCAGAACATTACACTATCCCCTCCTATATAGAAATCCGCATCATACGATTGAAAGAATTTAATGAAGTCGATGTTGATACCGATTGCCAACGGCAACAATCCCAACACCGTGGTGATAGCCGTTAGCAACACGGGGCGTAAACGGGTCTTTCCGGCTTCTGCAATCATCATAATTACATCGGGCATCGGTAATTTTTTCACACCCAATTCTTCTCGTAATCTCTTCTTCTTCAATTCAATAAAGTCAATCAATACAATTGCATTATTTACAACCACACCGGCCAATGAAATAATTCCAATCATGGTCATAATTACAACAAAGTCCATCCGGAAAATCAGCAGACCAAGGAAAACACCGATGGTGCTAAACAATACCGATGTCATGATGATCAATGGAGCCGTGATCTTGTTAAACTGTGCAACAATGATCAAAAAGATCAAGAAAATTGCCAGCATCAATGCTCCACCCAGGAAACTCATTTCTTCAGCTTGCTTTTCCTGCTCTCCTCCAAACTTGAACGTATATCCCGGAGGCATATTAAAATCCGCCAGCAACAATTTTATCTGATCATTGATTTGGGTTGGATTATAACCCGTCAACACATTGGAGCTGATGGTGATCATGCGTTTGAGATCTTTTCGCTTCACCGATCCGTAGGTGGAAGTAAGTTCCACTTTTGCCACGGAAGAGATCGGTACTTGCGAAATTTTTCCGTTCGTCTGATCACGGAAGGTGATGTTCTTGTTCATCAAGGCATCCACATCATACCGGTACTTATCTTCCAATCGAAGTTGGATTTTGTAATCATCTTCACCTTGCTTGAATTTTGAAACCTCTTTTCCAAACAGTGAAGTGCGGACTTCATTCGCAACTGCGTACGTTGACAAGCCAAATCTTCTTGCCTTCTCACGATCAATTTCCACAATCAACTCGGGTTTTCCTGTTTCCAGATCGGTTTTTAATTTTTCAATGCCTGGTATCCCTGACTCATTGATCGTTTTCTTCATCCCTTCGGCCACACGTGTAAGCGTTACATAATCATCGCCTGAAAGTTCAATCTGAATGGGCTTACCTGTTGGTGGTCCATCCGCATTTTTGTCGACCGTTACTGTAACACCGGGAGTTCCTTTTATACCTTCCCGAACTTTGTTGAGTATCTCGTTTGTTCCAACACCATTTCGGAATTTGAAGTCCACAAAGTTGACCGTAATACGGGCTTTGTTCGGAGTATCGGCTTGTCCAATATTGGAAGGGTCATTCGGATCACCGGTTCCCTGGCCTACATTTCCGATTACTGATTCCACCACGTCACCATATTCTTTCACCAGTGACAGCACTTTGTCTTCTACTTGTTCGGTAAACCTGTTGGTCTCTTCGATGTCTGTTCCTACCGGGAATTCAATAAAAACGTTAACATATTTTGGTTCATTTTCCGGGAAGTAAATAACTTTTGGTGGAAAGACCCCCATCAAAGCAATAGAAAGGATCAACATTGCCACCGCCCCAAAAAAGAACCATAGTGGATTTCTTCCGCGCAAAGCGAATCCAATTATTTTTGAGTAACGAGATTCCAACCGTGGCAAGACCTTCGTTTGAAAAGAGTGTGATGCAGGCGCGAATACAAAAACATTCAATACCGTAAGTAAGGCTATCAGGATTAAAATATTTCCCAGCCAAAACACTTTTAGCAAAATAAACAAAACCCCCAGCCCTACATAAATTGCCACTCGCCTCCACATTTTCCGTCTCTTCACAACGGAGCTTCCTTCATGCTTCATCAACAGGGAGGCGAGCACCGGCACAATCACCAAGCCGACAAATAGTGAAGAAGACAATACAATAATCAAGGTGATCGGCAGATACTTCATAAACTCACCCATAAGACCCGGCCACATCGCCAATGGCAAAAACGCAGCAAGGGTAGTTGCTGTTGAAGAAATAATGGGCCATGCAATCTCTCCAACACCAAGCTTGGTTGCACTGATCAAATCGTATCCTTCTTCGTATAAACGATATACGTTTTCCACTACCACGATTCCATTGTCCACCAACATTCCCAATGCCATGATCATCCCAAACAGTACCATCATGTTTACGGTGTAGCCGATTGCTCCCAGCACCAGAAATGAAAGCAACATTGACATGGGAATCGCGATACCAACAAATAATGCATTTCGTGTTCCAAGGAAAAGCATGAGTACAAAAACCACTACAATTACACCGGATATAATATTATTTTCCAAACTGCTCACCATCTCTTTAGTAAAAGATGATTGATCATTGGTGATGCTTACATCCAAATCGGAAGGAAATACATCCTTCTTTGCTTTTTCAAGAATGGCATTTACTTTCTCAGTGGCATTCAATAAATTTTGTCCACTACGCTTAATCACATCCACCATTACCACGGGCTGCTTTTCCAAGCGTGCGTAACTTTGTTTGTCGATGTAATCGAACTCTACTGTGGCGATGTCGCGTAAGTAAACGATGTTTCCTTTTTCATTTTTTACAACAATGTCTTCGATCTGGCGGGGGTCTGAAAACTCACCCACTACCCGAAGGGTCCTGCGAATTCCATCATCTAAAATATTACCGCCCGAAAGGGTTACGTTTTCAGCTTGTATTGCACTTTCAACATCTGAAAAATTTAGTTTTCTGGCTTCAAGAAAATACGGGTTTACTTTTACTTTTACTTCCTTTTCATCAACACCGCGAATTTCAACTTTGGAAATTTCCGTTACACCTTCAATTTCATCTTCCAAGTATTCAGCATATCGCTTCAGTTGTTCCAAAGAATAATTACCCGAAAGGTTGATGTTCATAATCGGGAATTCCGAGAAATTCAATTCGAACACATTCGGATCGCTGGGCAAATCATCGGGCAATTCCGGCTTTGCACGGTCCACTGCATCTTTTACTTTGGTAAGTGCTTCCTCCACCGGGGTATCGGTATTGAATTCTACGATAATCGTAGAATAATCCTGAACTGAGGTGGACTTTATATTGTCTACTTCGGAAATCGTGTTGATCTCCTTTTCAATTTCACGCGTTACCAAATTCTCCATATCAATAGGAGAGTTTCCCGGATAGGGCGTGCCAATGTATACTACTGGTTGTTTTATCTCGGGGTAGCTGTCCTTGGGCAAACTATTGTAGGTAGAAACCCCCATCACTGCAATCAAAAAGGCAAGGAAAATAACCGTGGTCCTGTTGCCAATCGCTAAGGTTGATAAACCAAATTCTTTATCAACCTTTAATTCGTTATTGTTTTCGCTCATGATAATCTGTGTAGACGTTTATCAATTAGTTATTTGCTACTTCTTCTGTGGTCGTGGTGTTTTCAGCAACAGTGACCAAAACACCTTCTGTCAAATCACGGAAACCCTGATCAACAATGGCTTCGTTTCCTTTTAACCCCTCAATAATTTCAGTTTCTTTTTCAAAGGATGTTCCGGTGGTTACATGCACTTTCCTGGCTACCAATCCCTGCTCCCTTTTTTCAGCTATATAAATGTATTGCCCCAATTCATCCTTTTGAATAAGGCGGGTAGGAACGGCAATGGCGTTCTCGTTTATATAATCGCTTAATCGAAGAAGAACCACTTGATTTGGTTTTACGATAAAGTCTATGCTTGGAAGTTTTACCTCCACTTCAAACGTTCTGTTCTCAGGATTTATCACCTGCCCTACAGAAGCTATAACAGACGCGATTGTTTTGTCAATCATCGGAAAATAGATATCCACCTTGTCACCTGCCTTAAACCTTCCAATAAAACGCTCTGAAACATCGCTGCTCAAAAACATTTCTTGAGAGCTTACGATGCGAATGAGGGGTACACCCGGAGAAGCCATCTCACCAAGTTGTGCGGTCAACTGATCGATCGTTCCTGTGAAAGGTGCACGCACAACAGTCTGATTAAGTTGTGCATTCATGGTCGCTAATTTGCTCTCCAATGATTCCTTGTTGTTTTTGGCTTGCAGGTACTGCACTTCGGTTCCAATTTTTTGTTCCCAAAGTTTTGTTTGCTTTTCATATACAGTATTTGCCAATTCAAGTGAAGTCCTTAGTTCACCAATTGATTTACGCAGCACGTCAGCATCCAATTCGATCAAGGCCTGACCTTGCGAAACCTGTTGGCCTTCGCGCACATGTATTTTCTTGATCTCACCAACAGTTTGGGCGCTTAGGTACACATTTCTTCGTGATTCAACAGCACCTCTGGTTTCAACTTTATGCTCAAACGGTTTTTTCTTTGCAACAAAAGTAGAAACGAGAACAGCATTGCTGTTCTCCTTTGCATATTCAGGATCGAGTTCGCTGATTTCCTTTTCGAGGATTGCAATTTTTTCTTTAACAGTTAATAGTTCAAGTTTTGCTTTATCAAGTTCACTCTTCTTTTTGTCAACTTCATTGCCTGATTGGCAGGCCACTATCGTGATAGCAGCAATAATTGGTAAAATATAGTTTTTCATTGGTAGTAGGGTTTCTAGATTAGTTCGATTCATTTTTCGAGGAGTTTGCCATACGCAGTCTCAACATCCACACTTGCAATTAGTGCATCATAGAGTGCAGCGTAGTAATTGGTTTGTGCTTCTTTGTAAGCAGCATCTGCATCCAATACTTCAATGTTGGATCCAACGCCTTGCTCATATTTAATTTTAGTCACGCGATAAACATCTTCAGCTAGCGCCATGTTTTCACGTTGCGCTCTCAAATTTTCAATGCTTGTTGTAAGATTTGCTTCGGATTGAAGTTTCTCTAAATCAATTTGATTTTTTACAAGTTCCATGTTGTGCTCAACTTGCTTTTGCTGAAACTGTTTCTGCTGAACAATGCTTCTTTTTCTGAACCCATCAAAAATTGGAACATTTAACCGAAGGCCGACTGTTCCTAATCCAAACCAACTTTCTCCAAAAGCAAACATGTTATCAAACGTACCCGTACCATAACTCGCACCAATATTGGCATACAAGTCAATCTTGGGCATGTACTGAACTTTCGTGTATTGAATGTCGATAGCGGTCAGATCAAAATTGGTTTGAAGTTTACTAAACTCAATTCTATTTTCGTATTTAAACCCTTCTTCAAAATCCTCTTCCAGTGCTTTATATTGAATCGAGTCTAAGGTATCGGACAACTCCAATTCTTCACTCATGGGCATGCCCATTTGAAATTTAAGCAGGTCTTTACTTAGTTTCAATCCAACAGAAGCATTGGATCTTGCTACTTTCATATTGTTAAACTGTACTTGAATTCGGCTCACATCAATTTTTTCAGCAAAACCATTCTCTTGCATGATCGTAGTCTCTCGCAAAAGTGTGTCCAGCCGATTGAAGTTTTTTTCCAACAACTCCAACCGTTCTGCATTGACCAACACCATGTAGTATGCTTTTTTTACTGCAGCCACCACATCAATGGTTGTTTTGATATGATCCTTTCGGGAAAGTTCGGTAAACGTTCTGGAGGCCTTCAAGCCAACAAAGAACGAACCGTCAAAAACCATTTGCGATACATCTACTACAGCTCTTCCAGCATACTTGGTACCAAATTGAGCAGGAAAAACTTCCGGTTCCGGTAGTGGTTTGGAAGGAATAACACCTTCCTGAAAAAGGACTCCGTAAACAGAAGGAGATATAAAATCCGGAATAAAGGTGGTGGGAATTATATAGTTGTAACCTAAATCCGCAGAACCATTAATCTGAGGATAGCCTGCAGCCAATTGTTCCGAAACCTTTGCTTTTGATTTCTCAAACTCTAGCTGGGCATTCTGAATGTTTTGGTTGTTCTTCTCTGCATATTCAATTGCTTCCGCGAGGGTCATTTTTGTTTGTGCTTGGGCGACACCCCAAAGTGATAAAACAAAAACGCTTGTAATTAATAGACGTTTCATATACTTGCTTTACTGGGTTGGTTGGTTTTTGACTTTGCTTTTTTGATATAATTTTCTTCCTTTCTCTGTTAGCAGTCCATAAATAAAGACTTCCAACAATTGGATTTGCACCTCCATGAAATCAAACTGATCGCTGGGAAACAAATCATCACGAAACCCCATCTCTACTTGCTCCAGGCGTGAGGTGGCCAAAATATCCGCGTTGATTTCCGGCCTAAAGTATCCTTCACTGATTCCCCGTGCGATGCTACGCTTAATGGACATTCGCATATAATCCCATTTAAAGGATAACCATGCGGCCCATGCTTTCGGATGGTATTTTTGTAAATCAAAGAGCAAGGAAGGATTGATCCGCTTCAGGTTCGCCCGAAGGCAGTGCGAAAGTCCTACCATTTCATCAATGGAATTCTTTGAATTGATAAACACTTCATCAAACTCTTTCTGCTCATGGGCCAGGTGTTGGATGGCCACCAGGGTCACTACTTCATCTTTATCCGTAAAGTATTGGTAAATGGTCTTTTTGGAAATTGACAAGTGCCGGGCGATATCGTCCATTGATACACTACGTACCCCATAGCGCATAAAAAGCTCTTCTGCTCCTTTTAAAATCCGTTCTTTGTTATCTGTTTCTTCCATGCGGGTGCAAAACTATGGAAACTTTTAATATTTCAAAAGTTTCCACGGTTTCCTTTAACGCGGTTCTTAAGATTGTGTTCCGCTTTTCACAACATATTTTTATCCTTTCACCACAGAAAAAAATTTCAATCGTTTTCGCCCGGAGGTTTATCGCGCTCAACTTTTGATGGGGTATGACGACACCATTTTTCCATCATTTTCTTTTTAAAGGCTTCACGATCATCCGGGTGCAGGGAAGCTAGTTTATTCTCATAGCGTTGCTTCCAAAAAGACTTTCCTCCACCTCCACATTGCTGACAATGGCCTCCTTTTCCTCCACCAAAGCCAAATAGAATTTTTGCCAACAGCAACAACCCAAGGGCTTGCCAATAGGTAATCACAGGACCGGAAAATAAAGCCGGTACCAACCAATTCCACAAATATTGGGTTAACAATCCAAAGCCGACAATAAATATTGCCCCCAGAACCACCCATTTTAAAAACCAAACTCCCCTTTTCATATCTATAATATTTTTATTCTACATCTCATCATATAAATCCTGAAGCTTCTTTCGCAATGCCAGGATAGCATATCGCTTCCTTGACAAGAGGGTGTTGATTGAAACACCTTTCTCTTCCGCGATCTCGCGAAAACCTTTTTCCTCTAATTCATTAAGAATAAATATTTCCCGCTGTTCAGCCGGTAGCTCGTCTAAGGCTTCCATTATTGCATCCCATAAAGTCTCTCTGAAAAGTGCTTCCTCCGGAGTATCCCCCAAATCCGGTAAAATTTCCTGGAGCGAAATCGGACCTTCCTGATCATCGGAAATAAATCCAAAATCAGCACGTTTTGGGCGCACGGCATCCCTCCTATAGCGATCAATGATTTTATTTCTGGCTACGGAAAACAACCAGGAGGTTACACGATCCATCGATTCAATGGTATCGTATCCGGCCACGAACTGAAAAAACACATCTTGAAGGATATCCTCAGCTTCTTCCAGGGTAGAAACCCGGCCACGAATAAAATTCAGCAACCTGCCTTGCTCTCTTCGAAAAGTTTCTTCCTTCATGTGCATTGCCAAATCCATCGCAAACTTCATGGTTTTGGTCGTAAAGACGAGGGAGGTGGGGAATTATTTTAAGCCCACCAAAATTAGTACAGATTATTATTTCAAACCAAAATGGTATCCGATGCTAATGCCAATCGGCCATGGCTCTGAATCAAAGGTAACGCCACTTGCTTTCAATGCATCTAAAGTGTTTTGATAATCGGGATCCCGGAAAGGTACCAAAATGCCAAAATTCCAATAATTAGGTTGGTTCCGGGATTTCAACTCAATACCAAAACCAAGGGTGGTTCCATAATACGTTTCCTTAAAATCGAAGTTCCCCGATACATTAATAACGGCATTGTACCCATACATCAAGGAAATATAGGGAGTAACCTTTTTATCAGGTGCCATCCGTAAGGATGCTCCAAAATTATAACCTGCCCCATTAAAATTGTATCCAAGTCCGGCAAATACCCCTATCCGGTTGGCAATAATGTAGGTCGCTTTACCACCAAACCCACCATAATCCATACCCAACCCAAATCCGATACTAAAGGGTGCATTCCGATATTGAGGCTCCTCCTCAAAATCCTGTGCAAACGATGCAGTGAAACTTAAAAGGGCAATAATTAAAAAGGCTGAATTTTTCATATGACGGCTAATTTTAACGCGAAGCTAATTCTCCTTTAAATATTTGCAAAAGGGGATCTAAAATTATTTTTTGGAGTTAAAATTTCATTCTTAACGCAAGCTTTTCCGCAAATCAAAGTACTTTTGCGACTTCCGGAAATTGAACCACATACATGATTTTATTCTTCCAGTCACCCTCCAACAAAATCTTTGCTGTTGGCGCCAAACACCCATTACCACCCGCTGATATTGAAAAACTTGAGTGGCTTTTTAGTGGTGGAAAACTACTCACCGAAACAACCCTGAATAATAAATTTATCGGTCCTCGGAAGGAAATGGTTACTCCATGGAGTACGAATGCCGTTGAGATTACCCAAACGATGGGAATATCTGGGATTGATCGAATTGAGGAATTTGTAATCGATTCGGGAAATGAGCCGTTTGATAAAATGCTCAACCACCATTATACTCAGCTTGACCAGGATATTTTTACTATCCATCATTCGCCTGATCCGATTGTTGAAATTGATGACATAGCCAACTACAGCAAGGAAGAAGGTCTTGCATTGAGTGAAGAAGAAATTGAATACCTCAACAATACAAGCACCCAACTGAACCGGAAACTAACCGATAGCGAAGTCTTTGGTTTCTCCCAAGTAAACTCCGAACATTGTCGTCATAAGATTTTTAACGGCACGTATATTATTGATGGTGAGGAAAAAGAATTGTCATTATTCCAACTGATCAAAAAAACTTCAAAAGAAAATCCCAACTACATTGTTTCTGCCTACAGCGACAATGTTGCTTTTATTAAAGGTCCTTCAATAGAGCAGTTCGCTCCAAAACGGCAAGACACTGCCGACTATTTTGAAGTAAAGGATATTGATTCAGTTTTGTCACTAAAAGCGGAAACCCATAATTTCCCAACAACAGTAGAACCCTTCAATGGTGCTGCCACCGGATCGGGTGGTGAAATCCGTGATCGCTTAGCAGGTGGAAAAGGATCACTTCCCCTTGCCGGAACAGCGGTGTATATGACTTCGTATCCCCGTCTTGAAAAAGGAAAAGCATGGGAAGAAAATTTTGAAGAACGTAATTGGCTCTACCAAACACCTGCGGAAATTTTAATAAAAGCTTCGGATGGCGCTTCTGATTTTGGAAACAAGTTTGGTCAACCATTAATCTCAGGAAGCGTGCTCACCTTCGAACATTTTGAAAAAGGAAAACAATTTGGTTTCGATAAGGTGATAATGCAAGCGGGCGGCATTGGTTTCGGGAAACACGTTGATAGTGCAAAAGGTGAGCTTGAAGCAGGCGATAAAATTGTTTTGTTGGGCGGTGATAATTATCGCATTGGAATGGGTGGTGGCGCTGTGTCTTCCGTGGCCACAGGTGAATATGGAAATGCCATAGAACTCAATGCCATTCAACGTTCCAATCCTGAAATGCAAAAGCGGGTGATGAACGCGATCCGTGCCATGGTAGAATCTGAAAACAATCCCATTGTAACGATCCATGACCATGGAGCCGGTGGACATTTAAATTGCTTCTCTGAATTACTGGAAAAAACCGGAGGGTCAATTCACCTTGATCAACTTCCTGTAGGTGACCCTACCCTTTCTGATAAAGAATTGATCAGCAATGAATCGCAGGAAAGAATGGGGTTGGGGATCAAAGAAAAAGATATCGATACCTTACGTAAAGTTGCAGAACGTGAACGCTCTCCCATCTATGTGGTGGGTGATGCAACGGGTGACGAGAAATTAATTTTTGATAAGACCGGCCAAGAACAAAAACCTGTTGACCTTGCCGTGAACCAACTCTTTGGCTCTTCTCCTAAAACCATCATTCAGGATAAAACTGAAAAGACAGATTACCAACCTATTCAGTATAATGCAGGCCTGATCGAAAAATACATTGAGCAAGTTCTTCAACTTGAATCCGTTGCGTGTAAAGATTGGTTAACGAATAAAGTAGATCGTTCTGTAACCGGTAAGGTGGCAACGCAGCAAACATGCGGCCCCATCCAACTTCCGTTGAACAACGTTGCCGTAATGGCGCTGGATTTCTTAAGCCACCAAGGTGTAGCAACTTCAATCGGGCACGCACCTGGCGCAGCGTTGATTGATCCTGCTGCAGGAAGTAAACTTGCCATTGCAGAAGCATTAACAAATCTTGTCTGGGCGCCATTGACCAATGGCATCAAAGGAATTTCATTAAGTGCCAACTGGATGTGGCCGTGTAAAAAACCGGGGGAAGATGCACGCTTGTATAAAGCCGTGGAAGCCGTGAGCGATTTCTCCATCGCATTAGGTTTGAATGTACCTACTGGAAAAGATTCCCTTTCGATGGCACAAAAATATCCGGATGGAAAAACGGTGTTGTCACCGGGAACGGTAATCATATCTGCAATCGCAGAAGTCAGCGATATCCGAAAAACCATTTCACCCGTATTGAAACCAATTGAAGGTAGTCAACTGGTGTATGTGAATTTTTCGAGCGATTCATTTTTACTGGGTGGAAGTGCATTTGCACAAACTTTACATCAATTAGGCGATCAGGTTCCTACCATCAAAAGTGAAGCGCATTTTGTAAAAGCCTTCGAAGCTATTCAGGAACTCATTAATAAAGAACTTATTCTTTCCGGTCATGATATTTCAGCAGGAGGCCTCATTACCGCCTTGCTTGAAATGTGTTTTGCAGAACCAACGGTGGGGATGGATGTAAACCTTTCCGATTTCGAACCAGATTTTGTAACGACACTCTTTAGTGAAAATCCCGGGGTGATTATCCAGATAAGCGACATGTACAATGTGCAGCGGATTCTTACGCAATATGGTGTTACCTGTGAAGTGATGGGGGTAGTTAATACCAAAAGAAACTTCACTATAAACTATCTCGAACAAAACATCAACTTAGCAATTGACACGTTGCGCGATACCTGGTTCAAGACCTCCTATCTTCTTGATCGCAAACAAAGAAACCCAGAGCATGCTGAAAAACGCTTTGCGCATTATAAAAACCAGTCACTTTCCTACAATTTTCAACCATCTTTTGACGGCCAATTCAAATCGTTAGGAATTGATCCCACCAGAAGAACAGCAAGTGGTATTAAAGCTGCCATCATTCGTGAAAAAGGTGTGAATGGAGACCGTGAAATGGCCTACTCACTTTTCCTGGCAGGCTTCGATGTAAAAGATGTCCACATGACTGATTTAGTATCAGGAAGGGAAAATCTTTCGGATGTAAATATGATTGTTTTTGTTGGTGGCTTTTCAAACTCCGATGTATTGGGATCTGCTAAAGGCTGGGCGGGTGCATTTCTTTACAATCCAAAAGCAAAAGAGGCACTCGATAATTTTTATAAACGTGAAGACACGTTAAGCCTTGGTGTTTGTAACGGTTGCCAGCTGATGATGGAACTCGGTTTGCTTTACCCAGAATGGAAAGACCATCCCAAAATGCATCACAATGGTTCCGGAAAATTTGAATCTACTTTTATCAATGTTACGATTCCTGAGAATGATTCTATTATGCTACACTCGATGGTGGGAACACGATTAGGGGTTTGGGTTGCCCATGGCGAAGGCCGCTTCTCACTGCCAAATGACCAGGGTTTGTTTAATGTTGGGGCTACCTATTCCCATCAGGAGTACCCCGGCAACCCAAATGATTCCGATTTTTCTGTCGCTTCTTTATATTCTAAAGATGGCCGTCACCTGGCGATTATGCCTCATATCGAACGGTCTTTATTCCCATGGAATTGGCCTTTTTATCCCCATGAAAGGAATAACGATGCGGTTTCACCATGGATGGAAGCGTTTGTCAATGCCCGGGAATGGATTAAAAATCGAAGCTGATAACAAAACCATAAAGGGGCAAGTATTGTTTGAACGTTACAATTGAATTATCTTAACGTTTAAACGACTCTCTCTATGAAATGGTCAAGCACTACATTCAGCTCAATAATGGTGTCGATGCCCGGCTATTCCATGTGTCTTTACTTTAAAATTTATTAGCGCATGAAACAACTTTTTCCAATCATAATCCTTGGCATCTTGAGTTCTTGTCTGGGATACAAAGAACTTCCTGTTGAATACGATTACAGTTACAAAGGAAATTTTAAAAAATATAGAAGTTTTGACATGATGAAACCAGCGGGGATTACAGACTCCTCGATGATGAATGATGTCATTGAAAGTTCGATCATCTCCCGTATGAAATTCCTGGGGTATAAAAATACAGAGAACCGGCCGCACCTCATTATTGGTTTTAAAATGTTTACCGATAGTCTCCGTTTTAATGGATACAACCAACCAGACATTGAAGAATGGGTCAAATCAGGAAATGAAAATATTGATTATGACCCCAAAAAACTCAACCTGAAAAAGGGTACACTCTTGATCCAGTTCTATGACAGGAGGCAAAACCGTTCAATTTGGCAAGGGTATGCCACCACCCTTTACGGGGATATCGATTTCCAAAACCAGCGGCACCTCCGAAATGCCGTAATTTCCATTCTGGACAAATATAGATTCTGGGCTGAGGGCTTTATTGAGGGCACTATGGAAATTCAGGAAAAGGAGCTTTAAAAAGTATTCCCCTCCATTTACATTTTTGAAAAATAATAATACCTTTGCACTCCCTTTTTAGGGGTGTATACACATTTTTGCCCGATGGTGTAACTGGCAACACGTCTGATTTTGGTTCAGAAGAGTCTAGGTTCGAGCCCTAGTCGGGCAACTAAAACAATCCCGTCTTAATAGTCGGGATTAATTTTTTTGTAAAAACGCAACGAATGGCAGTCAAAATATTCAGTGGAAGTGCAACCCTATACTTGGCCGAAAAGATTGCACATGCCTATGGAGAAGCGCTGGGAAAGGTAAACTACCAACAATTTAGCGATGGTGAAATGTCCCCCTTCTTAACTGAATCCGTTCGTGGCCATGAAGTTTTCATCATCCAATCAACCTTTGCCCCCTCTGACAATTTAATGGAGCTCTTGTTGATGGTGGATGCTGCCAGAAGAGCGAGTGCATCTTCCGTGAACGTTGTCATCCCCTATTTTGGATATGCCCGCCAAGACCGGAAAGACCAACCCCGTGTTTCGATAGCGGCCAAAATGATTGCCAATCTCATTTCAGCAGCGGGTGCAAACAGGATTATGACCTGCGACCTGCATGCCGATCAAATCCAGGGATTTTTTGATATTCCTGTCGACCACCTTGATGGTGCTTATATTTTTGTTCCATACCTAAAGTCATTGGGCCTTGAGAACATCATGTTTGCCACGCCCGATGTTGGCGGAATAAAGCGAGCCCGTAGTTTTGCGAAATTTTTCAATGCCGACCTGGTGGTATGTGACAAATACAGAAAGGAAGCCAATAAAGTGCACAGTATGCGCCTGATTGGTGAAGTAGAAGGAAAAGAAGTGGTATTGGTTGACGATTTAGTGGATACAGCCGGCACAATTTGCAAGGCTGCTGCTTTGCTAAAAGAAAAAGGTGCTAAATCAGTAAGGGCTGTATGTACCCACCCCGTATTATCCGGAAATGCCTATGATAATATAGAGAATTCGGCATTGGAGGAGATTGCAGTTACCGATACCATTCCATTAAAGAAAAACATATCAAAAATCAAGGTACTAAGCGTTTCTGATCTATTTGCGAAAGCAATCCGAAAAATCCATGATCATGAATCGATCAGTTCCTTATTTATAAGACTTTAAACAATTAAACTAAAACAAATAAAATTTATGAAAACCATTGAGATTATAGGGTATAAAAGAGCAAATCTCGGAAAGGCTGATTCACAAAACCTCCGAGACAATGCAAATGTTCCATGTGTGTTATATGGAGGTGGAACCCAAATCCATTTCTATTCACCGATGATTTTGTTCCGTGAGTTGGTGTATACCAATGAAGCCCACTTTGCACATTTAAATATTGAAGGGGAAGAATGCCAGGCAATTTTGCAAGACATCCAATTCCATCCAGTGAGTGAGGTTATTCTACATGCCGATTTCCTTCGCATTGATGAGGGAAGAAAAATCAAAATGAATATCCCAACGCGTATTGTTGGACAAGCCCCTGGTGTAAGCAAAGGTGGAACGTTGGTAAGAAAGAAGATGTCGTTAAAGGTTGCTGGTTTTCCTAAGGATATGCCTGACCATATTGACATTAATGTTTCTGAACTTGATTTTCACCATGCCATTAAAGTGGGTGACCTTAAGATTCCAGGATTAACATTTTTGGACACTAAGTCCTCACCAATTGCTGTGGTTGAAGTTTCACGTGCTGCAAAAATGATTGATGAAGAAGCGGCTGCCGCTGCAGCATCTGCGGAGACTGAGGCTGCAAAAGTTGAGGATAAAAAGTAATTCTCGAAAAAATTATATCTTTAAAAAATCCTGCTTTTGCAGGATTTTTTTTGCTTAATTGAAACGTTATGAAATGGCCATGTAAATACTTTTCACCAACCGAAATGATTATGTCGGCTATTCCATGTGACCTTAATCTAAAATTATAAACACATGAAATATTTAATTGCCGGCCTGGGCAACATTGGTGCTGAATATGAATTGACCCGTCATAATATTGGCTTCCTGGTCATGGATCAATTAGCAGATAAATTCGATGCAAAATTTTCACCCAACCGGTATGCTGATAAAGCAGAAATAAAATTCAAGGGAAGAAGCGTTCATATTATTAAGCCAACAACGTATATGAACCTTAGCGGGAAGGCTATTGGTTACTGGCTGCAAGAACTAAAAATCCCAAAAGAAAACCTGCTGGTAATTGTTGATGATTTAGCACTCCCGTTTGAAACGATTCGTCTTCGGGGAAAAGGAAGTGCAGCCGGGCACAACGGCCTGACCAACATCGAGCAACTTACCGGTGGCCAAAATTATCCGCGTCTACGGGTTGGTATTGGATCAGATTTTGGAAAAGGTCAACAAGTGGATTATGTGCTCAGTAATTTTAGTCAGCAGGAGTTTGAAAAAATCCCGGCCATCATCGAAAAATGCATTGAGGCTACGCTTGCTTTTTGTTCCATCGGACTAGAAAGGACCATGAATCAGTTTAACACTAACTGACAGTAGCACCCGGGTTTACTTCATCGGACGGTTGGATCAATTTCAGCTTGCCGTTCAAATCTTCCGCCATTAAAATCATTCCTTGCGATTCTATTCCCATCATTTTTCGAGGCGCCAGGTTGGCAATCAATGAAACTTGCTTCCCTACCATTTCCTCCGGGGAAAAATGTTCAGCGATGCCACTAAGAATTGTGCGCTGATCAATACCTGTATCAACAGTTAGTTTTAATAGCTTTTTGGATTTCTCCATTTTCTCTGCCGCCAGTACTTTCCCGATGCGGATATCCAATTTCGCAAAATCTTCAAAAACAATTTCAGGCTTTATCGCTGGAACACTTCTTCCCTCTTCTTCTGTCACCTTTTCTTTTTTTAATCTCTCAATTTGCTTTTCAATCGCATCCTCCTCAACATTTTGAAAAAGAAGTTCCGCCTTGTTAAGTTGATGGCCCGCGGGAATGATATCCACTATCTTTTCTTTTTTCCAGAACACGGTTCCATCGTTTTCAACGTCCAATTGTTGCTTGATATTATGGGATGTCTTAGGCAAGAATGGTTCACAAGCAATCCCTACATTGGCGACAATAGAAATGGCAGCATAAAGAATATGACCTACTGCATCCATGTCTGTTTTAGCGAGCTTCCACGGCTCCGTTTCAGCCAAAAAACGATTTCCTATGCGCGCAATATTCATCATTTGAAACTGCGCATCCCTAAATTTAAAATTCTCTATACCTTCAATCATCAAGGCCACCGAATCATTCATTTCAGCAATTGCCGCTTGATGAACTTTCACAATTGCTTTAATACTTTCGCTTTCTATATTCTTAGAATACGATGGAACAATGCCATTGTAGTATTTCCAGGTAAGCACCATTACCCTGTTTACAAAATTTCCAAGGATAGCAACCAGTTCACTATTTACTTTTTGCTGATAATCCCTCCAGGTAAAGTCGGAATCTTTTGTCTCCGGGGAAATGGAGGTGAGCACATAGCGAAGTTCATCCGTTTTGCCTGGAAATTCTTGTAAATATTCATGAAGCCAAACAGCATGATTGCGCGAAGTACTGATCTTCTCTCCTTCCAGATTTAAAAATTCATTTGCAGGAACATTGTCGGGCAAAATGTAATCGCCTGCTGCTTTTAGAATAGAAGGGAAAACAATGCAATGGAAAACAATATTATCCTTACCAATAAAATGGATTAACCTGGTGTCTTCGTCTTTCCAATACAATTCCCAATCATTGGGTCGCAATTCCTTTGTAGCCGAGATGTATCCAATCGGTGCATCGAACCAAACATACAATACTTTTCCTTTGCCATTCTCAAGCGGCACAGGTACTCCCCAATCCAAATCGCGGGTAATGGAACGGGGTTGCAATCCTTGTTCCAACCACGAACCACACTGTCCATAGACATTGGCTTTCCAGTCCTTATGTCCTTCCAACAACCACTTTTTTAACCATGCTTCATATTGATCCAATGGGAAGTACCAATGGAGTGTAGGTTTTAGAACAGGTTGATTTCCGGAAACGGTGGAGCGTGGGTTCTTTAATTGCTTTGGACTTAATGTGCTCCCGCATTTCTCGCATTGATCACCGTAAGCATTTTCATTTCCACAGTTTGGACAGGTGCCAACAATGTAACGATCCGCCAGGAAAATTTTCTCCTGCTCATCATAAAACTGGTCAGAGGTTTCTTCCAGGAAAATTCCTTTCTCGTAAATATTTTTAAAAAATTCCTGAGCGGTCTCGTAGTGAATTGGATTCGAAGTACGGGAATAAATATCAAAGGAAATACCGAATTCCTCAAAAGCCCCTTTCATTAAAGCATGATACTTGTCAACAAACTCTTTTGGTGTTTTACCCTCTTTTTTAGCACCTAATGTTATCGCCACACCATGTTCATCGGAACCACAGATAAAAACGACATCTTCTTCCCGCAATCGTAAATACCGAACGTAAGTATCGGCCGGCAAATACGCACCAGCAATATGACCGATATGAAGCGGTCCATTCGCATATGGCAATGCAGATGTAATTGTATAGCGTTTAAACTTTTTATCCATTTCCGAAATTTGTGCAAAGATGCTAATTGAGCGGGAGCAATAAAAGTTGAGAAGGGATTAAAACCGGACGCGGAACTCTGTAAATCCCTCTTCAGTAGTGCCTATTTTTACAGTGCCTCCCAGTTTCTCTGTGGCGGTGCGTGTGAGATACAAACCAATTCCCCCGGTTTCGGAGCGCTCGGAAGCTCGGGAAAACATTTGAAATACTTTTTCTGCATCTGCTGCATCAATACCAATACCATTATCAATAACCCGAATATCGATCTGCGAGTCCTTTTTTGTGATTACGATTCTTACAAATGGATTGATTCGTTCGGAGTCGTTATGGAATTTTATAGCGTTGTCAATCAGGTTTTCGAGAATAATCCGGATCAGTTCTTTATCGGAGAAAAAAGTAATCCGCTCCTGGATTTCTGAATCGATTTTAAAACGGGGAGGCATACCTTTTTTCTTTTCCAGCAGGATTACATCGTTGACCATCGAATCAAAATCGATGGGGTCTTTTCCCGGAGTGCTATGATTGATCTGATTAATGATCAACAAGCGGGTGAGAATGGTATTTAATCTTTCTGCGGTGATCTCAAGTTTCTTTAAATAGCCCAGAGCAGTTTCATCTTTCACATCCATAATTGCCACATTGCACATGCCCTTTAAGCTTGCCAAAGGGCCACGGATATCGTGTGAAGTTTTATAAATAAAGTTGTCCAGTTCTGCATTGACACGGTGGAGGGAGGCATTGCTTACCTGTAATTCGGCCGTTCGGGTGTCTACTGTTTTTTCAAGTCCTTTATTCAATCGTGAGAGTTCTCGATTTTGCGCTTCAATGGTTGCTTTCGCATCGGATAAAGCGTTGTTGACCCTTTTCTTAATAAGGTTGGAGCGATACAATACAAAAATTAGTAACGTAGCCAGCACTGCAATAATCCCAATCGCAAAATTTAAGCGCTCTTGTCGTTTTATTACTTCCTCCTTTGCAGCAATTGTCGCCATGTTTTCACGCTCTTCAAACTCAGTCTGGACTCTTGCCAGATTTTTAATTAAATCAGCACTGTATATACTATCTTTTAACTGTATATATTTCTCTCTATACATAGAAGCCTGTCGGTAGTCTCCAAGGGTATCATAAACAGTTGAATAGGATCTGTAAATGTGTATGAGATTAAGCGAAAATTGTGTTTTGTTTGCAATATTTATAGCTTCATCTAGGCTTTCTAATGAGGCTTCCCAATCTTTGAATTCCATATTGATAGCGGAAAGTGTTTCGAGGTTGAAAAGAATAAATACTTTATCATTCTGCTTTCTAGCTAATTCTAAAGATTTTTCTGAAGCTGTCTTAGCCTCATTATAATTTTTCATTGCTAAGTAGGCGCTCCCCAATCCAAAATATCCTTCTTTGCGAACGATATCATCACAATTCAGTCCGCAAATTTCAAATGCTCTATTAATTATCTCTACTGCTTCAGGGTATTTTTTTAAGCTTACCAGAACTAAACCCTTATTAATGATAAGCTGTTCTAAAAGATACATGTCACCTATTTCCTCTTTTATGGACAGAGCTCTGTTATAATTATCTAATGCACGCTCATAATCCTTCAACTTAAAGTACGCTACTCCAATATTATTCAATGCAAGGCTGATTTCATCTTTTGCATCTTGTTTCTCTCTAATCGCAAGGGTTTGAAGATAATACTCTAAGGCCTTATCAAATTGACCTCTTGACATATAGGAAATACCCAAACTATTAAAAAGATATTTAGACTGATCATCATAGCTATTCCGTTGCGCAATCGATAGAACATCTTTATAAACCATAATGGATTCGTCTATCCTCCCAATCTTCTCCAATGCCATTCCCTGCATTCTTCCTGAACGAACCATTCGCATGCTGTCTCCTAAGTGAGTAGCTACTGCATAAGCATTATTGGCATAGTCAATTGACTTCTGATAATCGGATCCGTAGTAATAGCTGAATAAATTTTTTAATACTTCCCATCTTTCTTCACCACGTGTCATTTCCAATTTTCTATTCAAAGAATCGACATAGTGATCCTGTCCATTTAATAGAGAGGGCAGGAAGATCCCAACGATAACTAAAGGGAGGGCCTTTAAAGTTAGAATGAAATTTTGGTACACAGGTAATTAATAAAATTTTATTGCTTGAATACTTTCTAAAAGACCAGCCACCTTTGAATCATCAAATTAAACGAACCAAAACAAATAAAAAACCTAAACCTTATAAAACTATGAAAAAGATTATTTACTCCTTTCTTATCATTTGTGCTTCTGGATTTGTATTTACCTCTTGTTCAGAAGAAGAAATAAAGCCAAATACAGAACATACTGTTGGTGGTGGTACTGGACAACATGATAAAATATAAATTCCTTAACTTTAAATATTAAGCTTATGAAGACTCGCATAATACTTTTCGCTGTTGCAGTCGTAACTCTTCTTTCCTTTACTTTTGTATCAGGAAATCAAGCAGACCCTTCTATTAATTCCACTAACCAAGAGGTTGCATCATCAACCGAAGTTAAAGGTGGAATGGTTATGGAAGACAAGGCCGATTGGTAATTGATTATCAATTAGTTACAGAGTAAATTGCCTTGCTTAAAGACATTCTTAGTGGTACCAATTAAGTTGGTGCCACTAATCAGATGTCTTAATTTTTTACCACTAACTAGAAACGATCTCAAGTCTTACAGAGATTCGTAATAAAGGCGATGGAAGACCGCCCTTTGAAACGTCAACATGACCCGTAAAGAAAATATCTTCGTTCCCATATTTCTGTATAGTTGCGCATTTCATTTCATTGTATGATTCGCTACCCCACCAATACAAAGCAGATAAATCTCAGTGTTTAACCAAATACTCTTTTTGAAGAAACGGGATAATTTCCAGATAAAAGGAAGATAATACCGTTGAAGTGGTTAATAATGGGAACTTAATAGTTGAAAAATTTTTCAGCGGATCCCCGCAGGGGTGTTAGAAGACTTCGCCTTGTGCAGATTTTAGACTTCTTTTTCTCAAATTTGGAATAAACCTTACATCAAAAAGAAGGCCATTAACAACTGTTAGGCTAATTGATTTTCACTTTCCTTCTTAAAAGCTTCCCGGGGTTTCAATTGTAACAGCTGGAACATCTTTTTGTCCTCCACATAATCGGGGTTAGGGGTTGTCAGCAACTTGTCACCCGCAAAAATGCTGTTGGCGCCTGCCATAAAACATAAAGCTTGTTCTTCTACACTCATCATTACCCGCCCTGCGGAAAGCCTAACCATCGCCTTGGGCATAAGTATGCGTGCAGTTGCGATCATTCGAACCATCTCCCATACAGATACTCTGGGCTGCGCCTCCAATGGAGTTCCTTCCACAGGCACCAATGCATTCACCGGCACGGATTCAGGATGTTCGGGTAATGTTGATAAGGTATGAAGCATTCCAATCCGGTCATCTTCCATTTCGCCCATTCCAATAATCCCTCCGGAACAGACGGATATCTTGGCTTCGCGTACATTCTCCAGTGTTTCCAGACGATCCTTATAGGTACGCGTTGAAATTACATCGCCATAAAACTCCTCGCTAGTATCCAGATTGTGGTTATACGCATACAATCCAGCCTCTTTAAGTTTATTGGCTTGCTCCTCTGTGAGCATTCCCAACGTACAGCAAACTTCCAACCCCAACGTATTCACGCCTTTGACCATCTCAATGACCTTATCAAAATCGCGGTTATCCCTAACCTCGCGCCAGGCTGCACCCATACAAAAACGGGTGCTCCCTCCTTCCTTCGCTTCCAACGCCTTGGCAAGTACCTCCTCCACTGGCAATAATTTATGTGCTTTTACTTCTGTATGATAACGAGCAGCTTGAGGACAATACGAACAATCCTCCGGACAACCACCTGTTTTCACAGAGAGTAGCGTACATACTTGTACTTCATTGGCATCATGGTATTGACGATGGGTAGTAGCGGCTTTGTAAATGAGATCCATTATTGGTGTGTTGTAGATTTCACCAATCTCTTGCTTTGTCCAGTTATTCCTGATTTCCATTAGTCGTATTCAATTAATGAATTGATAGTTCAAAAGGCATCCTCGCTTGTGCTCCCTTTAATTCTTTTAGCCTCTCCATATGATCTAAAAACAAATATTGGTCACCAAGTTTTGATTGGATGTAACGTGTAGAAGCATTTTCATCCAATTGATTAAATAAGTTATCCCAAAAAGAAACTTGTCTGGGATAATACCGCACTTTGAAATCATCTTCAATACCTGCTTTTTCTGCTGCCACTTGTATAGCATCATCAAAACTACCAAGGAGGTCTACCAATTTGTGGTCAATAGCCTGATCACCGGTCCATACCCGACCGGAGGCTACTCTTTCTATTTCTTCTACTGTTTGATCCCTTCCTTCTGCAGCCTTCGCCCTGAATGTATCGTAATGGTCATCCAATTTTTTCTGCCAAATATTTTTTTCAGCCTGGGTGAGCGGACGTGTTACTGTAAATGCATCGCCAAACTTTCCGGTCTTCACTTCATCGAATGTGATCCCGATTTTGTTCTCGAGAAACGCACTCAGGTCAAACAAGACACCAAAAATTCCTATTGAACCAGTAATGGTTTGGGGCTGCGCCACAATTGTATCACACGCCATTGCCAAATAATAACCACCCGATGCGGCATAATCGCCCATAGAAGCAATGACTGGCTTTACCTCCGATGCTAACTTAAGTTCTCGCCACATAACATCCGATGACCTGAACTCGCCACCTGGTGAATTGATGCGCATCACAATAGCTTTCACATCATCATTCTCACGTGCACGTCTAATCTCTTTGGCAAATGTTTCGCTTCCAATGGTTTGCTGATCATATGAAGAAATCCCTGGCATAATGGTTCCTTCTGCAACGATTACCGCTATTTCATTTTTAGAACTTTTATACGTTGAAAAACTCTTGCTGTACTTTTTGTAGGTTATTAAAGAAAGATCATCACCCTCAGAAATTCCTACGCGATCCTTTAGTTTACCTAAGAACTCGTCATAGTATAGTAAGCCATCCACCAATTTATTATCAACTGTTTGTTGGGAATTCCGTATCAATTGATTGTCTGAAATGTTTTTTAGTTCTGCTTTCGCGATGTTCCTGGAACCAGCAATATCCGATAGCATTTGATCATGAATGGAATTGACCAACTCCGTTAACTGCAAGCGGTTTTCTTCACTCATCTTTTCAAAAAGAAAAGGTTCAACTGCACTTTTAAAATCACCCACGCGAAAGACTTCCGGTTTTATATCAAGTTTCTCAAATAACTTTTTATAAAAACCAATCTCCACCACCAAGCCATCGAACTCAACCTCTCCTTGCGGGTGGATAAAAACCTGATCCGCAACGGAAGATAAATAATACGCCCCTTCGGACATCACCTCACTGTACGCAAGCACCCACTTTCCTTCACTCCGAAAATCAAGCAACGCCTCGCGTATTTCCTTTAAAGTTGCAAAGCCAGTTCTTGGGTAGCTGATCTGTAGAAAAATCCCTTCTATTTTAGAATCCTCCTTTGCGTTTTTGATCGCTTGTTTCAATTCAATAAGGCCCACATTTATATCTTGCTCCCCTAAAACAGGGATGCCTTCAAAGAGATTCTCTTTTTGAAGCTCTGAAAATTCAACGTCCAGTTTAAGGTGTAAGATCGAACTTTGGGGAACATTCGGTTTTTCTTCTTTTGACAATTGGCCAACAAATGAAAACGTAAGAATGAAAAAGAAAAAACAAAATACCAGCAACGCCACAAAGGCCCCTAAACAAGAAGAGAAAAATGCTTTAAAAAAACTCATATAATCATTTATTAATCTTCAAAACTACACAATACTCATCCCAATAAAAAGATAAGTTTGTGTCAGGATTTTATAATATGAACAACGGTATTTTTCTTCTTTTGGGAACCAATTTGGGCGATAGATTACAAAACCTGACGGTGGCCAGGCTCCAGATCAATTCCAATGCAGGAAAGATAATCCGTAAATCCCAGGTTTACGAAACGTTGCCGTGGGGGGTTACAGAACAGCCGAATTACTTAAACCAGGTTGTTGAGATTGAAACCTTACTATCACCAGACAACTTACTGGGAGTGTTGTTACAAATTGAAAAGAAAATGGGGCGTGTTCGTAAAGACAAATGGGAAGCGCGAATTATGGATATTGATATCCTTTTCTATTCCACTAGTGTAATTCAAACAGAAGGACTCACCATTCCACACCCGCGGCTTCATGAAAGAAATTTTACGCTCATTCCTTTAGCAGAACTTAACCCAACTTTAATACACCCGGTATTGAACAAAAGCATCAACGAACTTTTAGATTGTTGTCCGGATACTCTTAGCGTTTTAAAATTTGATAAAGGATAAAGCTTCTAGTAAATACTTCTTGCCTCTACTTGTGGTGCAATTTTTTTAACCAATCCTTGTAATACCTTGCCGGGACCACATTCAATAAATACAAGGCCACCATCTGATGCCATATTTTGAATAGTTTGTGTCCAGCGAACGGGGGCAGTCAGTTGTGATATTAAATTTTGTTTAATAACATCTACATCGGTTGATGGTTGAGCATTTACATTTTGATAGATGGGGCAAACAGGTGTATTAAATTGCGTTCCTTCAATGGCCGCGGCCAATTCCTCACGTGCAGATTCCATTAGTGGTGAATGGAATGCACCCCCAACCTGAAGGGGCAATGCGCGTTTTGCACCGGCTTCCTTCATCTTTTCACACGCGATATCAATCCCTCTAATCGTTCCGGAAATAACCAGCTGGCCCGGGCAATTATAGTTTGCGGGTACTACAATTTCTTCACGAATATCGTTGCAAACTTGTTCAACCGTTTCATCATCAAGGCCTAAAATTGCAGCCATGGTTGAGGGGTTTATTTCGCATGCACGTTGCATTGCTTCTGCCCGTTTTGAAACGAGCCGAAGACCATCTTCAAAAGACATGGCATTACACGCCACTAGTGCTGAAAATTCGCCCAGGGAATGTCCTGCTGCCATTGCTGGCTTAAAAGAATCATTGGCAAGGGCCATAGCAACCGAATGGATAAAAATTGCAGGCTGGGTTACTTTTGTTTCCTTCAGTTCATCGGCAGAACCACTGAACATGGTGTAGGTGATTGGAAACCCCAGAATTTCATTTGCTTGTTCGAAAAGTTTTTTTGCCCTGGTGTTGGCGTCATAAAAATCTTTTCCCATTCCTGAGAACTGTGCACCTTGACCCGGAAATATATATGCTTCCATTCGTAATAAAATTAATGATCCGGCAAAAGTAAAAAGTTGGAAGGAAACATAGTCCTTTTACCCGACAAACCTTTTTGATATTTCAGGTGTGGGCAGCATGCATTCATCGGATTTACCAAACCATTGGTAGCGGTTTCGGGAAACAAAATCATAAACCCAATTTCGTATGAAGGCGGGGATTATTTTGAATACATAAAGCAAGGGCCAGGGAAAATCCATTTTTCTGGACACCTCCAATGCAGCATCACTCTTTACGAAAATTTTGCCGTTTTGAAATAGCACAATCGTTTCAAGTGATTTGTTTAACCCTGATTCCCCTAAATATTCTTTTGCAATCGCAGATTGGAGGGAGGCAAATTTAAAATAGTGTTTACGATCACGCTTTAAAATAAACTTTACAGCCCCCGAACACAAATTACAAACACCATCAAAAAAAATAATGGAGTTGGTTTCGTTTAGCGAAGGAGTTGAACCCATCCTTTTATTGTTTTCTCACTCTTTGCCGGGTCTACCACCTCAAATACAACATCCGCCACATAATAGTAGACACCAGCCGCTAGCTCTTTACCATTGTCACCGCGTCCATCCCATTCAATATAAATTGTTCGTTCCCCTCCCGATTGGTAGGTATACACTTGTTTTCCCCATCGGTTATATACCCGAAAGCGCACACTTCTCACAAACCTGGCACATCGTTTCTTGTCATCTTCACTAATTTGGCACGCTACACCACCGGTCTCGCCACCATTTGTCGCTTCGTTATAAGCACTGAATGTATCATTACAATCATCACCATTGGGTGAGAATACATTTGGCAATTCATAATACGGACAATTGTCGATGCACATGGCATCACTCAGTTCACTCTCATTTCCAGAGCGGTCAACTGCGCCAATTTTATAGCAGCGTGCAAATGATGGAAGGTTTGCATCGATGTAGAATGTGTCGCGAACATTTGTTTGAAGGAGTACAAAGGATCCTCCCTTTACTGAGGAAACATACACATTATAGGAAACAATGTCATTCAAGCAGGCTAGATCAGCAGGCCTGTTCCAATTAATTTGATTGCTGAAAATATTTTGACTGCACGTAAAGTTTAAAGCATCCTCGTAGTCATCACATGCTAAGGGTTCATTCGGTATGGGTGGCTCAGGCTTGCATGGAGGCTCTTCATCACCCAACGATTCACAAACAATTTGTGAAAAATTCTCAAGCGGCTCATCTATCTCTGATGAATTCCCATAAACGCCACGGGTCATTACACGGTAACAGTATTCTGTATTTTCAAGCAAAGGCTCACCGTTCCATTGACCAGCATCCACGTAAACAAACCCATTGATGTTTACATCTACGCTATCAATGAGTACCATATCCCCTTCAGAAGCGCCTGGCGGACCTCTATAGATTAGGTGGCGCGGATATTCCTGACTTCGATTTGACCATGGAACTAAAGCCTCCCAACTTAATGCAATCTCATTAAGCCCTGGCTTTGCATCCAACCATACAGAGGAAGCAACAGCTGAGGTGTCAACAACAATATTATTATTATCAAAAGCAATTACGTAATAGTTGTAGGACTGAACTTGGGTATTAAGCCCTGTATCCGTAATGCTTGTGGTTGAAAGCCTGCCCGTGTGGATTTTAGTTGTTGGTGCGCCTGTAAAACCTACACCACGCCATACTTCATAAGAGTAAGGAGGCGGAAAGGAAGCTGCTTCAAAAGGGGCTACCCATTCCACGGCTATTTCCCCATCATCAATTCCTGTTTTATCAACTGATACCTTGGTGATTACCGGAGCATCTACATCAAATGGACCAACGCAAATTTCTTCCGACATATAGCTTTCCCCACCTCTTGGCAGCGGGAAAATTGCCACTAATCGATAGCAATATCTGGCTCCTGCTGCCAATCCCTTGCCGCCATTCGTATCCGTATAGCTGGTTACAGGATTGTTCAGTATGTTGACTTCGCTTATCAGGGAATAGCCCATAAATTCAGGCATACCCGTTTCACAATTTTCGGGATCGTAATCAAAACTATCGACCCTCCGCCAGATTTGCATTTTCTCTGCATTATCACATACATACGGATCCCATTGTAATTGTGTGCTTCGCGTGGCAAGATCAAGGGAGGCAGCATCCCATATGGGTGCAGGGGCCACCACGGTGATGTTCCAGGTTTTAAAGGTGACCAGCTTAGGTCCGTTCACAGGATTATCGGTTATTTTAAAAACTACCTGATACGGTTGGGTTCTAACGTGGTCACAATCTGTATTCCATTCAAATTCGAGTTCTGCAGGTGGATTAGAGGGCTGTGGTACTACAGGATTCGGAGAGTAGGTAGCGGGTGATGGAAATCCCATTGCAAAAATTTCCGAGTATGGCTGAATCTCTACACTCCGATTCTCCGGATCGGTACCATAAATAATGGCTTTTAATTGAGTACCTGCCTCAACACACGTATCCTGTGGTATTTCTAGATCAGGTCGTTTATTATCGCAATCTTCTACAATGATTTGCATATCCCGCCTTACAAAACCAATCTGATACCAGATTCCCCTTATTTGTCTCCACTCCTTTATCACAAAAGCAATGTTATATTCCCCTGTCGCACCTGGGGAATCCCATGTTATAGTACCTGTTATTGGATCAATAGCAAAAGTAGGCGGTCCGTTCCCTGCTTCATTCGCTGTATTATAGTTGGAGTAAAATGCAGGATGGTTTGGGTCCCGGTAGTTTACGACCGTTAAATTCACATCACTATAGGGTACTACCATTTCAAATGACAAGCTGTCCCCATTTGGATCGTAGGCACCAGGATTGTGCATGAAGGCGGCACCCGGACAAGCCTGATCAACCGGGGGAATCAACAATACGGGGCTGTCATTACAACCTTTGAAGGGATCGATATCCAGTAGTGTCTCAAGGTAAAAGCGGGTATTCAAGGAGTTGTCCATGTTGAGGACTCCACCATTCCGATTCGGTTCACGATAATTAATCAGGTATTTGCCTGGCCCACCATAGGTATGCTGTATTTTAAAGAATGCTTTTCCAACACCATCAAAACCAGCAAGAGGGGTATTGGGTTGCTCAGGTATTTGGATTCTTGTTCCATCACCAAAATCAAGTACGTCTTCAAAACCTGAATCGCCACCAAAACGAACAGGGCTATCGGTATTGGTATACACCGTTACTGTAATTTCAAACGTGAGGGAAGGGCAACCTCCAATTCTTTTTACTGTAATTTCACCTGCTCGCAGGTGCGTTGCATACACACTATTTCCCACTCCGGCCACTATGATGGCCAGAAAAAATACCAGAATACTTTTCTTTAACAGGATCACCCTCATCTACATAAACCTTGAATGCATTTCTAACATAAATCTGAACTTTAAAGTTACAGCGCAATTCTGTAAACCACCCCAAAGTAACGTCTATTGTACTGAAATTATTCTTTTTAGAAAGAAATCTTCTATGTCAATCTTGATTCTCTCCTTCCTGGAATGAATAATTTCCCTGGGATGTAAAAATATTCAACTGAATTATTAATTTCATGCGCCAAAACCTAAGCCCAGTTAATGAAACCTGATGTTAATTCCCAAAAATTGCGGTTAAAGAAACGCAAAGCAGAACTTCAACGCCTGATTGCACAAATGAAAACAGATGATCTGGATCAAAGCGTTGTCTTCAAACAACTTGAAAAAGAGTTAATTGCGTTGAAATCCGATACAGCCGATTCGAACTTTTAAAAATCTATTTGCTTTATTATCAATCATTTGAAATTTGAGAATCATTGGAGAAATACCACATCCACAACTAAAAATCACCCTGTTTGCGTGGAATAATAAATACATTATCAAACTGGACCGGGCGGGTTTCGAACAAACATTCAAGATCGCTGAATTTGACCTTATCAATGAAGATCAGTTACACGAATTAATAGACGATGCATTTCTCAAAGACGCAATCCTCCGCTTTGAGGAAATGGAAAAATCCCTCTTTCAAGCCCTTCAACGCACTTAAAATCAAGCGCTTTAGTCTCGGTGATCGAAATTATATTATTTTGCAGCCGTGATGGAAGTAGTAGAGAAGAAAAATAAAAATAAAAAGTATAAACCCATATTGGACGGGATCCCCAATTGGCCTGTCTATCAACTTAGTAAGAATAGAAAGGAGTTTCTTGAGGAGGTTGCTGCCCGTGCCATGACCCGGGTAAAAGAGTTGCGCCCATCCCGGAAACAGCTCCGTGATGAACTTGAAACAACGATTTTCCGCGAGCAGCAACGTATAAAAAGAAACCGGTGGCGCGTAGACCCTCCGAATGAATCCAAGTTTTGGAGTGGCATTAAAGATGAGCTGATTGCACTTGGAAAGGAGCCTGATGAAACCGGGCTTCCAAAAGAAATTGAGTTGATGGAGCAGATCGTCAATCGCTACTGCAATGAAATAGCGGGACACTTCAAACCCAGTCGCTATCGTGTTACACGGGAGGTCGTTAAATTTTGGTTTGGCCGACTTCTCAATGGTGCGCGTGTAAAAAAATTCGGTGCCTTTTTCAGAACACAATATGTTTTGCGCGATAAAATCCAGATCGTAGGAAAAGTAAAACAGCTTAGAAAACTTGCTCGAAAAGGAACCGTGGTGATGGTTCCAACGCATTTCAGCAACCTGGATTCGATTTTAATCGGATGGGTTATCCACTCACTAGGGCTGCCTGCATTTATATATGGTGCCGGACTCAACCTCTTTAACATTAAGATTTTCGCCTACTTTATGAATAGTCTTGGTGCTTATAAAGTAGATCGTAGAAAAAAGAACCTCCCCTATTTGGAAACACTCAAAATGTATTCTACTATTGCCATTCAAAAAGGGGCGCATAGTTTATTCTTTCCTGGTGGAACGCGATCCCGGTCAGGCGTAATTGAAAAACAATTAAAACTTGGACTGCTCGGAACCACCATCGAAGCACAACGGAATATTTTTATGAATACTCCGGAAGGCGAACCTCCTCAAAAGATTTTTATCCTACCCGTAACACTCAATTATAATTTTGTTCTGGAAGCTCCAGACCTGATTGATGATTATCTATCTGTAAAAGGACAGGATCGATATTTCCCGGAACAGGATCCGTATGGAAGTTGGCAACTATTGCAGTTTCTCTATAAATTTTTTACGAAAGGTTCTGACATTTCTGTGTCCATAGGCAAAGCCCTGGATGTTTTAGGAAATTATGTTGATGAAGAAGGAAATAGTATCGATAGTGATGGCCGGGTAATCGATACACAAGATTATTATAAAACCAATGGCGTCATCACGGTAGACCATCAACGTGAAGATGTTTACACAAGAAGGTTAAGCCAAAAAATTGTTTCAGAATACCACCGTATCAACCGTGTTTTTGCCAGTCACCTGGTGGCCTTTGTTGCTTTTGAACTCTGGCAAAAAAAACATCCAAAGTTGGATTTGTTTGGACTGCTTCAACTGCCCGAAGAAGACCTTGCATTGGAGTATGAAGAGTTTAGGGCAGCTTGTAAAAAAGTCAGAAAGCATATCTACAAACTCAAGAAGGCCAACAAAATCAATATGGCTACGCACACCAAGGATAAAATAGATAGTGTTATCAAAAGGGGGTTGGAAAGTGTTGGCACTTTTCATTTGAAGCGACCACTCTTAATGAACAAGAAAGGTCAGATTGTAACACAAGACCTGAATGTTCTCTATTACTATCACAATCGGCTAGCTGGATATGACCTCGAACAGTATATCTAAGAACAAGCCGGTTGGCGTTATTGGCGCAGGGAACTTTGGAAGTGCAATCGCAAATCTATTGGCAGCACACCGTGATGTTTTGCTGTATGTTCGTGATGAAGAAATGATAAAACGACTCGTTTCAACACACGAAAACCGGGGCCATAAAATGGCGACCAACATCCATCCCACCAACAACCTGGAAGAACTCGCATCGAAGTGTGAAGTCATTTTTCCAATTGTTCCTTCTGCCCACTTTCGTGGAATGATGAAAAAACTATCGCCATACTTGCGCCCGTATCATATGTTAATCCATGGAACCAAGGGTTTGGATATACATTTACCGGAAGGTCAGTCGATCGAAACGATAAAGAAGTTGGATCGCACACAGGTAAAAACCATGAGTGAAGTAATCCAGGAAGAAAGTGTGGTCGTGCGTGTGGGTTGTTTAGCGGGTCCTAATCTTTCAAAAGAATTGGCAGCCGAAAATCCTGCAGCTACGGTAATTGCCAGTCACTATAACGAAGTCATCAGTACAGGCACGCGACTCCTGCGCAATGATCGCTTCCAAGTATATGGAAACAATGATCTGGTAGGTGTTGAACTCGCGGGTGTATTAAAGAACATTATCGCCATTGCATCAGGTGCTTTAAGCGGAATGGGCTATGGGGAAAATGCGCGCGGGCTATTGGTTAGTCGGGGTATTGTTGAAATGATTTACCTCGGTCGTGCATTGGGCGGAAACACAAAAGCATTTTTAGGTGTTGCCGGCATTGGGGATTTAGTAACCACCTGCAACAGTTCCTTAAGCCGAAATTATAAAATAGGTTTCAGGTTGGCAGAAGGGGAAACATTGCAAGACATCCTGGCCAGCACAGACGAAGTTGCTGAAGGGATCAACACTGTTCGCATCGCGAAAAAATGTGCCGATCATTATCGTGTACGCGCGCCCATTACCAGCACGCTTTATAAAGTACTCTTTGAAAACATGACAGTAAAGCAGGCGATGGAGTTCTTAATGAAATATCCATTGAATGTGGACATCGATTTCATCTAGGACAACGCTATTTTTTTCGTTTGTTTAAACAATCGAGCGCTCCGTGCAAGCAGAATATTCAAGAACCAATCGCCTGAGAAATCTTTTCCGCAATCGCTTTTAATTCTTCCGCTGAAAGCATCAGTTTTTTTTGTGCAAAATTTATATCATCCATTTCATCCAGGGGAACCAGATGAATGTGTGTATGCGGAACTTCCAGTCCGATAACTGCGATACCTATACGCTTACAGGGAATAACTTTTTGAATTCCGAGCGCCACCTTCTTCGAAAAGAGATGAAGCCCGGTTAGTGTTTGATCATCCAAATCAAAAATATAATCCACTTGTTTTTTCGGAACAACCAATGTGTGACCTTCTTTCAGCGGATTGATATCGAGGAATGCAATATAGTTTTCTTCCTCTGCTACAATGTAGCCGGGAATTTCGCGTCTGATGATCCGACTAAAAATAGAAGACATAATTTTTTAAAGTGAAATGTTCAGGATTTCAAATTCCATCTGACCAGCCGGTGTCTTAATAGCTGCCACTTCACCAACCTTTTTGCCAAGCAAGCCGCTTCCAATCGGTGAACCGGTTGAAATTTTACCTTGCTTTAAATCTGCTTCTTCTTCTGAAACCAACATGTATGAAACAGAAGCACCATTCTTTTTATTCTTGATTGTTACTTTCGAAAGTATAGAAACACGGGAAGTGTCAATATTGGACTCATCCAACAACCTGGCGTTGCCAACTAAATTTTCGAGGTGTGCAATTTTTGCTTCCAAATGACCTTGTGCATCTTTCGCAGCATCATATTCAGCATTCTCGCTTAAGTCACCTTTATCGCGTGCCTCCGCTATCTGCTTGGCAATATCCGAGCGTCCCTTGGTTTTAAGTTCGCTTAGCTCTTTTGTTAATTTGTCCAGTCCCTCTTTGGTGTAATACGATATCTTGCTCATAGCATTCTGCTTTAAAAAATAAAATCCCCGTTTGGTAGGGGTTAAAAACGAAACAACGGCTCTCAGTGTTGAGACCGTTGAATAATCAAAGTTAAGGGATTCTTTTAGCTGTTCAAAATTAAGAGTCAACCAACTCAGGCAAATTGGTTTTTATTTGCTCTAAAATTTCATCATCAAATTTCGCTAAATAAAGCGTTTTTACCTTCGAAAGCTGTTCTACCGTTAATCCCTTTGCCCCCCGCAAGTCCGCTTTGTACAAACTGGCATTCTCGAAATCGGCACCCATGAGGTAACTATTTTGAAGGTTTGCTTCCATTAAATAGGCGTTATTGAAATTTGCTTTTATCAGGAAGGCTGACTCAAACCGCGCCTTTATCAAAAAAGTATCTTTAAAATTTGCACCACTGGCATACGCCCCCATCAAATTTGCCTGGTTTAAATTCGAATTTTCAAAATTGGTTTGGTTGAGCCGTGCATTTTCAAGATTTGATTCAATCAAAGAAGATTGTGAAACATTCCCGGAATTCAAATTCGAGCCGGAGAGGTTGGTATAACTTAAGTTGGTTTTGGCGAGGTAACAGTTTACCAAATTGATTTCAAATATTTTGTGGCGGTTGAGTCGTTTGATATTACCCACTGTACGAAAAGCCGCTTCTTCCGATTCCCACAAGCGAAAGTCATCAATCTCATCTTTGTAAGTACGAATGCGTTGACGTGTTTCACCATTTTTATTCAACCAAAAAATTAAAATACCAATGATGGCAATATCGAAAATCATACCGTGTGCTTCGGCTAATACCTGAGGGATAAAATTATCGAAATCGCTTAAGTAATATGGGAGGCTCAAACTCAATACAAGTATTGTAACCAGCACCAAAACAATTGTGGAAGTCAAGAGTGGCTTCTCAATTATTCCGTTAAAAACTTCCTTTACTTTCTTTACCCGTTTTGTAAAATCAGTCATAGCACTTAAGAAAAATCAAAATGAACGCAGGCATCAACCTACATGTACAAAGCTACATGTTTTTATGACCCGCCCGACACGCCCGAACATCGATTGAATGGTTAAACTTACATTCGTTCAGAATCCAGTCTTCTTAACAGTAACGAATCTAAATTAAGAATAAAGTGGTTACAGACAAGATAAAACACGGAATCCTTTAATCAATCTTATCAAAGCAATTTGAATACATGTACTTTTTTCAGGAACCATACATTCAAACAACACCTTACAACAACAGATGGACTGTCGTAAAGTATACTCCCAAGCCCAACAAATCATTCGTAGTGGTGATAAACGGCCCCGAGGCAAGAGCAGGATTAAAACCAAGTTTATTAAGCAACAACGGTGTGAGCGTTCCGATAAACGATGCAAAAATAACGACACTAAACAATGCCAATGAAACAACAATCGCAAGGTTGGTATTATCGTCAAGCAAGATATTGGAAATAAAAACAATTAAAGACAGAAAGAATCCATTGATTATCGCCACCAAAAAAACTTTGCTCAATCTTTTCATCAACCCTTCCTGAACAAAACCTGGATTGGCCAAACTTTGTACAATCAAAGAAGAGGATTGAATGCCTACATTTCCTCCTGTCGCCTGTATCAACGGAATGAAAAAAGCAATTGCAGTGATGCGTACCAACTCTTGTTCAAAAATGCCCATGAATTTTGCGCTAATGATCCCGCCTACAATACCCACAATCAACCAGGGAAGACGTGCCCGTGTATTTCGCCACACGCTGTCATCTTCTTCAACATCTTCGCTGATACCCGACATCAATTGACGGTCTTCTTCTGCCTGCTCAGTAATTACATCGACTATGTCATCAATGGTAATACGACCCACCAACTGCCCCACGCCATTGATTACCGGAACAGATTCCAAGTCATATTTCTGCATCACTTCGGCCACTTCCAAATCCGACATGTGGGTTTCCACGGAAACAACATCATCATCATAAATATCAGAAACCACGGTGCGTGCATCTGAAATTATCAAATCCTGAAGGGCCACCAATCCGAGAAGCTTATCGTAATCATCGACTACATAGACATTGTAAAATTTCGAGACATTCTCCGCTTGCTTTCTAATCTCCTCAATACATTGCACCACCGTCCAATTGTTGCGCGCACGGATCAACTCTTTCGCCATCAAGCCACCCGCTACATCTTCATCGTAGCGAAGGAGTTCAGTAACTTGCAAACGTAATTCAATATCCAACCCCACCAGCACATTTTCGCGAAGCCGAAGCGGAAGTTCATTGAGAATATCTGCTGCATCATCGGAATCAAGGTGATTCAAGAATTCAGCAATTTCTTCTGGCTGATAAACCTTTAAGAATTTTTCACGATCATCCGGATACAGGCCATTGATAACTTCCGCGCGCTGTTCAATCGGCAATTGATCAAGAACATATTTCGATTCTTCATCATTAAATTCATACAAAAGCGCGGCAATGTCAGCCGGTTTTATACCATGAAGGCTTTCGCTAATGAATTGGTTATTGCGCTGCTTCACCGCTTCCTGAAAATGTTCCAGGAATTCTTTGGTCATATCGAATTCAACGAATGGCTGCACGGCTTTCTTCTATTAAAATGGTTAATGCTTTGAAATCTTCCACCGAAAGTCTTTCCGCGCGTTTGTCCAACAAGGGTAGACTGGTAATTTCGATCGGCAAGTTAAGGGGTTTCAAGGCATTGCGCAAAGTCTTGCGCCTGGTATTAAAACCTTGCTTTACTATTTGCTTGAATAATTTCTCATCGCACCCTAATGTTTTCCGATCATTCCGCTGCAAGCGAATGACTGCCGACATTACTTTTGGCGGTGGATTAAATACTTCGGGAAATACTTCAAACAAATATTCAATGTCGTAGTATGCTTGTAGCAACACACTCAAAATTCCATACACTTTACTTCCCGGAGGGGAAGCGATTCGTTGGGCAACTTCTTTTTGCAACATGCAAACTACCTGATCTACTTTGTCGCGGTAATCCAATACCTGAAAAAAAATCTGGGAAGAAATATTATAAGGGAAATTGCCAATAATGGAAAAGTTGTTGGGGAATAGTTGGTTCACATCCAATTTTAGAAAATCATCTTCAAGGATGTCCTCCACCATATCAGGAAATTTTTTCTTCAAAAAAGGTACCGACTCCCGATCAAGCTCCACTACTTTAAAATGCTCAATATCTTTTTTGATCAGGTACTGTGTAAGCACACCTGTACCAGGACCGATTTCAAGAATGGAATCGTTGCCATGAAGCGGTAACGCATCCACAATCCGGATTGCTATTTCTTGATCAATAAGAAAATGTTGGCCTAATTTCTTTTTTGGTCTTATCATTTAAGCGGCAAGGTACAATTTTCAATTCCCATACCGAACAAATCATATCGTTGGTTTATCAACTATAATTATTTTAATATTATGTCCGTATCTCAAGCGATAGATTATGAGTAGACAAAAGCCCAGAATTGGAATCACCATAGGAGATTTAAATGGTATTGGCCCGGAAGTAGTGATGAAGTCTTTAGCAGACAATCGCCTGCTTGACCAACTGACTCCGGTTATCTATGGATCGACACGCGTGCTTTCGTTTTATAAAAAAATGTTGGACATCCAGGACTTTTCCTATAGCCAGGTAAAAACCACAGGACAATTCCATTCGAAAAGCATCAATGTTGTAAACTGTTGGGAAGAGGTTATAGAAATAAAACCGGGTGTTCCTTCAAAGGAAGCGGGCCGGGCATCTTTTCTTGCCCTCAAGCAAGCATGTGAAGATTTAAAAGAAGGTCATCTGGATGCGTTGGTAACGGCCCCCATCGACAAGCAGTCCATCCATAGCGACAACTTTCCATTTAAAGGACATACCGAATACCTCACGCAATTTTTTGGAGCAGCCGACAGCCTAATGTTTATGGTATCCGAAAACCTCAAAGTGTCTTTGGTAACGGAACATGTTTCCATTCGGGAGGTAGCCGATCTGATCACCAAGGAAAAAATCGAATCAAAAATCAAAATATTGGAACAGTCACTCAAAAAGGATTTCCTGATCGGAAAACCGCGGATTGCCGTGCTGGGGCTAAATCCACATGCAGGCGATAGCGGCTTGATCGGAAAAGAAGATGACCAAATTATTGCTCCCGTAGTAATCGACTTGAAAAACAAGGGCAAGCTTGTCTTTGGCCCCTACTCAGCCGATGGTTTTTTTGGCACAAAATCTTACTTGAAGTTTGACGGGGTCTTGGCCATGTACCACGATCAGGGATTAATCCCTTTTAAGGCCATCGCCTTTGAGGACGGGGTCAACTTTACAGCTGGGTTATCGGTTGTTCGTACCTCCCCGGACCACGGCACTGCCTATGCAATTGCCGGTAAAAATGAGGCTGACGAGGCGTCTATGCGGCTCGCAATTTATAAGGCCTGCGACATCGTTTCCCATCGCCAGGAGCAATCCAAAGAAAAATAACTCCCATTTATTCCTTGTTTTTGTTAGTTGACCGTCAATAGCCTATGATCTCACAGAAATACTTAAATTTGAAGTTCAAGTATTGATTGAGATGGATATTGTCACAAAGAAGCAACTGAATATACTTATACAACTTGCGGAAGCCGATAAACACTTTGCGAAGATCGAACGCGAAATGATCTACAAAATAGCGGCTGAACGTGACTTTCCAGAAGAAATGGTATCCGAACTGATCCGAAACCCGGAGCCGATCGACACACTTGGGGCACTTTCTGTGAACCAAAAATTTGATTATCTGATGTCGTGCATTGAATTGGTCTTTGCAGACCAAAATGTTTTTGAAAGCGAAGTGATTTTTTGTAAGAACATCGCCATAAAATTGGGCTTCAAAAAGGGCGTGATCGATTACTTTATTGAGCATTACAACGACAAAACGCGGGAAGAATTTAAAACAATTGCCCTCTCAGAGTACATCTGATTCCTCCATTTATTTTCATGGAATACCTCGAAAAAGATTATTTCTTGGACATTCTCATTAATTCTCATAAATTTGCCGACTAATTTTTAATTCCCGAAAGGGATTGGTTTTGAAGGATTTCAACATCAATATTGTCGGTTTAAGCAACAAACTCCATCATTTTCAATTTGAGGTGGGTGAAGCTTTTTTTGGCCATTTTGGTACAGAACTGATCGAAGAAGGCGCGTTTACAGTCGATTTAGACTTAGACAAGCATGAAACGTTCATCGAAGTTGACTTTATAATCAAGGGGACTGCCCGGCTTACCTGCGACCGTAGCCTTGACCAGTTTGATTACCCAATAGAAACAGAAGGCAAAATTGTATTCAAATACGGTGATGGCGATGTGGAATTGGATGATGACATTGTTCAAATTGACAGGGATACCACACAGTTAGAACTTGGCCTGTATATTTTCGAATTTATTGGTCTGGCTGTTCCGATGAAAAAATTGCATCCTCGTTTTGCGGAAAATGAGAATGAAGAAGACGAATTGATCTATACTTCGGAGAAAGAAAAAGAAGAAGAAGAAATTGATCCGCGCTGGGAAAAATTAAAGAATTTAAATAAAAACCAATAACAAGTTATGGCTCATCCAAAACGAAAAACCTCGAAAACCCGCAGGGATAAAGGTAGAACACACTACAAAGCAACACCTAAGCAACTTACCGTTTGCCCAACTACAGGTGAAATGCACCTTCCCCACCGCGCTTTCTGGTTAGAGGGGAAACTTTACTACAAAGGAAAAGTAGTAATGGAAAAAGAAGTTCTTGCATAAATTGCTTCAATGCAGTTTAAAGAACTTTATACTTTTTTGTTTGTAAGAACCCTCCCCTGGAAGGTTTCGTTAGCAACAAAAAGTATTTCTAAATTGAATTACACATTTTACAATACCCGTATGCTCGATCGTTGATCGGGCATTTTTTTTACCTTGTTGTCGATGCAACAGCCAATTATTATCTTATGACCAAAACAAGAGCCGCAATTACCGGAGTCGGTGGCTACGTTCCTGATTACATTCTTACCAATCATGAACTGGAAACCATGGTAGAAACCAATGACGAGTGGATTGTTTCCCGAACGGGAATAAAAGAAAGAAGGATTTTAAAAGGCGAAGGTTTAGGGACTTCCTATATGGGTGCTATCGCGGTAAAGGAATTGCTGGCCAAAACGAAGACCGATCCAAAAGATATAGACCTCATCATCTGTGCAACGGTTACTCCCGATATGCCCTTCCCGGCAACGGCCAATATTATTGCCGATGAAGTTGGTGCCACCAATGCCTTTAGCTTTGACTTAGGTGCAGCTTGCTCGGGATTTATCTATGCACTCACCACGGGTGCGCAGTACATTGAATCCGGGATGTACAAAAAAGTGATCATCGTAGGCGGTGATAAAATGTCGAGTATCTTAAATTATGAAGACCGCACTACTTGTATCCTTTTTGGGGATGGCGCTGGTGCAGTTTTACTTGAACCCACCACCGACAATGTCGGGATTATGGATTCGATGCACAAAAGTGATGGGTCAGGAGCAGCTTATTTAAATATGAAAGGGGGCGGAAGCCGGATACCTGCAACACACGAATCGGTGGATGCCAAGCTTCATTATGCCAGCCAAGAAGGGGCAATGGTTTTTAAATTTGCCGTTACCAACATGGCCGATATCTCTGTTAAAATAATGGAACGCAACAACCTAACGGGTGATGACATCTCCTTTTTGGTCCCGCACCAGGCAAACAAGCGCATCGTAGATGCCACTGCCAACAGAATGAACATCACCGAAGACAAAGTGCTGATGAACATTGAGCGCTATGGAAATACCACAGCAGGCACGATTCCACTTTTACTTTGGGATTTTGAAAAGAGACTTAAAAAGGGAGATAATCTTATTTTTGCAGCGTTTGGTGGTGGATTTACCTGGGGCTCCATCTATGTAAAATGGGCCTACGATACACACGAATAGCCTTGTTATTACTTTATTGATTTGTAACTTAAACCCATAATTTAGAATATGCCTTCGATATCTGACTTAAGTAGAGGGAACTTCATTCGCTACAATGGCGAAATAGTAAGAATTGAAGAACTGGAACACAGGACCCCGGGAAACTTGCGTGCTTTTTACCAGGTAAAGATGCGGAACATCCGTACCGGAAAATTAGCGGAAAATCGCTTCCGCCCCAGCGATAGTGTTGACTTACTTCGCGTTGAAACCAAAGAATATCAATACCTCTATGAAGAAGGCGATAGCCTTGTGTGCATGGACAACGTAACATTCGATCAGGTATATGTTGATAAAGTGTTGTTGGGTGAATCCTTGCAGTTTATAAAAGAAGGTGTCACGTTGTTGATTGCATTCGAGGATAATGGAAATGCGGTTACCGCTGAAGCACCTCAATATGTGATCATGGATGTATCCTACACCGAACCAGGTTTGGCCGGTGATACTGCAACCCGTACCCTTAAACCTGCTACCTTGGATAATGGAACGGAGATCCGTGTTCCACTTTTTGTGAACACCGGTGATACAATTAAAATTGATACCCGCACAGGGGAATATGTTGAACGCGTGAAATAAATAATCATGAGCAAAAAAAAACCAACGAAAAAAGTCGCTCCTGCCAAGAAGGCAAGTCCGAAAAGTCCACTAAAGACAACTAGTTCCATGAGCATGAAAACCACTGAAATCAGAGACTTGATTGATTTTATTTCGCAAACAGGCCTCAATGAAGTTGATATTGAAACGAAAGACTTAAAATTAAAAGTAAAGCGTGAACCCGATCAAAAGGTTTACAAATCCACAACACCGGTAATTGCTCAACCAGTAGCACCCGTAGCAACCACTCCTGCCGTGCAGCCGTCAACCCCTGCTACTCCGCAAGTTCCTAAAGCTGAAGTACCTGCCGCAGGGAATCTGATCGAAATTAAATCCCCAATGATCGGAACATTCTATCGCACCGCCAATCCGGATTCGCCTCCATTTGTTTCGGTTGGTGATTCAATTTCAAAAGGACAAACCCTTTGCATTATTGAAGCGATGAAACTATTCAACGAAATAGAATCAGAAGTATCCGGTACCATTGTTAAAGTAATGGTCGACAATGCAAATCCTGTTGAATACGATCAGGTGTTGTTTCTGGTAGAACCTAATTAAGAAATTTATAACAGAAAACGACCTCCACGATTTGGTGGAGGTTTTTTGTTTAACCTAAATTCAAATTCTGTGTTTAAGAAAATTCTGATAGCGAATCGTGGAGAGATAGCGCTCCGTATCATTCGCACGTGTAGGGAAATGGGAATCAAAACCGTAGCGGTTTATTCAACAGCCGATCGTGAAAGTTTGCACGTACGGTTTGCTGACGAAGCAGTTTGTATTGGTGAGCCTGCCAGCAAAGATTCTTACCTTAATATTCCCCGGTTAATTTCTGCTGCTGAAATTACGAATGCTGATGCCATTCATCCTGGCTATGGTTTCCTTTCGGAGAATGCAGAGTTCTCTTCCGTTTGCCACGAATATGGTATAAAATTCATTGGCCCCACACCCGACATGATCAACAAAATGGGTGATAAGGCAACTGCAAAAGATACCATGAAAAAAGCAGGGGTTCCGACTATCCCCGGTTCCGATGGTTTGCTGGAATCTGTTGAGCAAGGAAAAAAACTTTCCAAGAAAATGGGCTATCCGGTAATTGTAAAAGCAACAGCCGGTGGTGGTGGAAAAGGAATGCGGATCATCAAAGAAGAATCTGAATTTCAAAAAGCCTGGGACGATGCGAAGCGCGAAGCAGGTGGATCCTTCGGAAATGATGGTTTGTATCTGGAAAAATTTATTGAAGAACCACGCCACATTGAAATCCAAATTGTGGGTGATCAATATGGAAAAGTGTGTCACTTGTCTGAGCGTGATTGTTCCGTTCAACGCAGGCACCAGAAGTTGGTAGAAGAAACCCCTTCGCCTGTAGTAAGCCAGGAGTTACGCGAAAAAATGGGAGCCGCTGCCATCAAAGGAGCGCAAGCCATTAAATATGAAGGAGCCGGAACGATTGAATTTCTGGTTGATAAGCACGGTGATTTTTATTTCATGGAAATGAACACCCGTATCCAGGTGGAGCATCCGATCACGGAAGAAGTTACCGATTACGATCTAATCAAAGAACAAATAAAAGTAGCGGCAGGCGTACCCGTATCGGGTACCAACTACTTCCCAAAAATGTATGCGATGGAATGCCGTATCAATGCGGAAGATCCTGCGAATGGTTTCCGCCCTTCACCGGGAAAAATTACGAATCTACACCTGCCCGGTGGTCATGGCGTGCGCATCGATAGTCATGTATATGCTGGTTACACGATTCCTCCTAATTATGATTCAATGATTGCAAAACTTATTGTGAGCGGACAATCACGTGAAGAAGTAATTACCAGAATGAAGCGTGCCTTGCAGGAGTTTGTGATTGAAGGGATTAAAACTACTATTCCGTTTCACATCCGTTTGATGGACAATGAAGTTTTCCGCTCCGGTAAATTCAACACCAGCTTTTTGGAAACTCATTTTGACTTTACGGATTTGTAGAAAATTTTATGTTGAACCACGCCTGTGGTTCAACTTTTAATTACATAACCAAACCCCAGATTTTATCTGGGGCTATCTGTATTGAATCCCTCTGGGATTCCAGTTTCAGAACCTGAATTGATAGTTTTTTAGCCGCAACTCTGACCTCGTACAGTAGATTTCTCAAAATACGTCAATTAAAGACCATTTTTGCAGTAATAATTACGGCAATTAAATTATTTCCGGCAATTAACATGTATATTTGCAGTAATATTTACGGCATTTATAATCATGTACATCCACCAGCGCTCAGATTGGCCAACTTTTACCTGGGATAACGACATGTTGCTCTCGTATGTGAGCAGTGTACGCAATCTTCAAGGTCGGTTAATTGGAAAAATGGAGGCGCTGGGTTTCGAGCTACGGGATGAAGCCGTGCTGGATACACTTACAGAAGACATTGTGAGGTCAAGTGAAATTGAAGGGGAAGTTTTAAACCCCGAGCAAGTACGATCATCCGTGGCGGAAAAACTAGGAATGGATGTCTCCGGATTACCTAAAGCAAGTCGTGATGTAGAAGGGGTTGTTGAAATGATGATGGATGCAACACAAAATTATCGAGAACCCATCACAAAGGATCGGTTGTGCGGGTGGCATGCTGCCCTGTTCCCCACCGGAAGGAGTGGTATGCATAAGATTACAGTCGGTGAGTGGAGAAATGATCAACTCGGTCCGATGCAAGTTGTATCAGGAGCAATCGGTAGAGAGCGTGTACATTATGTTGCTCCCGAAGCTTCACGATTGGAAGCTGAGATGAAACAGTTTATCGTCTGGTTTAACACGGATGATAGTATGGAACCGATTGTGAAATCTGCGCTTGCCCATTTTTGGTTCGTGACCATCCACCCTTTCGATGATGGAAATGGAAGAATCGCAAGGGCTATAGCGGATGCTCAATTGGCTCGGGCAGATAAAACCAACCAACGGTTTTACAGCATGTCTGCACAACTGATGAAATCAAAGTCAGCATACTATACAATTTTAGAATCAACCCAAAAAGGAAGCTTGGATGTAACACAATGGGCAATCTGGTATTTTGAACGATTGAACGAAGCGCTTGAAGCCACTGAAGAAACACTATCAAAAATATTGGTGAAAGCAAAGTTTTGGGAATCACATAAAAAGACACAATTCAATACGCGCCAAATCGAAATGATCAATAAACTCTTGGGTGATTTTGTTGGCAAGTTACATTCATCCAAATGGGCCAAAATGACAAAAGTCCATCGGGATACTGCGCGCAGGGATATTCAAGACTTAATTGAAAAAGGAGTGTTGTTAGATTCAGGCGAAGGTGGAAGGAGTACGAATTATGTATTGAACCTTCCCTCATAGGCTCGAAACAAATACACGGAACAAAATAATTTTAAATTTTGCTGGTTGTTAAAAAACCATAGGAATATGGCAGAATTTAGAAAGTAGTATTCTTAATTTTTCTTTACTTCCTTTTCCAATGCTCGCTCCACAAAGTGGTTCAATGATATTTTCAAAGCAGCGGATTTCATTGAGGCGAGACGATGAATTTGGGGCTTCACACGTACATTAAAACTTCCCTTGAATTCCTTATCAGGATTTTTCCCTTCATTCTCACACGTCTTAAAATAATCATTCACGGCTTGATGAAATGCCTTCGTCAATTCTTTTACAGAAGACCCTTCGAAAGTTATGACATCTCGTATACCAACAATTTTACCGAAGAAAACATTATCCTCCGCACTAAACTCTACAGACCCGGTATAACCTTTGTACTCTAATACATTTTTCATATAAAGCCCTCCTCCTTTAGGTGTTCAATAATAATATCTACTGCATAAAGTTTCATTACAGGTTTTGGATGAGGTTCATGCAAACTAACAACTACCTTTGTTGTCCGATGGATAAATTTTCTTCCTGAACCACTGCCCTTCTTTTCCTGATAATCAAAGTGGCGCATAATCGTTTGGAGTTCTCCCCATGTAAAGTCTTTTGGCCTGGTCGTTAATCGAGCCAAGGCCTTTTTCAATTTACTCATGCACAACAAATGTAACTAAAATATAGTTGCATTCTCAAAATTAGAATAGAATTTTATACCCTACACTTTCGGCAACAACCACAACGCACCCGAAGCCAAAAGAAAGATTATAAAAAAGAAAAAGGGAGAGATTTTCTCTTTCCTCCTTTTGTACTCTTCTTTTTCAGTCGAATGTTCACTATAAAATTTATTAGTAGCTATTTGGTTCGCACTTCGAAGGGAAGTCAATTCATTTTCTCTCGAAACATAAAAATCCAATTTGGTTGAATCATCTTGTATAAGAAGGGAATTCCAACCAGCATTGGTGGGCCAAATGGTAGTGGTCCAAATATCATCAATGCGCGGGTCCTCCATCAAGGGAATCATTTGCTCTTCAAATAATAACACTGGGTGAGCTGCCCGCGAAATAACCTGTACTTCGATCGGTTCATCTTGATACAACGGAAAAGGGGTTTTAATTTTTAGTTGACTGCTCATTTCCGCTGCCTTTGCAACTTCCTCCAATAAAGGAACCCAAAGTTGTGCATATTCATTTTCCTTTCCAGACAAAAGAAGTGGATAGGTCTCTTTCAAGAGTTGAAATCCTACTTTACCATTCTCCTTTGATCCAAATCCTTCCACTACACTATTTCTGTGTGATAAAACGGAGACAAGTTGATCTTCCTCAGGCACACGAACCCCAGCTACTGGTAAAGTGAATGTGCTTCCACCTCCCAGCGTAAGCTGAACGGTATCCTGATCAGATTTGACAAAGCCAATTGGCAAAAGCTGTTTTATCTTTTTCGAAGGTTCACCTTCCATCAATAACACCAAACCCAAACCATCATTTATAGATTGCTCCAAAGCACGTTGTGTTGACGGTGCAAAATTATCAAGTACACTTGCTCCCATCATTACAAGGTCAAACTCCTCAAGCATCGCGCTGGTAATCCGATCCAACGATTCGGAATTACGGTTCACAAATTCAGATCGATCAATATTTTTTGAAATACCATAGCGGATCGCAAGGCGATGTCCCTTTTCACCTAAATAATTTTTTAAAAAACGAATTTCAACGGAAGGAAAATCCTGTAGCACGAAGATGTTCAATTTCCTCTCCGGAAAAATAGAAACCGGTACAGGTTCAGAAAAGACGAAGTTTCCTGTGCTATCCTTTTGTTCCAATTGATACACAAAATTCCCAACCACTTTTGACCGGAATTTCAAATCAAAATATCTCACTCCGGGATCTTGATAGGCGATAGAATCAAGCGCACCTTCAGGTCCCTTCACCACCAACGTAGTATTTTCAATTTCACTCGCCAACACTCCTTTGATCCGGCCCACGCGATTTACAGTAAACTTCTTATCGGGCAAGATTGACTGAATTCCTGTCACATTTTGTGGTGGAAAAAATTGAAAGCTGTTGGAACCAAGATTTTCTAAATGGTAATGGGGTATCCCCTCTCCAACCACATACACATCCATTTCAGCTAGCTCATCAAATGATTCCAGCAATGAAGATTTTCTAAAGGACTTTACTGCTTCTTGATGAAATATTTGTGAAGAACCTTTTGCCTCTACCAAACTATCCACAATCTCCTTATCATACTTATCGGTTAGCAAGATAACGGGTTCACGCTTTACCTCTTTCTCAGTAAAAGGCCTTGACGCCAATCCTAACAACGCCACGACAAGTATGAATTGCAATACAACATTGAGAAAAAAATAGTTGCTTTTTCGCTTCCATTCCAAAACGAAAAGAAAAACCAATATTACCAACGCGGCAATCAACAAGGTTGGCCAGGGAAAAAGTGGATCAAAGTGAAGCGCCTGTATCATTTACTTTTTCCGATAGCTTCCGTAAAACTTTTCTCCAGCGGATGGACTACTCCCGGATTCATCTGAACCGATTCTGATTCAGCAGGCAGCAATTGAATTAAATTCTTTCGTAAAATCCTTAGTGATTTTGTAAACTCATCTTGTGGAATTGTGCCATCCGAAAGATTTTTAAGAAGCGTTAATGTTTCAAGTGGTGCTGTAGGTTTTTCCAATAGTGTTGGTGCTACTTCATTGCCTGAATTTTGAAAAATAAACCGCTCTTCTTTCAGCACTTCACTTCTATTCTCCGTTAACATTTTTTCAATGCTTTGAATGGCTTGACGCGTATATGGAAACTTAGACTTCTTACTGGTATCCCATTTTGTGGTCATTGACAAAATATCTTTCAATTCACCTGTCAACCGCTTTTCTTCTTTTACCGGTGGCGGATCAAAACCAACCTTGTGTACGTAAATCCTGGAGGCATTACTGATTTCTTTCAATAACTTCAGTGCCTTGTATTGAAATGGCAACGATTTATCGGGTTCGTAAAGCCTCAAGTAAAGTTCAGCATCCCACATCACTGCCAGTGCAGCTTTCAACTTGGCGCGAATCGATTGCTCAAAAAAAGTAGCCGTCTCACTATCATCATGCGCATGGACGAACGCAGCAAGTGGGTCTTCTTTTTCTCCCTCTTTTTTATCCGGTAACGCAACTTCCTGATGTTCTTCTTCCACATCGTGCTTATGACTGTATTCAGCTAACGGATCATCGTGATCGTGATCATCCTCACCTTCATGATGTTCGGCTTCATGTGCAATGCCCGATTCAAATTCCTCACCTAAAAATTCACCATATTTCAAACGCAATAACTTTTGGTCGTATCCCAGTTCATTGCTCCGCGAATTAAACTCCTGTTTCGTGATCGCTTTCTTTTCACGCAATAATTTCTCTGTGTCGATAATAATTTGGCGTTGACTTCTGAAATATTCCGGCATAAGATCAACACCGAGTCCATCATCCATCGCCCATTCAATTTTTGCTGTATCGGCCAACACAATAAAATGGGTTTCTGTGCGCGTACGATTTGCAACGGGTTGCTTGTTATCAAAGCCAACTACATAAAAGTACAACTCATCGCCAGGCTCCATTCCCATCTTTGCTAAATCAATTTGAAGACTGGCTTCAATATTTTTTCCGGAGAATGCTTTTGGTTTTGTAAACACTAACCTTTCTTCCCTGAACTTTACACTTTCGCCACTTCCTTTGCTGATAGTAGCGATAATGTGTGCATCCTGTATCCCCCAGTCATCTTTTAACAATGTAGTAACATTGATGCGTTGATCATCATCTTGCTCGACTTCGAGGAATTGTGGTGGATTCGTAATTTCAATAATCGGGGCTGCATCCTGCTGAACGTCAATCCGAAAATAATCGGAAGTTAAAACGTTATCGTCTTGATTCATCCAACCAATTTGATAAAAGCCACTTTCAAAAAAACGTTTTGTGAAGGTGTATAATCCACCCGTTTTTTTGAGTGAAATAGAATCACTTCCTGAAAAAATAAGATAGGCTGCTTTTACCGAATCTGAAAAATTAAAAGTCCAACGGACATTGGAGCCTTCCTGTATTTGCAAACCGGGTTCTTGCTGTGTTGTGCGCTTTACTTGCATATAAGCAGGTGCAGTAATCGTGACTTCAAAATCTTTAAGTGCTGGAGGGAGTTTATCTGCTTTACGATCAGTTACGATAGATGATGTGCTTTTCTGGTCTACTGTTTTTCTTTCTATACCTGATAATAGAAATGCAGCAAGACCGCCTATAAGAACTACAAATAGCGGACGCATGAAGGAATATGGAACCCTTATCGACTTCACTATATTCTCAAACGTAATTTTAGTTCGCTCTTTTTGAAGACGCTCCAGGCGATTCAATTTTGAATCATCAATAATTAAAAGGTCGGTGCTAAATTCCAGTTCAGGATAGTGAAGGCTTACATATTGAACAATTGATTTGCGATCGATTCGAAATAAATTCTTGATCCACACTTCACCAATCAAAAACAAAATACCAGCAACTACACTACTGATCACTCTAACTGTTTGAGAAAATCCGGTAAACACAGAAGCACCATACACCAGCAAACCCAAACCAATTGCAAAGAGCAGTACCTCAAGAAATCGTGCCAGCACAAAGCGAATCTTAATTCTATTGAACAATATGGTAGCCGTCTGATCAGTCATAAACGTTTCGTGAAAGCCATGGCACGTTCAAGTAAAAACAAAATCATTAACAACACGAAAAATAGCTTTTGATTGGAAGATAGTCCTGCTGGTTGAATGCTGGTTGCTTGTTCTTCTCTCGACCACAACATTGCTTCCGGTAACATTCTTTTGTCCTGCATTTTCAATATCTCCCTATTCTTATTTGGGATGATGAGGTCAAACAAGATCGTAGTCAATTGATTATCGGAAGCAACTTCCTGATGGAGGCGCTTTGTGATCTGCCATTTTGCTTTCCCAACGTGTTTGAAAAAAGGAGCAACATCCTCCGCTTTATAAAAAATAAAATTAGAAGCCACAGGATGCTCATCATCCGATAACCAGAACACCCAATCATCTTGCGCTTCCACCTTTCCTTCCCGAATATCCAATTCAACCAGCGTTGAACGATTGATCGTTTCCAGAACAGCCATCATTACCTTTTTATCGTAGCCATATTTTTCATCTGCAAATACCCGTACAATAATTGTATCCGGATGTTCGATTCGTATAGAATCCTTCCCGTCATGAAAATAGTTGGCTCCGGGCACTATTGATATTTTTTCGAATTCAAAAAAAGTGGTCAATGCATTGGTGGTTGCTTTTTGCACCTGCGCTTCCAAAGCATTCAGTTTTATTGCTTGGCTGTAAAATTCACTTTCAGGAATTGGCATTGAAACCCAGCGTACATGTGAAGGAAGTGATTTCCGCTTTCCGTTAAAATTTTGAAATTGATTTCCGCTAAAAACGATTGCTTCAGCATCCTGCATTTTGTCCAGATCAGAAACCAAGGCCCAATAATCACTTTGCGATATTTTATTTTCTTTCTCCCTTTCCGGAAATCCTTTCGCTAATAACCGGAGTTCATAACCATCTGCCACCAGACTATCCAACACCTTTTCAAGGGTTTCATCAACTTCGAGTACCGGATCAACCAACACCCATTTCTTATTTTCTGCCTTCCACCAATTTGGCACCATCCACTCACTGATAAACAACACCATGAATGCAAGCAACAAACACCGCACCGCCAATAACAAAAGTTCGTTGAGCTTTAAACTTTTAAAAGTCGGGGATTCAGCAGTGCGCAGATGGCGCAAGCTCCCCACCTTAATAATTTTCCCTTCCTTCCGGCTGAGCAAATGAATAGCAATTGGAACCGACAATCCCAACAAGCCCCACAAAAAAGCTGGATGTAAAAAACTATTCATCTCGCTAGTTGTTTACGGCTCTTCAAAAAATGTTGCAGCAATTGTTCTATGGGTTCATCCATGAAAACCAAATGATAATTGATTTGCTTCTCCAACATCCACGAACGTGATTCTTCAATCCAATCTTTTACCTGGCCAGTATACGCTTCTTTTTGCGCAGCAGTACTTACTTTCAACCGCTCTCCTGTTTCCAGCTCTTCAAATGTAAACGAACCTTCTTCATCCAATTCAAATTCATGCCTTCCCATCAAATGAAAAACAATTACCTCATTGCGTTTGGTCTTTAATGAAGCAATGAATTCCAAAATGTCCTGATCACGGTCATACAAGTCGGTAATGAATATAATCATTTCCTTTCCTTGATGATTGATCAGCGCATCCATATTATTACTTGTCATCCATACCCCTTGACTTTTTAAATGGATGAGTTCATTGAGAAACCGCATAAACTGTTGTTGCTCAAAGCGCGGATGTACAATTCCCAGCGCCTGATCATTCACCGTAAAAAGTCCGAAGGTATCGCGTTGCTTACGTGCCAGATAGGCCAACGCTGCCGTCATCACTTTCGCGATTTGTAGCTTTGATATTTTGTTTTCTTCATATGCCATGGAATTGCTGGCATCCAAAATAAACTTAACCGTGATATTTGTTTCGATATCCGATTGTTTAATGTAATAACGTTCAGAGCGTGCATACATTTTCCAATCCAATTGCCGCAAGTCATCACCGGGTTCGTAATTTCTGTATTGGCTAAACTCATGCCCCACTCCTATCGACTGGCTCCGGTTGCTACCCGACATATAGCCCTCCACAATAATGCGCGCCACCAACTCCAGTCCATCCACCGTATGAAGAACTTCGGGTTTTAATAAATCCTGGAGTTTTGGATCCACTTGTTTTTTAGATTTTTGCAGTCGGTTTGATTTCTTTTATCAACTCTTCCGTTACACGGCTTGGCGCGATACCATCCGCTTCCGCGCGAAAGTTCATCAAAATACGATGTCCTAATACAGCATGCGCTACTTCATTTAAATCTTCCAGCACTACAGCAAATCTACCATTCAAAAGTGCACGTGCTTTGGCAGCAAGAATCATGGCCTGGCCGGCACGTGGACCGGCTCCCCATCGTACCCAGTCTTTTACAAATTTCACTGTAGTCGTATTCGGGCGTGTTGCGCGAACAATTTCACTCACATACCGAATCAATTCGCTGCTGATGTGCACATCACGCACCATTGCTTGTGCCTGCACTATTTCTTTACCGTCAATTACATTTTGAATTCTATTCTTCTTACTTCCTGTTGTGTTCAATAAAATTGATTCTTCCTCTTCAGCCGTTGGGTAATCGATTTTTATATACAAAAGAAAACGGTCCAATTGTGCTTCCGGTAACGGAAAGGTACCGGCTTGTTCAATCGGGTTTTGTGTTGCCAGAATAAAGAAGGGCTTTTCCAATATATAGGTTGTTCCGGCATATGTAACTTCAAATTCCTGCATCGCTTCAAGCAAAGCAGATTGTGTTTTGGGGGAAGTGCGGTTAATCTCATCGGCCAAAATAATATTTGAGAAAATTGGGCCTTTGTTGAATTTGAAAAAACGCTTTCCTGTAGAGTGGTCTTCTTCCAACACTTCCGTTCCGATAATATCTGAAGGCATTAAATCGGGGGTAAACTGAATGCGCTTGAACGATAAATCAATGGCATCGGCCATCGAGCGGATCATCAATGTTTTCGCCAAACCAGGAACGCCTTCCAATAATGCATGGCCACCTGCTAAAAAAGTAATCAGTAGTTGATCAATTGCTTTTTCCTGCCCGACAATTACTTTCTTTATTTCGTTTCGTAAATCAGTAAGCTTACCAATTACTGCTTTTGCTTCCTGCTCAACTTGTTTTAAATCCTGCTCCATAAATTCTTGTTAGGCTGTGAGTGCATACATCACAATGTTGACACTAAACCGTGTGTTATCAATTTTATAAAATCGCTTGTTTCGAAAGTCGTAATCCCATTCACAACCGTAGTCTTTGTTGCTGTACAAGACCGCTATTCGGTTGTTGACCTGAATGGCTTTTAAATAATCATGTACAATGTCATCGCCCCAGCCATTCAGTTCCTGCGTGGTGGTGGGTGGTCCATCGAACGTAAAGAAGCTTGAATAGAGCGGATGGTTGTTTGGGATTTTTTTTAATTCGCCTGGAAAAATCATTTCCATTTGCGCTTCAAAAGATTTTGCAAAAAGCCCGTCTATGTCGTGGTTGCAATCATCAACGAAAACAAAACCACCATTGCGAACATACTTTTCAAAATTCTCGCGTTCCTGCTTGGTAAACTCTACCAGTTTATGTCCGCTGAGATAGCAAAAGGGTGCTCGAAATATCTCTTTCCCCGAAAGGGAGATCACATTTTCCTGGGTATCCACCGGAAGGGTTGTATACTCCACCAGCGAGTTGAGCACATTGGAAGGCATGCGCTGATCCACATCCCAATCACCGGATTCATATTGAAGTCGCGTAAAGAAAAAACGGTTTTCTTTTGTATTCAAAATTAGATTGTTATTACTATTCGAGTCAGGCTTACCCTTCGACAGCCTTTCCTTTGCCGAAAGAGTAGTAAAAAAATCCTTTAGACTACTCAAAAGATTATATTCAAGATTATAAGCTTATTACCTGTCTGGGAACGTGATTCGCGTGCGCGCCAAAAAATTATACGCTCGATTAAAATTTCCTATGGCGCTTTTGTATTGTTATTTTAAATCCCCGGGCTGAAGCCCGGGGCTAAAATTAGTACGTCCCGCTGGAACTTTAGTCATACGATTAAACTGCGTCTGACAAACTTGTAAACGTAAAGTCACGAATCTTCATGGCAGGAATTAATCTTCCATCTACACGGGTTGGCTTACCCAGTGTTTCTAGATTGTTGAGCATGATGATCGGGCTTTCATTAAAGCGGAAGTTTTTGATCGGATGTTTGATCTTTCCGTTCTCGATATAGAAAGTACCATCACGTGTTAACCCGGTGTATAATAATGTTTGCGGATCAACGGAACGGATATACCAGAAGCGCGTAACCAATACACCTTTGGCTGTGCTCTTGATCAATTCTTCAACCGAAGCGGTGCCACCTTCCATGATGATGTTTGCCGGAAACGGAACAGGCTCTACATTTTTTTGTGAAGCCCAATAGCGATCGTAAAATAAATTTTTTACTTCACCATTGCGGATAATGTCCATCTTCTTCCGCGCCTGCCCATCGCCCGTCCAGGGTGATGCCGGAACTTCTAAATTAAATGGATCAGAATAGATGTTCACCCTTTCATCAACTATCTTTTCTCCAACTTTTGTTCCACCACCTTTCTTCGACATAAAACTTCTTCCTTCATCGGCAGTTCGTGCATTCAAGCTGAACAACATGTTTCCCAATAAATCAGAAGCTGCGGAGGGTTCCAGAATCACCGTGTATTTTCCCGGCTCAATTGCTTTTGCTTCGCGCGACATGATCGCTTTGTTCAATGCAATGTTGGATGCTTCAGCCGTATCGAGTTTGCTTACATCATTGTAATCACGCGTAACCCAACCTGAACCAGTTCCATCATTGGTACGCATGGTTACGGTGAAGTCTACGCTGGTAGATTCATTGTAAGCAAACAATCCTGCGCTATTCATCATCGATGAAAAGCTGTGGCGGTCTTCAATAAAACCCGCGGCAGTTACATCTTTCTTTGCGGCTGGTGCAATGCTCTTTGCAGCTGCAGCTGCACGCGACTCAGGTGTAAGTTTTTTGTATGAATCAAAATACGTTTTAGACTCTCCGTAAGTTTGTGGACCCAGTGGTGGCATAAACTCCGGATTCTCGGGTGCCAGCCTCGCTAATTCCTCCGATATTCTTACAACTTTTTCGAGCGAGGCTTCATCAAACTCATTGACCGTTGACGTGCCTACTTTTGTGCCATAGTTCGATTGCACTGCAAGGCTGACATTGCTATTGTGACCAGCCGTTGAAACCGAATTTCGTGCATACCGGATGTTGCCCTCGTTGGATCCTCCCAGATTGGCTTCACAACCATCCGCTTTGGAAAGGCCTATCACCTTTTCCAATATTTTTTTTGCTTCTTCTTTTGAAAGTATTGCCATGATATGTTTGTTCTTAGCGTTTTAAAAAAATCAAATGGTCCTGCCTGTGTTGATGACATTGATGTTATCGAACCGGGAAGTTGAGCTTCCGTGCGACACAGCACTTACTTGTGATGGCTGTCCTTTTCCATCGAAGAAAGATCCAAACATCCTGTAATCACTCTCGTCACAGATTTTAGTACAGCTGTTCCAAAACTCTTGTGTGTTCGATTGATACGCAACATCATTCAACATGCCTGCGATCTGACCATTTTTGATTTCGTAGAAAACAGTTCCCCCAAACTGGAAGTTGTAGCGTTGTTGATCGATTGAATACGATCCACGGCCCGCGATATAAATCCCCTTCTCCACATCCTTGATCATTTGAGCAGAAGAGTATTTTTCTTTTCCAGGAGCCAAGGATACATTTGGCATGCGTTGGAATTGTACATCGCTCCAGCTTTGCGAGTAGCAGCATCCATGCGATTCTTTTTGATCAAGCATGTGCACCTGGTCGCGGATGGCCTGGTAATTTACCAGTACTCCATCTTTAATCAGATCCCAGCGTTTGCACGGCACACCTTCATCATCATATCCCACGGCCCCAAGCGAACCCTCCTGGGTTTTGTCGGCAAAAATATTTACGATCTTGCTTCCATAGTTGAAGTTGCCGGATTTCCATTTGTCTATTGTAGCGAAACTGGTTCCTGCATAATTTGCTTCGTATCCCAATACGCGGTCGAGCTCAAGTGGATGGCCCACGGACTCATGAATGGTAAGGCCCAAATGGTTTGGTTCCAACACCATTGAATATTTTCCAGGATCAACTGATTTTGCGGAAAGCATTTCTTTTGCTTGTTCTGCCGCCAGTGTAGCGTCTTCGATTATATCGTATGAATTTGTATACAACTGAAGGCCGCCCGGTCCGGGGATTTTATCCGTTGAAAGCCCATCCAAATACTCGTAGCCCATTCCCATTGGCGAACTCATCGCCTGACGTGCTTTGAATTTTCCTTCGGCACGATCAACAACTGTTACACCAAAGTTTGGCCAAATGCGGTGAATATCCTGGTCGATATACGAACCTTCACTGGAGGCGAAATATTTTTGTTCGTTTACCATAAAGAGCACGGAGTTGACAAAACTTGCACCGCCTTTCATGGCTGCCGCATTGGTAGCCAACAACAAATCAACTTTATCAGACACCGGAACTTCAAAAGCATTTTTCTTGATTGGTGTTTTCCATGAAACTTCGCCCAGCGATTTGGTGGGTGCCAATTTTACGGGTTCGGTTTGAAATTTTGAATTCGCATTGGCGATGGCTACAGCTTGCTCCGCAGCTTTTTTGATACCATCGGGCGTAACGTCATTGGTGGCAGCAAATCCCCAGGTACCATTGCTGATCACGCGGATACCAACACCGTATGATTCCGTATTGGTAATACCTTGTACCCGTGTTTCACGTGTAAAAACATATTGGTTGAGGTAGCGGCCGATGCGTACATCGGTGTAGGTGGCGCCTTTTGATTTAGTGGTGTTGAGGGCGATGTCCGCCAACTTCTTTTTTGCGGCTGCATCCGGCCCAACATCCAGCAGGGCTTCAGCAGAAATAGGGTTTCCAAAAAGAGAAAGCGGCATTGCTGTAGCGCCTAATCCCAAACCTGCTAATTGTACAAAATCTCTCCTTTTCAAAGTCAGTGGGGTTTAATAAAACATTTGATTAAATAAGTCCATTTGGTTTGTAATGTAGAAAAATAGGTAAATCCTGGGGAAGGTACGAACAAGAATTTCACAGGCAGTTGAGGAATTATGTGGGCGGTGGAAGAACTGCAAGCATATACCACTTCTTAGGTGATTCTTTATGATGTGGATTTTTTATTGGTTATATTCCGGAATCGTTGGCCTTAAATAAAATGATCAGCAATGAAAAAATTTACCGTTAAGCCTTTATTTCATCGTGATGAGCATTGCTTTGGAATTTACTTTCATTTTGATACCGGGTTGGCAGAAGTAGTAAAAAAAATACCTGAACGGAAATATAGCAGTACCCATCGGTGTTGGTATGTTGTTCAGAAAAATATTTCCCTGGATGAGCTTTGTGAACGACTGGAAGCTAAGGCACCCGTTGATCTTGAAGGATTTGAAAATACAATAACCCAAACAGTGCAAACTAGTGTTCACTTACCAGAAGATCAATCATTGGTAAAAAAAGAATTGAACCCTTTTCACCGACAAGCATTGCGCATGATGGAACAAAAGCTAAACCTGCGGGGCTATTCGGCCAATACACATAAAACCTATCTTTCAAACTTTACACACTTCTTACATTTCTATTACGATTCCCATCCTGCTGATTTGGAAGAGCTGGATATCCGCAACTACCTGTTGTACCTGGTTGAGCAGAAAAAAATAAGCAGGAGTCATCAGAACCAGGCCATCAATGCGATCAAATTTTTTTATGAAAAAGTTTTGCTTCAGACGCGAAAGGTATACTACATAGAACGGCCCATGAAAGAGCGCAGGTTGCCTGAAGTTTTGAGCGAGGAAGAAGTGATTGCGATCTTTAGTGCGTTGGAAAACCTGAAGCATCAGTGTTTGTTGATGCTTACCTACTCTGCGGGATTGAGACGTAGTGAAGTACTGAACCTACGCATTGGAGATGTTGACCTTGACCGAAATATTGTTTTTATCCGGAATGGAAAAGGCAGGAAAGACCGGCAGAGTATACTGGCCAGCACGTTGGCACCGATTATTGGCCGATATTTAAAAGAATACACGCCTAAGTTTTGGTTGTTTGAGGGGCAGAAAGGAGATCGTTATACGGCTAGCAGCCTACAGAAAATACTGCAAAAGGCTTGTGCGCGTGCAAATATCAAAAAACACGTAAGGCTACATATGTTGCGACATTCTTTTGCAACCCATTTATTGGAATCAGGAACATCTACCCGCTATATTCAGATCCTTTTAGGGCATGAATCGCCTGTTACCACAGAATTGTACGCACAAGTAACTAAGTTTGGAATGGATAAAATCAAAAGTCCGTTGGACAACATTGCAACAAGTAAGATATTGAAGGACAAGAAACCATGAAAATTCCTCTTTTTAAATATACTCCATTTTCTTGCTTTTTAAGTCGAATAGAGCGTTTTTTGACCTTAAAGTATACAATGGAAATATACGTAATACACATAGCCAAACGTTAGCAACAATGCCCTGTCACCGGGACAAATTCTCCACGACAATTAAAAGTTAACCTTTGACAACCAACCATTTAAGTTTCTCCACGCTGACAACGGAGAATGAAAAAAGTATAAGAAAAAAAATAAAAGACGACCCCGCTAAC